>NZ_JBSOQX010000016.1:0-73772 GCF_053819265.1 Lacticaseibacillus sp. 30
AACTTCATAAAGTGACCTTGAAAACTTGAAAAGCACACTATGTAAACAACAAAAGCACCGGCGCATAAGCCAGTGCTTTTGTTGAACGAATAGGCAGAAATTACATCATACCGCCCATGCCTGCTGCTGGGTTAGCACCAGCGGCAGCATTATTATTTGCATTTGGATCTGGCTTGTCAGCAACAACGGCTTCAGTCGTCAGCATCAAAGCAGCAACGGAAGCGGCGTTTTGCAATGCAGAACGGGTCACTTTGGTTGGGTCAATAATACCTGACTTAGCCATATCTTCCCATTCATCAGTAGCGGCATTGTAACCAACGCCTTGCTTTTCCTTCTTCAGCTGTTCAACGATGACAGAACCTTCTTTGCCGGCGTTCTCAGCAATCTGGCGAACAGGTTCCTCAAGCGCACGTAGCACGATGTTGATCCCGGTTTGAACGTCGCCTTCTTCTTTCAAAGCAGCAACTGCAGGCAAAACATCTACCAGAGCTGTACCGCCGCCAGCAACATAACCTTCTTCAACCGCGGCACGGGTCGCATTCAAAGCATCTTCGATCCGATACTTGCGTTCCTTCAATTCAGTTTCAGTAGCGGCACCAACCTTGACAACCGCAACACCGCCAGCTAACTTAGCCAAACGCTCTTGCAACTTTTCACGGTCAAAGTCACTGGTCGTGTCATCAATTTGCTTCTTGATGATATTAACCCGTTCAGCAATGGCATCCTTAGAGCCAGCGCCATCAACAATCGTGGTGTTGTCCTTGGTAACCGTTACCTTGCCGGCACGACCCAATTGTTCAAGCTTGGTGTCTTTAAGATCCAAGCCAAGGTCAGAACTGATCACGGTACCACCAGTCAAGGTAGCGATATCTTCAAGTTGAGCCTTACGCCGATCACCAAAGCCAGGGGCCTTAACCGCAACAACATTGAAGGTACCACGAATCTTGTTCAGAACTAAGGTTGGCAATGCTTCACCAGCAACGTCATCAGCAATGATCAACAGTGCCTTACCTTGTTGAACGATTTCTTGTAACAGCGGCAAAATGTCCTGAATATTGGAAATCTTTTTGTCGGTGATCAAGATATAAGGATCGTCAAGGTCAGCTTCCATCTTATCATTATCGGTGACCATGTATTGGCTCAGATAGCCGCGATCAAACTGCATCCCTTCAACAACAGAGAGTTCAGTGTCAATCCCTTTGCTTTCTTCAATGGTAATCACACCATCGTGGCCAACTTTTTCCATGGCGTCAGCAATCAGACTACCAACTTCTGTATTTGAGGAAGAAACGGACGCAACCTGCGCGATTTCTTTCTTACCATTAACTTTGTGGCTAATCTTGTGCAATTCGTCAACGGCAGCCTTAGTTGCTTTTTCAATCCCTGTGCGAATGCCAACAGGATTAGCACCGGCTGTAACGTTCTTCATGCCTTCGCGGATAATACTTTGTGCCAAAACCGTTGCGGTTGTGGTACCATCACCAGCAATGTCATTTGTCTTGGAAGCAACTTCGGCAACCAACTTGGCGCCCATGTTTTCGTAGTGATCTTCCAAGTCAATGGACTTCGCAATTGTGACACCGTCATTGGTAATTTCCGGTGAGCCATAGCTCTTGTCCAAAACAACGTTGCGGCCTTTTGGTCCTAAGGTTGTCTTAACTGTGTTTGCCAACTGATCAACGCCGCGCAGCATTGCAGCACGTGCGTCTTCAGAGAATTTAATTTCTTTTGCCATTGTTTTTATTCACCTCAAAATTGATCGATTATTTAGTTACGCAATTGCCATGATGTCTTTTTCATGCAATACAAGGTAGTCTTGACCTTCATACTTCACTTCAGAGCCGGCGTATTTGTCGTATAATACAGTATCGCCAACTTTGACGGCCATTGGCAAACGCTTGCCTTCTGGTGTCAAAGCGCCTTCACCTACTGCAACAACTTTGCCGGTTTGCGGCTTTTGTTTTGCGTTGTTGGCTAAAACGATGCCGCCAACTGTCTGCTCCTCTTCTTCAACGACCTCGACAATCACGCGATCTCCTAATGGTTTTAACAAGGCAATCCCTCCACATTACATTTTTTGATTTAGCACTCGTTATGTCTAAGTGCTAACTACAGAAGTAACTATAACGAGTTTTGCGGTTGAATGCAACCCCAAACCGTGGAATGTTATACTTATTCCAGACATTTTTTTAAAGGAGCTCTTTATGTCACTACAAAAACATGGACTTTCCATTATTGGTGCCTATTTAGTGGCGCTGATTGGTAACTTGCTGATTTTCCAAATCTTACCCGTTGGCCGAATCAGCTTAGGTCTTGCTACTGTGATCAGTGTGCTGGCGATGATTGCCGCTGGTTTCAGTGAGCGACAGTTAGTCATTGCCAACGCCATCGAAGAACCTGGGGTTGCCGCCCCACAACAACGGGTTTTCTGGGGACTAATCGGTATCGTTGGCGTTTTGGTCGCTCAGCTTGTGGGTTCATGGCTAGAAACATTTTTATTCAAAATACCGCAAACTAGCAGCCTAATTCATCAGCAGCTGTCCAGTATGGCAACTAATCCGTGGTATTTCCTAGTGATCGGATTGGCTATTCCTGTGTTGGAAGAGCTAACCTATCGCAAAGTTCTATTCGGTAATCTTGTGAATGTCACCGGTATCTTTGGCGGTGCCTTGATCACTAGTCTCCTGTTTGCTTTAACGCAACCGGGCGGACACTGGTTAAGCGCCACATTGGTTGGACTTGTTCTTGCATATGATTATCGACACACTGGCGCAGTCAGCACGGCTATTATCGCCCGCCTTGGATCTTTGTGGGTGGTTTGGCTTTACTATCTCGCCCACACCCTATAATCGTAATCGAATATTAACCTTGACCCCTGCTTTCATCCCTTATAATAGAAATAATGATTTTGTGAAGGAGCAGTTCAAACATGGAGACCCGTTCTAATCGCCGCCAACAACAACAGAAGCCGAGGCGTTTTCGCTGGGGCAAATTGATCAGCCTAATCGTTGTGGTTGGTCTGTTCACAACAGGTGCGTATGCCTTGCGGTTATACAGTCAGGCAAAATATGCCATCAATAATACATATCATGCGACCAAACATGTCAGTACCGACATTGCTAACAAGAAGCCGTTCGCCGTTTTGCTACTAGGCGTCGATACTGGTGCTGATGGTCGGATTGAAAAAGGCAACTCTGATACCATGATTGTTGCTGTCGTTAATCCTAAAACCAAGAAAACAACCATGGTCAGTATCCCGCGTGACACCGCTGCAGAGTTAATTGGCACAAAGGAATTCAACATGCAGAAGATCAATGCCGCGTACAACGTTGGCGGTTCGGACATGGCGATCAACACTGTTTCCAAGCTGGTCAATGTCCCGATTTCTTACTACCTAACAATCAACATGGGGGCGCTTGAAAAAGTCGTCAATGCTGTCGGCGGTATTGATGTCGTCGTACCGTTTTCCTTTCAGGATCCATACACTGGCAACCAGAAGTTCACGAAAGGCCCCATGCATCTCAATGGCAATATGGCGTTGGCATATTCACGGATGCGTCACTCTGACCCAGAGGGCGATTATGGCCGACAGAAGCGGCAGCAACAAGTCATCAAGGCCATTCTCAAAAAAGCAATTTCTGTTGGATCACTTGGCAATTTTACCAAGCTCATGGACACTATCTCAAAAAATATTGCCACGAATATGAGTTTTGATGATATGCAAAGTATTTTCTTGAATTACCGTGACGCCGCAAAAACAGTTTCGACTGATCATTTGCAAGGTGTCAACGCATGGGTCGGCGATGGTGCTTACCAGATTGCTTCCGACGCTGAGATGCAACGAATCTCCAACAAACTTCGGACAGCTCTGGGGCTGCAAACCGAAACCATCAGCAATGAAGAGACAAAACAAAATGCGAAGAACACGCAGTTTGACTTTAAGGCAACCACGGACCAAAACTACATTATCTTTACCCCGTATGATTGATCATTCAAAAACACCCGCAGATTTCACTGTCTGCGGGTGTTTTTGCGCTTAAATTCAAGCTTCAAGCAAGTTTCTTCTGGGGTCGTTCCCGATACCACCACCAGAAACCAAGAGCAAGAATGGCTATGATTGAAACGGTATAAGAAAGCAGCTCATTGTTTAACAGCCACTGACCAAGCCCGTATGGTATGACAGCCAATGCATATATCATGACCACCCAGCGTAATTTTGGCAGTAAGAGAACATTGCCCGCATTTTCCAGCGAAATGTGGGCAAATAACCATCTCGTCGCAAAATAGCCGATAATACTGATAACCATCGCGGCAATAAAGTAGGCAAAAAATAAGTTGTTGCCTGATAACCGGACTGGATTCGAACGCATCGTTGAATAGATCAGTCGATCTGCTGCAGTTGCCCCAAACCACGTACCGAACAGCCCGAAGACCCCCATCCAAAACGGTGACGCGAAAATCGTACCAATGGCGGTGCCGATTGTATACATGAAACTAACAACCGCTATATTCATGAGCAAAACACCTAAAAGATTCATCCCACTCAATCCGACATACATAGCAGGAATGGCAACATAATAACCTATGATGGTGATCCCTGAGCCAAGCATCATCACACCAAGAAGACTCAGAAAACCATACCAATAACGTGTTGCAAATACCCTTCTTCGGCGAAACCCACTACTGAAAATGGCTGCATTAAAACCACTCGCTTGGTCAATACTGGCTATTGCTAAACCGACTATTAGCGGAATCAAATACGAGACAACCGTGAAAAAGCGACCACTAATAAGGTCAGACAAAAGTTGCCCTTTTTGATTTGGAATAAAAAGATGACGCTGGTCTTCCCGATACTCTTCATAACTTTTATTGTTATAAAAAGTAAGATGATTTTTCTTGGCCTCTTGTTTACTTTCTTCAAACTGCGCTAAGTCCATGACGTATTTTTGCTCGTTATGATAGTTTTGTATGCTTTGACCCAAATTCACCGCTGACAGCAACAGTGCAAAGACTACCATCACCCGCAACAAAACTTTATGTCGCGATCTTACCAGTTTCAATAAACGATCTTCACCCATTTATTTCACCTCCGCGTTTTTGGCGCGAAACTCAACTTTAAATAAATCAGATAGCGATAACGGCAAGCTCTCATTCAGCACGGGTTCTTCGGCGGCAATCGCGGCCTTGACTTCAGGTGTGAAATGCGGGAAAACCGCTTCGATCACGCGTCCACGAATGGTCAGAATCCGACCTTGTTCCTTGATCACATCAGGAATCGCCTTGGTTTTGAAAACTAACTGCAGCTTGATCGCCTGCTGTCTGACGTCCTCTAGCGTCAAGTCCTGACTGATCCGACCGGCTTTAACGAACAAAACGCGATCTGACAAGCCGTCTAATTCGACTAGATTATGTGAGGCGATGAGAAAGGTTCGTTTACCATCAGCAACAGCATCTACCACCAAATTGACAATCCGCTCGCGAATCAGCAAATCCAACCCATCAAATGGTTCATCCAGAAAAACATACGGTGCCCCGCTCGCCAGCGCCAACGCCACCATCACCAATGCCTGGTAACCTTTTGAAAGACTCTGAAAACGTTGTGATCCTTGCAGGCCGAACTTTTCGATCAGCGCCATAAACCGCGCTTGATCAAACGTCGCATAGAGCAATTGATAATCGCCGGCGATTTTATCCAGCCGGTATTTACGGAAGAAGAGATGTTGATTATCAAGGTAAAAAAGATTTTCGCGTTGTTCCGGATGGTCGGTCAAGTCCTGTTCATCCAACTCAATGGTGCCCCCGTCCGCACGATATTGATGCGTCACTGTTCGGAAGATGGTCGTTTTCCCAATACCGTTAGGCCCGACAAGCCCGACCACCTGCCCTAGTGATAAGGAAAATGTGATGTTATTCAGTACAGCCTGATCGGCAATCTTTTTTTGCAATTTTGTGATCGTTAAACTCATGCTTGTCCCTCCTTCTCATTGAGCCATGCCTGCAGAATGGGAATGCTGATTCCCAAACTCTGCGCTTCAACCACTAAGGCATCAAATTTAGGCCGAAATGCCGCAATATCTTTTGTATTGGCCTGCCTTAACGGTTCGGCAATGAACGAGCCGCGTCCTGGCTCAACATAGATCACGCCATCTGCTTCAAGCTGCTTATAGGCCTTTGCAATCGTGTTGGGATTGAGCTGCTCTTGTTTTGCCATCTCTCGCACCGATGGCAATTTGTCACCTGGCAGCAACACGCCTTGCACCACTTGTGCTTTAATTTGCAACACAAGGCGCTCGTAGTAAGCCAAATGGGCATACGGATCAGTCGCCATGACCACGCCCCCTTTCGTATTATGTGTACTATTATACGTAGTACACTTAAAAAGGCAAGCGAAAAGAGCAAGTCTTATCGAACGACTTGCTCTCACGTTTTTTCCAAACAAAAAACGCCGACTAGCGGCGTTTTCGACAAATTATGCTTCTGGTTCTTTTAAAGTCGGCCCGTAATGCTCCAAGAAATAAATGAGCGTCTGTAATTCTGTTGCTAGGTCAACGTTTTGCACGCGAACATAACTTGGTACAGAGATGCGAATCGGGGTGAAGTTCATGATGCCCTTGATCCCTGCTTTAACCAAATCATCCGTAATGTGTTGCGCAGCATCAATCGGCACCGTCAAAATCACAATTTCGATTTGCTGATCCTTGATCTGTTTGATCATTTCATCCATGGGATAGATTGGGACACCGCTTTGGATGGTACCAGCTAATTCGGGATTAATATCAAAGCCAGCACTAATCCGAATGTTGTTTGCCTGCCGAAAGTTGTAATTCAACAGCGCGTGACCAAGATTGCCGACACCGACTAACCCGACATTGGTTAACCGATCCTGATTCAGAATCTTTTTAAAGAAATTAAGTAGATCGACGACATCATAGCCGTAACCGCGTTTACCCAATGCACCAAAGTATGAAAAATCACGCCGAATAGTTGCCGAATCAACCTTCACTGCGTCCGACAATTCAGTCGAACTGATCTTGGTTGTTCCGGAATTGGCTAGAAAATTCAGATAACGGTAGTACACGGGCAGGCGTTTTGCCGTTGCTTTGGGGATGATTGTTTCCGCCATATAAGCAAGCCTCCTGTAGAAGTATTCCCACGCAGAACATGTGAACTGTCCAACATAGTATCTCTTGCTTATATTAGCTGGTTTATAGTGTGAAGGCAAGCGGATACATCTTCACAAGCAAATTTTTTATTATCCAGGGACCATCGGGGAACGCGCGCCGATGAACGAAACTATGGTATATTAGGTTCTAACGATTATTGTGAAAGAAGGTATCCCTGTGATCATTTTGCAGGCGCAACAAGTTGGCCGCAGTTTTAACGGCAATGAATTATTTGCTAACGTCAACTTAGAAATTCAAAACGGCGCGCGCATTGGCTTAGTCGGGCCCAACGGCATTGGCAAGACGACCCTGCTGGAGATCCTGACTGGTATTGCCCCACCCGATGCTGGTCAGGTCACAACCATGAAGAACCTGTCAATTGGTTATTTAGCACAGAATTCAGGACTTGATTCTGACAAAACGATTTTTAAAGAAATGCTGACGGTCTTTGCACCATTACAAGCGATGGCTCGGCAAATACATGACTTAGAAGTTAAACTCGGTGATCCGCAACTCATCGCCGACAAAGAAGCTTTTGCGGCAACGATGAAACAATACGATCAATTGCAACATGACTTTAACGTACAAAATGGTTATGGCTATGAAGCCGAAATTCGTTCCGTTTTACATGGTTTTCAGTTCGGCGAAACGACTTATGACAAGCCGGTTGGCACTTTATCTGGCGGTGAGCGGTCTCGATTGGCGCTGGCGAAGCTGCTACTCGAAAAACACGACTTGATCATCCTTGACGAACCCACCAACCATCTTGACATTGAAACCTTGAGTTGGCTTGAAGGGTACTTAAAAACCTATCCGGGCGCTATTTTAACTGTCAGTCATGACCAATATTTCCTCGATCACGTGGTCACTGAGATCTATGAATTAGATCATCACCACGCGACACATTACAAAACTAACTATAGCGGCTATCTCAAGCAAAAAGCTGATCGTCAAGCTCAAGCTTGGAAGGCTTACAATAAGCAGCAGGAAGAAATTGCCAAACTGCAGGATTTTGTCGACAAGAATATTGTCCGCGCTAGCACCACCAAACAGGCTCAAGCTCGACGTAAACAATTAGAAAAAATGGATGTGCTTGAAAAACCTGCTGGCGATAATAAGACGGTGCATTTTAACTTTACCCCAACGCGACCAAGCGGTAATGAAGTTTTAAAAGTCGAGCAGGCGACAGTTGGTTATGAGCCGGACAAACCCATGGCTGGCCCGATTGACTTTCAAGTGAATAAGTTTGACCGAATTGCGATCATCGGACCAAATGGTGTCGGTAAATCTACTTTACTGAAAAGTGTTTTGGGAAAAATTCCTTTTCTTAAAGGAGATGCCAAGTTTGGCGCCAATGTCGACGTAGGCTATTACGATCAGGAAATTCAACAGCTTAACCCTAAAAACACTGTCATTGACGAAATCTGGGACGATCAGCCGATGATGCCTGAAAAGGATGTCCGGTCCGTGCTCGCGGCCTTCCTTTTTTTGGCGGACGACATTCAAAAACCGGTCAGTGCCTTATCTGGCGGCCAAAAAGCGCGGCTGGAACTCACTAAATTAGCGTTGAAACACGATAATTTCTTAGTGCTTGATGAACCGACCAACCATTTGGACATCAACAGCAAAGAAGTCCTAGAACAGGCCTTAAAAGACTTCAGCGGGACTGTCTTATTTGTTTCGCATGACCGGTACTTCATCAACGAGTTGGCAACAAATGTGGTCGCTATTGCCCCGACCGGCAGCACTACTTATCTGGGCAACTGGGATTACTATCAAGAAAAACTCACCGAAACTCAGGCAGAAGCAGCCGCCGCAGCTGCTGCTCAGCCAACGGCAAAAACTGAAACTGCTGGTGCGACCTCTTACCAGCAGTCCAAAGAAGACGCCCGCGCTGAACGCAAACTTCAGCGGGAAGTGGATGATTTAGAGCAGCAACTTCAAGATCTTAGCCAACAAGAGGTCAAAATTCAAAAAGCGATGACTGCACCAGACGTCCTCAGTGATTATGTCAAAATGCAAACACTGCAGACAGAACTCGAAACAGTTCAAAAACAAACAGCTAAAGTTGAAGACGCTTGGGAAGAAAAGGGCATTCAACTGGAAGATATGCACGCTGATAACAATTAAAACTGCTGTTCTTTAAATTCAAAATAGGTTAGGCCAAAGATGGTCCTTGGTCGTGCCAAACTCCGCAATCTCCGGCCAGATGGGGTGGCGACGCGTAGCTAGAGCTGTGACGGCGCTTCGAGCCCATCTGGCCTACGATTGCTCCGCCTTGGCACTGGTATCTTTGAGCCTTAAAAAACATCTCCGAGAAAATAATAGGCGAATGATTTTCCTTTTACGGAAAAATCATTCGCCTATTGTTAACTGTCAATGATGTTCCAACACCATTTTTGTTGTCTACTTACTCGAAGCCTTCTCATCAATCAACGCCAAGGCTTGCCGCAAAACCTTTTCACCGTCCATCATCCCATAGGCTCGCATGTCGATAACGGCCATAGGAATATTAGTACCAGCAACTTTAGCGGCAAACTGACTTTCCATAAAGCGTACTTGCGGTCCGAGCATCAGGACAGATACGGGTTCAGATGCAAGTTTATTATCAGCATCTGCTGCTGCCGTTGCGAAAACATCAACATCAAGGCCATCTGCCTCTGCTGCTTTTTTCATCCGTTGTACCAGCATTGAGGTTGACATACCGGCGGAACAGACCAACATAATCGTTTTTTCAGCCATGGGAATCATCCTTTCGTTAACAAACTTATCTATAAGATAAGTCTAACCAAAACAGTTAGGCGGCGTCAACGAAATCGCTGTCGGCCTTGCATTTATTATGAAGCGTGGGTAAAGCTCAATCCTGGATCAGCATTCAAGCTTTCTGAAGCAAGATGCTGCTTCGCCCATTCAATATGAGCAGCTGCGCCAATCATTGCGCCATTATCACCCGTCAAGCGAAGTGGCGGCACAATCACATCGACATCTGGAAAATTCACAGCCAAGGTTTCGTTCATGGCTTCTTTAAGCCCTTGATTGGCTGCAACACCACCGGCCACAATGAGTTGTTTAACCGGATACTGATGCAGTGCCTTTTGCGTTTTGTGAACCAAAACATCGACAACCGCCGCTTGAAAACTAGCGGCTAGATCTTCTCGACTGAGCTCTTGGCCTAACTGATGGGCGTGATGAACCGTGTTGATAACAGCCGATTTCAAGCCACTGAAGCTAAAGTCAAGATTGTCTTCTTTATCCATCGCCCGTGGAAAATGGAAAGTGTCTTGACCAAGATGTGCCAACCGATCAACTTCTTTACCGGCCGGATATGGAATGCCCAGAATCCGACCAACTTTATCGTAAGCCTCACCGGCGGCATCATCACGTGTATCGCCGATGATTTCGAATTCCCCAGCTGATCGCATATAAACCAACTCAGTATGACCGCCTGAAACCGCCAGTGCCAGTAATGGATACGCAAGCGGCTTCACAAAACGGGCGGCATAAATGTGGCCTGCCATGTGATTAACCGGAATTAATGGTAAATGATGAGCGTAGGCAATGGTTTTGGCAGCCGTCACCCCAATTAACAATGCGCCTACTAGCCCTGGGCCGTATGTGACTGCCACCGCAGTCAAATCATCATAAGTGACGCCCGCTTCTTTCAACGCTGCATCTGTAACCAACGTAATTTGTTCCACATGATGACGACTGGCTACCTCCGGAACAACACCGCCAAATCGTTGATGACTTTTAATTTGTGTGGCGATGATGTTCGATAAGATTGTGTCACCATTTTCAACGACAGCCACACTGGTTTCGTCGCAGCTGCTTTCAAACGCTAAAATTAATTCCCTTGCTGCCACATTGTTCTCCTCTACAACGACGATAATGATCGATTACGGCAATGGCCGATACATATCGAGTGCATCATCGTGATTGCTGACATAATAACCTTTTTTAATTTTCCCGTCCTGAAAACCGAGCGACCGATACAGATGCTTAGCAATGTCGTTATTCGTCCGCACTTCAAGCGTCATTTTTTGACTGCCATAATCAATCGCCCGGCCAATCATGAACTGCATCAAAAAACGTCCCAGACCCATGTGCTGGTATGCTGGGTCCACTGCGATGTTGGTCACATGGGCCTCACTTAAGGTAAACCAGGTGCCAATTAATGCGACTAACTGACCGGCATCTTCAACAGCCAAATACAACGAATGCCGAACTTTACGCAACTCAGAGAAAAAAGCGTAACGATCCCACGGTGTATCATGATAAATCCGTCGCTCAATCGCTAATGCTGCATCGACATCGTCTTCTGTCATACGCCGCAGTAAATACTCTTTATTGCGAACCGTGATCGTTTGTGGCTTAAAGCTCAATTCATCAGGTGTCGTGCGATCGAACCACGATTTAAACTTTCTCAACATAAACATCATGTCCTCTGCCGGGGTGTGCTTCCAACCAGTTGTGTTCCGCCTCGGTCAGCCGCAGATAACGCGGCACAAAATCATAAACAGACACAGGCGGCAGATCTTTCCCTAATTGTCCCAAACGTAATGCTTGTGGCAAGTTTAGCCAACTCGGTGCAAATTGCGCTAATCCGCCCAAGGTCTCAATAATCTGAGCCCGAAACATAGCCGCATCACTGCCGACAAAGATCACCGGCTGGTGCAAAGTGGCTAATTCAGTGAGCAGTAGTTTTAATGGCACGTGCCGATCTGTAACCACATTGATCAGCCGGCCCTTGTTCCATTGGTAGACACCTGTAAACACATTGTTGCGGCGCGCATTCATAATTGGCACAATCATCGCTTTTGTATCTGTGATGTTGGCGGCAAGCACCGCCAAACTGGAAACGCCAGCTAGGGCAATGTTCAATGTGTAAGCTAATGTTTTCCCTGTCGTCACGGCAATTCGAATGCCAGTATAGGATCCCGGTCCATCTGCGACAATAATCTTATCCAAGTCCTCCGGCTGCAGGCCACTAGCAGCCACTAAATCATCAATCGCTGGCAGTAGTTGCTCACTATGCGTCCGTTTTCGATTAATCGTCGTCTGCGCCAACAACTTATCATTATCTAACACAGCAACTGACATCGCTTCGTTTGAAGTATCAAGCGCTAATAATCGCATCAATAGACCCTCCCTTCTCATGGCATAATCATGGCAATATTCTATCACAAATAAGAGCAGAGCGTGAGCTGGCGCGTTTAGAAACCGGAACATAAGCGGCCTAAAGCCTAAATGGTCGGGTTTGGACCATTTAGGCTTTAGGTCCTTATGTGCAGGTTGCTGCGCCAGCGAACGCGTTTCAGTCAAGAGCGTGAGCCAGACCGCTCAGAAACCGGAGTGTAAGTGGGCCTGAACGTGATGGCCGCGCTTTGGCCATTGCGTTCAGGGTCCTTACACGCAGGTTGCTGGTCTGGCGAACGCGTTTCAATCAAGAGCGTGAGCTGGCGCGTTTAGAAACCTCCGAGCTGAACGATAACTGTTTTTCCTTCACTCCCTGAGTTACTTACACACAAGCCTCTGAGCCTCTGGTACCAATTCTATTCTACGCTTTGGGGTTTCCGGTACTCCGAGTTGGCTCCGCGGCGATTCGGGGTGGCGACCGCGAAGCTAGAGTGGTGGGCACAGCTTTGAACCCGCAAAATGCGCGGTTTCAAAGTCTGGCCTTGGTCTAAGCGGAGAAAACCACTCCGCTTAGACCAATCTCACCACTGAGCCCATCGCCGCTCCGCCAACTCTCTGTTTTCTACCGGAAAGCAAAAACCAGAAAGACCATTATCATTTATGATTCAATTATTTAAACCTACATTATTCGGGAATTCCCGTACAAACAGCTTCAACCCTTTTTATGCTCAAATCCTAAAACCAAGCCTCTCCCGGATTCGGTAGCATGCCTGTCATTGCTGCAATGAGCAGGAGCACACTGCCAACAACGAGTAAACCTTGCAGTGCGATTTTTAACCATAACCGTTGATGAATGATCTCATCTGGTGTCCAGTAGAGATCGGTGGCGCTTTGAACACCGGTTGTTTTATTTGCCGCCAGCAAGTCATCATGGAGCCACTTGGCTAGCCATGACCAAGCAACACCTGCAATCATGGTAGCCACGGCCAGCACCCATAGTGCATGATCACGTTCAGTTAAATAGTCAGTTGGAAAGACGTAGAAGTTGCCGATGATGGGTAATTGACCAAATTCGCTATAAAACTGATTGCCAATGGCATATGCAAGCGCCAAGCCACCAACAATACTGCCTATCAGTCCCAATCGCCGCACCCATTTTGCAATTGTATTCTCACGATACAAATTACGAATATAAGTCTTGCGTCCGCTGCGCACCTGGTTCGGAAACATCATCTTGTGTGTTGCTAATTGCATCGTCACGATTCGCCGTTCCAGTTGCAGTGCCCAAATTCCTGTCCCTACCAACGCCAACACAACCACAATGATTAATCCAGCAAACATAGCAGCCAGCCCTTCTGTTTTTTTTTGAGTTTTCTTATTCTATCAGTTAGGTTTCATGTTGACCACTTTGGGGCACATACTCGATATGGCAGATTGCCAACAATTAAAAACCCCAGACAAGCCGACCATCGTGAAAGCATTCAGAAGGTCAATCTGTCTGGGGCTATTTTTAATGTAAAAATACGATCTATGACTGGCTTGTTCAAAGCGCTTGCTTTTATAGCAAATCAATCAAAGGTGGGGACGAATTCGCTCAATGGCTTTTAACGTTCCATAAGACAGTGCCGTTTGGATTGGCAACATGACCACGTTCTTGATCGTTCGCGGCCAGATAATGCCTTGCCATGGCGTACCCATGATGTTTAACCATAGTGTTGTCAAAATGATATTGCTAATCAACAAAACCATGCCGACAGCGAGCAATGTCCGAAGAACCGTTACCTTCTTGCCGTGGAAAAACATGCCGTAAAGCATTGCCGCAATGGCTGCACTGATGGTAAAACCCGGGAAATTGGCTCCCGGACTGAAGATCATAATTGACAACTGATCGTTCAGCGCAGCAGCGCCGGCCGCCAACCATGGGCCAAAATAATATCCCATGAGGATCGTGGCAAAGAACGCTGGGCTAATCTTGAGCCAAGGGGTTCCGAACGAGAAACGGCCCAGAACGATTTGCATCGCCATCAACATGGCCATATACACCATGTTCCGGGTGGAAAGCTTGGGACTACTAAACGATAATACTTGCATAAGCTGCAATCTCCTTTTTTCGGAGACGCCTAAATATCAGGCGAATGCGGCACCTGCACCGCGACACATGTCTTCGTCTGCCGTTCACATTCCGTTCCGGCAGCACTTAACGCGCAGGTTCCTACTCCTAGATTTTGTCACGAGACATATCGTACACCGAAAATTGTGGAAAGGGAACCCCCGAAATGTTCGCATTCACATTTTTTGTGATCACAGGTGAAAATTGACGTGAAAAATATCTCACGATTTTCTCGGTATTTTCTTGGTTTTTACCAAGTTAGCTGCCAGATTGATTCGCTAAAATAGATTCTCGTAATCATATCTTTCTGGTTGCTCATACTCCCTGAAAAGGGATTCCCTCAACACTTCATTTTAGAAGTGTTTTTTTACACCTAATTATGGGTGTTCGCGCCATTGACTTTAGCTGTTCGCGGCTGCATAAAGAGCCGTATAATGAAATGCGACAACGTTTGAAAGGAAGATATGACCGTGACTAAACATATTCTCGTTTTGCATACGGGTGGTACCATTTCGATGACTGAAAATAGCGAAGGTGACATTATGCCCAGCCAACATAACCCGTTACTTGGTGCTGACAGTTTTGTCCCTGCTGACGTCGAACTCACCACTGAAGAAATTTTCAACCTCCCATCCCCGCACATGACCCCAGAACGGATGCTAGAACTCGTTAAACGCATCCGCCAAGCGGAAAAAGAAGGCAGCGATGGCGTCGTGATCACTCACGGGACGGATACGCTGGAAGAAACCGCCTATTTTCTTGATCTGACCCTTGATTCGGCGATGCCAGTGGTCGTGACAGGCGCTATGCGCTCTAGTAACGAAATCGGCAGCGATGGTCTGGAGAACCTTCAAAGCGCCATTAAAACGGCTGCCAGCGACGACTCACGCAATAAGGGAACGCTCGTTGTCATGAATGACGAAATTCATACCGCTCGGTTCGTGACCAAGACGCACACGACCAACGTGGCTACTTTCCGAACACCAACATTCGGTCCAGTCGGTTTGGTCACCAAAGATGGCGTCCGATTCTTTCAAGAACTGATTAATCAAGAAATCTGTGCGATTGATCACCTCGTCGACAAGGTCTTCCTCATCAAAGCATATGCTGGCATGGATGGTACCTTGTTCGATGCACTGCCTGAAGATACCCACGGCTTGACGATTGAAGCGCTCGGTGCCGGCAATCTACCGCCGACCACCTTACCTGCCATTCAACGGCTGCTGGATCGCAACATCCCGATTGTTCTCGTTTCCCGCTGTTTTAATGGTGTTGCGCAAGCCGTTTACAATTACGAAGGCGGTGGTGTGCAACTTAAGAAAATGGGCATCATTTTCTGTCAAGGCTTGAATGGCCAAAAGGCACGAATTAAGTTGCAAGTCGGCCTTAGTGACGGCAAACAGGGGCAGGATCTAGCCGACTTCGTGGATAATGCTGTTAGCTGACAATTAACAAATAGCTGGGACTATCCTCGATTTCGAAGACCGCAACGCAAAAACGGCACTAAGCAAAAAAGAGACTTTTGCTTAGTGCCGTTTTACTATGCTTTAAAATCCTGCCAAATCATCTGCGCTTCTGCGTTGACCTGCTCGCCGGTGACGACGCGGTGCAAGGTTTTGGTGGGATCATCCGGATCATGCTGATATTGGGCAACAGGCGTCGTGCCATACGCGACTTCACGTTCATACCGAATATCCGCCCCGCGTAACGTATGGGTACTCAAAAAATCATAGCCAAGACTATTTTCCATCCATTCCAAGTAATGAGCATTGTTGACGTGTCCGTTACTGTCAATATCAAAATAGCGGACATGAAAATCTTCTTGACCATCTGGGGTGGTGATCTTTTTAAGCCGCGGAAATCGCTTGATTTTGCGATCACTGACCGCGCCGACACGCTCCACCAGTTCCGGAATCACGTCCACAATTTTGCGGGTGCGCAGATCCATGATGACCCAGTTGCTATTCACTGTTACCAAGCGCTGCCCTTGCGCATCGTCAATCCAATAATCCCGGTAAGTAAAGAATTTATTGTAAGTCGTCGCCTCGGTCCCCACGCGCAATGGTTCCTCAATTCGCGGCATCCGCTGAATATCCATATGATACTGCGTGATCACCCAACCAGCCTGAAATTCATTAATTGCATCCATCCCGGCATGCAACGTCTCTAACTGGCGCTCCGAAATTTCTAACATGACATTCATCATATTTGCCAATCCGGCGCGACCATACCGATCACCCGCAAAACCGGGAATCCGGTAATCATCTTCGTAGACCTTTCCCATTAGGATGACTCCTCCTTAAATCACACTTGCTGGCACAGAATCCGGTTGGCTTCGCATAAGACTGTTTCTAAACGCACCAGATCTCACGCTTTGCTTATTTTTCCAACTCATGATAAGCATCATACACCACTTGCTTCGCTAAGCCATTTTGTTTGGCGACTAATTTAATCGCTGCATTTGGTTCGGCACCAGTGGCAACAATTGCCTCAACTTGCATTTTTAAAGGCACCGTCACATCAACTGCTGGCTTATCAGCCGCACCTTCTACCATAATCACAAACTCGCCTTTTAGGTCACCAGTGGCATAAGTTTGTAATGCCGACAATGAACCGCGAATGAAGGTTTCGAATTTTTTCGTCAACTCACGGGCCAAAGCCGCCTGTCGATCACCAAAAGCAGTCTGCATTGCTGCCAGCGTTTTGCCAACCCGATGTGGGCTTTCATAAAAAAGCAAGGTGGCTGATTCATGGGCTAACTTCTCCAATTCGCGATTTTTCTCCCCAGCTTTACGCGGTAAAAAGCCGTAGAACAAAAACGGCTGCGGCGGCAAGCCGGAAGCAATCAGCGCAGTTGTCGCGGCGTTGGCTCCTGGCAATGGCACCACTGGCACACCGGCATCAATGGCTGCGCGTACCAATTCCTTGCCTGGATCAGAAATCGACGGCATACCGGCATCGCTGACTTGAGCAATCGTCTCGCCGTTTGCCAACTTAGCCAACAGCTCAGGAATGCGCATCTGTGTGTTATGTTCATGAAACGAAATCGTTTTAGTTTTAATCTCAAAATGATTTAGTAACATTTGCGTGTGCCGCGTGTCTTCTGCTGCAATCAAATCAACTGTTTTCAGAATTTCAATCGCACGAATTGTCATATCGCCCAAGTTGCCAATCGGCGTTGGCACCAGATAAAGTGTGCCTGTTGTATGTGAACCGAAGCTTCGTTGTTGCTCCAAGTCAATTCTCCCCGTAAATAATCTCAGTACAAAAAGCGCATGGCTCATCATTGACCCGGCGCTGGCCATAGAACATCGGGCAAACATGGAAGCCTTCATTATACAGACTTTCAAGATTTTGCTTCGACTTAGACAATTCAACCCCACCATCACTGGTTTTATTGTCATCTTTTTCTAATTCTGCCAAATGTTGACGCAAATGCTTGTTTTCGATCTCAAGTTCAGCATTGCGTTCAAGCGTTTCTGCCATATCGTCCTTCATAGCGGCGATTTCTCTGAGCATCTGCTGGGCATGTTTTTCAAGGGTCAAGAAGCCATCATATAATTCTTTCTTTTCCACAAGATCACCCTTCTAATAGTTTAAGCATTAACTGTTCTGTTGCGGATTGAAACGTAACATTCTGGCTCAATCGCACCTGCGCCGTTAAAATAGCCTGCAGCGCCGTGGTTAGTTGCTCACTTGATCGCTGAGCCAAGACGCCGATCGCCGGCAAGTCCAGTTGTTGCATTGATGTTACCTGAAAATGTTGATTCAATGCATCAGCATAGGCCAAGCCGATCAGCGCCAACACTTGACGCTGACTATCAGCATCTTTAGCAATCGGCAGCAGTTGCGTCTGCACCCGAACAAAACTTTCCGGATCGTGATCCGCCAAACGCTCCAGTAACTGGAAAACCTTCGTCACCCGGTCTTGAAATGTTGCAGACGCCAACAAGGCCTGCGCATCAGCCACATTGCCAGTCAATCGGCCTGCGACTCGTGCCATTTGCGAGGTTGCTCCGCCTTCTTCTAGCTTTGCAATCACGGCAGAGCGATCAGGGCTTTGGAATGTAATAACCTGCGCCCGCGACAAAATGGTCGGTAAAAGTTGATTTTTCGAGGTTGCGGTCAAAATCACGGTCATCCCAGGCACTGGTTCCTCAAAAAATTTCAATAAGGAGTTTGCCGCACCTGCTGTCATTTTATCAGCATCTTCAACAACAAACACACGTTGATTGCCTTCGACCCCGGTTTTGCTCATTTCTTGCTTCAACCCGCGAATATCGTCAACCTTGATGCTTTGCGTTTCTGTTTTGACCACCATCACATCTGGGTGGTTATGATTCAAAATTCGCTCGCACTCAGGACACTGACCACATGGCGCACCATCCTGCACATTTTGGCAAAATAGGCGCAAGGCGATCCACTCAGCCAAGGCCAGCTTGCCAGCCCCTTTTGGCCCCACAAACAAATACGACTGTGCCAATTGCTTGCGGTCAATGATTCGCGCAAACTGAGCCACGAGTTTAGGCTGAAGCGAATCAATTAAAAACTTGGTCATCAGAAGCGATGAAAGGCTTCGATCGGTAGGACAAAGACGGTGGCACCGCCGACTTGAACCTCAACCGGATAGGCCATCGAACTGTCAGACGTGGCGTCAAGATTGACTGGCGGTGTCATGAATTGTTGGCGGGTTTGGGAAGTCTCTTTGATAATCTTCAGAACTTCATCGACCCGATCGTCAGCAATCCCGATAATGAAGGTTGTATTACCGGCTTTTAAAAAGCCACCAGTCGTTGATAATTTAGTTGCCTGGATATTAGCATCAATAAATTGACTGCTAAGCAAGTTGCTATCTTTATCTTGAACAATTGCGAGAATTAATTTCATGCGTGCCCTCCTTGACCGCGATGACGGTTATCACTTAGTTAAATAGTTCCGGAAAACGACGAGTAATGGTCTGAAAACAAGCGGCAACAACCTTTTCCAGCGGCTCAGTTGCATCAATCGACACGATTCGCTGAGGATTATCCACTATCAGTGTCATGTATGCATCATGAACGCGTTCATGAAAAGCCAGACTTTCCTGATCAAGTCGATCATATTGACGCTCGTTTTGATGGGACTTGATACGGTCAAGTCCCACCTGAACTGGCACATCTAGATACAATGTCAAAGCCGGCTCCAGTCCTGCAGTGGCAAATTGGTTCATTTTCAAAACGGCATCTGGCCCAATTTCTCGACCACCACCTTGATAGGCAACTGAACTGTCGACAAATCGATCACAGACAACAATGTCGCCTTGTGCTAACGCTGGTTGAATCACTTCAACCAAATGCTGTCGACGCGACGCCGCGTATAAAAGTGCTTCAGTCCGCGCATCCATAGCAGTGTTGGCAGGGTCGAGAATGACCTCGCGAATGGTCTCGGAAATCTTTGCGCCGCCTGGTTCTCTGGTCAAATGCAATGGCACCCGCACGTGCTGTTCGAGTTGCGGGATCAACGTCTTCAAAACGCTGGTCTTGCCTGCACCGTCTGGACCTTCGAATGTGATAAATGTGCCTGTCACTATATGCCGCTCCTTCTCTAAACGCGATCTCTGGTGCAGAAACCTACACATAAGGACCTTGGTCGCAATGACCAAAGTGCGGCCATCACGCGCAAGCCTGCTTATGTTCCGGTTTCTAACCGCACCAGTTCACGCTCTTTTTGGAATTAAGTCCATTTTACTTGATATGTTTCACAATTAAAAACTTATCTGCAAATTCACGAGACTAATAAGTCGTTATACATATGCAAAAAAGCGGCAAATGCCATGATCCTGAAATAGCAGTCATGGGCATTTGCCGCTTTAGTGAATGTTGATTGGTATCGGGTAGCTGCACGATGCCCTAATGGTGAATGAGTTATGCTTGGCATTGAGGTTTTTGCATGCCTCCTAGGAAGGCGAAAAAAGATGCCACTCGGCGTAGCAAATGATTGGCGCGTTGAACGTTCTCTTGTTGGTACGTGGAAAAGCTCTGTTACCCCTTCACGACTCTCTGAACCGCACAAAAAAGCGCAGAAACCTCCGTGTAAGGACTTTGAACCAAAAGAGCCAAAACCCAGCCCTTTTGGTTCAAGGCCACTTACATTCCGGTTTCTAACCGCGCTTTTTTGCGCTCTATAAATCTCTATACTCCGCAATTTGCTCCGCAGCCACTCGGGCCACAAGTTCGCCCTTGATTTGGCGGGTGCGCGCTTCGCGGTAGAGAAAGTCGAATAGGCCTGTCTGTAAGGCTACTTGCGCTTTGGTTTGTTCGTCGACTTCTCGAAAAGTAGCAACGAGCTTGCGTTGTGCCGCCATCTGGTCGCGGACGCGATAGACGAGCATCATTAATTCTTCGTCTTTTTCTTCCTTGACCTTTACCTGTTTGCGTCCAAACATTACAGCTCAGTCCTTCCTTCAACCGCCTTCATCAAGGTCATTTCATCAGCATACTCAATATCACTGCCGACCGACAGCCCATGGGCTAAGCGAGTGACCTTAATACCAGCTGGTTTAATCAGCCGAGCCAGGTATTGGGCGGTGGCTTCACCTTCAGGCGTGGCATTAGTGGCGATAATGACTTCTTTGACTGCCTTATTTGCCTTAAGCCGTTTTAACAAACTCTCAATATTCAGATCTTCAGGACCGCGGCCTTCGATTGGTGATAAAACGCCATGTAATACATGATACAAGCCATGATAATCCTGAGCCCGATCAATGCTCATGACGTCTTTAGGTTGTTCAACGACCAATATCGTGCTTTGGTCGCGACTTTTATCGCGACAAATAGCACACGGATCCTCATCGGTAATGTTGCCACAAATGGAACAATAATGCAGATCCTCTTTTGCCGCGACAAGACTTTTAGCGAACGCCGTCACATCGTCCTTATTCATATCAATGGTGTAAAAAGCCAGCCGTGTTGCGGTTTTTGCCCCGATACCCGGGAGGCGCATATAACTGTCGATCAATTTACTGATCGGTTCTGGATATTGCATAGTGTCCCCTCTTGTTGTGAAAACGTACTGAGTGATGATCTTTGCTGTCATGAGAACAGCTTTGGTTTCAAAATGATGCTTATTTGCTTATGTTGCTGAAACTTTGGGTGCGAACTTGGGTTGTTGTAAAAGTTCGGTTTATGCGGTGAAGACTTCTTGATGATACTTGTGGTCCATTGTTGTTCTCCGAAACGCGCAAAAAGGCGCAGAAACCTCCATGTAAGGACCTTGAACCAAAAGGGCCAAAGCCCCAGCCCTTTTGGTTCAAGGCCGCTTACACTCCGGTTTCTAACCGCGCCTTTTTGCGCTCTGTTGTTACATTGGCAATCCGCGTGTATACTTGCCCATCTTATCTTGAGTTTCCTTATCAATGGTTCCCATGGCTTGATTAACCGCTTCGATAATCAGGTCTTGGAGCATGTCCGGATCGTCTGGATCGATGGCTTCTGGTTTGATTTGAATGTCTTTCATGATCTTTTCACCGGTAAACTTAACGGTGACCATATCGGAAGCTGACTTGCCTTCAAATTCCGTTGCATACAGTTCCTTTTGTGCTGCCTGCATTTCCTTTTGCATTTTCTGCATCTGCTTCATCATGCCTTGCATATTACCCATTCCACGCATGTTTCATCATCCTTTTCTAGTCATTTTTGATTGTTACGTTAGGTGCATCTTTACCAAATAGTTCTGTTAATTTGCTAACAACTGGCGGTATCTGCGGTTTAGTGTCAGCTTTCTGTTCCTTGTTTTCAGGGGCCTTCAATTCTTGAATATAATCTTGTCGAATGGTTGGCCAGACATCACTTTGAACCAAAACAATTTTTGGCTGCTTGCCGGTTAATTTTTGCAGACCACTTTCCAATTCCGTCATCAGCGCGGCATCATTCATGGCGCGTTCAACGTAGATATCATAATCGAAACTCACGATCACACCGTTAGGACTGGCAGCAACCGGTTCACTGACTTTCATCATGGCGCGTTTCGTGATACTAAGCAGACCCAGCAGATTCGGCCAAACATCCTTTAAATTGGTCAGGTCCTGTTTGGTTGCGGCACCTAAAATCGGATAAATAGCTTTACGATTGACATGGTTGGCTTTGGCCTTCACATGTTTCCGGGTTCTGGTTGGTGGCGGAATGGTGCCGCCGTTCGCCTCGACCCGTTTCAGTTGATCACTCAGCTGTTTGACTTTTGCCGTCAATTTTTCAAATTGCGGATTTTCTGCCTGTGCTGGTGCTGCCGTAACCTGTGGCGTTGTCGTTTCGCTTAATCGAACCGTTGCCACTTCTAGATAAATTTCCGGATGATTGGTCATCCGCAGTTGTTGCTGCGTGCTATTCAACACGTCAATCATGTGGTAGATCTGCTCTGGCTTGAAGTTCTCGCTCAGAATTTTGAATTGATCATCAAGTAAGCTTTTTTCTAAATCACCCAAGAGTGTCGGTGCTTGTTGATTAACCAACAGATCCCGCAAGTATTCAATCAGATCTTCGATTAACCGCCCAGCATCTTTACCTGACGCTAACAAATCCTCGATCATTTTCAATGCCTGCGCATGATCCTTGGCGAGGACCGCGGCTAAATACTTGCCCAAAACAGCAGTAGTCACACCGCCTGTGACATCAAGTGCATCTTCCGTTGTGACGTGATTATCGCCAAAACTCAACACTTGATCAAGAATCGATAAGGCATCCCGCATGCCGCCTTCAGCTGCTTTGGCAATCACTTTCAACGCAGCATCGTCGTATGTGATTTGCTTATCATCCAAAATAAAACGCATTCGCTTAACGATATCTTCCGGCGTGATCCGGCGAAAATCAAATCGTTGTGTTCGCGAAATAATCGTTGCTGGGATTTTATGTGGCTCCGTCGTGGCTAAAATAAACACCACATGCGCCGGCGGTTCTTCCAGCGTTTTCAGCAGAGCATTGAAGGCCCCGCTCGATAACATATGCACTTCATCGATGATATACACTTTAACGCGAGCTTGTGTTGGCGCATATTTTGCCTTGTCCCGAATGTCACGAATCTCATCCACGCCGTTGTTAGAAGCAGCATCAATTTCGATAACATCGGTCAAACTGCCATTATTAATAGCCTGACAAATTTCACAAGTATTATCTGGCTCACCATCCTCCAAGTGTAGACAGTTCAATGCCTTTGCCAGAATCTTGGCGACCGATGTTTTACCGGTACCGCGGGGGCCGGTAAAAAGATAGGCGTGGCTTGTCTGGCCAGTAATCAGCGCATTTTTCAGCGTCTTGGTGATGGCTTCTTGGCCAATCACATCTTTAAATTGCTGCGGGCGCCACACCCGATATAACGCTTGATAACTCACCGTGCCGCCTCCTTTAAACACGTTTGCTGGCGCAGTCACCTGCTCATAAAGGCCTCAGGTGCAATGGCCAAAAACCAGCCATCACCCCTGAACCCGCTTATGCTCCGGTGACTAAACGCGCCCGTTCACGCTCCTCTTAGTGAAATATTCGCTGTGTTCTAGTTTACCATAGCTGCCTCATGAGTAGACAGAATCTGCGACAACAAAAACGGCCGCTCCAATTACAAGCGACCGGTCAATTTCTCAATAACAAAAGGCACATGACGAACCTACCTTAGTGCTGCTTCCTTCCGGACCTGACACGATTCGGAAAGCCATCATTGCCTTAAGGCCTTTCGGCAGTTTTCATTATAACTGATTCTCACTGGTTTGACCAGCCCGCTTGGCGGCTTTTCTTTTGGCCCGGATCGTTCGGAAAAACGTTTGCAGCAACGTGGCGCTCTCATCGGCTTTGATGCCGCTGACCACAGCAACTTGATGATTAAAGCGGGTGTCCGCCAATAAATTATAAAAAGTGCCAGCAACGCCTGCTTTAGGATCAGTGGCACCAAAGTAACACGTCGCCACGCGCGCATTGATCATAGCGCCGGCACACATTGGACATGGTTCTACCGTGACAAATAAGCTGCAATCTTCCAGCCGCCATGTACCAAGCGTTTTGCATGCGGCCTGAATCGCCAGCATCTCGGCATGATGCGTCGCGTCTTGAGTCGTTTCACGCAGATTATAACCACGGCCGATAATCTCGCCTTGATGGACGATCACTGCGCCAATCGGCACTTCGCCGATTGCAGCGGCTTTTTTGGCCTCGGTTAGAGCCGCATCCATAAATTGATTGATGTCGTGTTCGTCCATGATTGCCAAGCACTCCTTGTTTTATCATTCTGATGCCAATAAATAGCCGTCCATCAGGAAAATCCTCATGGACGGCTATTTTGATCACGCAGCCAGTTTATTTACCTGACGTGCGGTAGCCACATGTCGCTAAACTAACGACTAGTGACTCAGTGCTGCCTTTAAGCGATCAATGGCTGCCATGCCTTGGTCGCGAGCCGATCCGGCATATTCGCTAGCACTGTCCTTTAGACTGCGCAGCTTGTCGCTAACCCGGAGCAGACTGGCAACATCATCATCGCTCAATTTATCTAAAACGGTTTGAACCCGATCACTGTCGCCAAAAATCTTCTTCACGAAGCCTTCAACCTGACGCCGTTGGTGCTGCCGTTCAAAATATTCAGTCAAGCTTTTGGCACACACAAATGCCCCTGCTGCGATTGCGGCAGCGGCCACTGCACCACCTAATGCGAGATATTTCGATTTTGTCATGTCATATTGCTCCTTTCTGTCCTGACCTGAGTGTACCACGCCTAGTATAAAAACACTTATTTTGTCGCTTTAAGAATATAGTACCCGTGTTCCTTTTTTACAATGCTGGCATCTTGATAAATTGTTTTCATCAGTTTCAATGCAGATGGCGCACCTTGTTTCTTTTGAATCACCGCATATAACTGACCATGCGGCAACAAATGCTCGGCAGCGCCGGCAAGAATACCGGAAACGATGGTTTTACCAGCACGAATCGGCGGATTCGTCACAATCACGCCAAATTGGCCATCTATCTGATCATACATGGAACTTTCGACAATCGTGACGTTGCTGATAGCGTTATCCGTTGCATTGCGCTGTGCCAAAGCAAGTGCACGTTCATTCACATCACTCATCGTTACTTGGCGATCAGGAAAGTGCTTCGCCAAAGCAAGACCAATCGGCCCGTAACCCGTTCCAACATCAAGTATCGGTCCCGTTGGCAATTCTTCTGCCAGTAAGGTTGCGATCAAAACCCGACTGCCAAAATCCACCGTGTGTTTCGAAAATACGCCATTATCGCTGGTAAAGCGGAGCGAATGCCCACCTAGCTCAAAGTCAAAGCTGTGCTCATCATGGGCCAAATCAGGATCATTCGTATAATAGTGATTCAATATTGGTGCCTCCTTGTTTTGCGCAGCGCTAAAAATTATCTGCTAGCCCTCAGCCATGAAAAAGGACTGTCAAAGACCATACTCTAATAACACCTAACATCCGGTTATTTGTCAATGCCTTGACCGAGTCGGCTCACCCAGGCTAACCGCTTTGGCCACCACTTGTTCGGCGTTGCAAAAGTGACCTTCTGATTCACGACCATCATGATCTGCAGCAACGTGAATAGCAATGACGTCCGTTTACGATAAGCAACGTACTTCGGTACCCACTCAGTCACATATTTATTTTTATACGAGCGCAATCCTTGGAATCCATAAAACCGATAGCCGTATTCATACACAAGGTGAGCAATCTTTTCTTCAATAAAGGAATAACTAGACGTACCGACATTCGCCAGCGGGGCCATCCCCATGTTGAAATACTTAAAGCCGCGGTCCTTGGCCAATTCAAACAGATGAATAAACACTTCATCCATAATACCAGAAGGCGCATCGGCACTGGAACGCATCAAATCAATGCTAGTAACCTCATTATTACCCGTCGGCATATCGGTCGCAAACGCCACAATCTTGCCATCCGGTGCTCGCACAACCGCAATCGGCGCCTGATTCAGATAATGGCGATCAAAGAACCCCAAGCTGAAACCTTTCTCACTGCGCCCGTCCAACCATGAATCAGACACGGTTTGAAGGTCGTCTAGCAAAGCATCATCAAACGGCGGCTTGAGCAGCTCGACACTGTAGCCTTCACGCTCAAACTTGTGCATAAGCGCCCGCTCACCTTTTCGCTTCGTGCCAGCCAATGTAAAGGTTGTCACATCCACATAACCTTCTTCACCAAACTTCATGAAGTCAAAGCCAAATTCATGCAACTTCATCGTCAGGCTTTCATTAATTTCATAAAAGACTAACGACATATCCTGATCGTCTGCCTGTTTCATAAAGTCAGCAATCGCGGCTGGAATTTGGGTCTCATCTCCAACCGGTTCACCCATGACAATGAGTTTATCGGCCTTCTTTTTAAACAGGAAGAACACGCGATCTTCACCGTCCACTTGATAAAAATGCAGCGATTTATCACGCATCAGTCCCAGATGGCTCACTTCATTCCCGCCAAATTTAGCCACAACCGCCTTCAAACGCGCCTCATCGTAAGGATCGGCCAGCGATTTTGTCGGCGCCGACAAATATCGGAAGATGAGATACACCGTCAGCGCGGCCAGCATGACCCCGATCAAGGTAGTGAAGAACATCCGCTCAGACGGGAAAAGGAAAACATCTGGCACATGCCGGTGATGAATGGCAGGCGCATTATAGAACACAGCAAATGCATAAAAGATAAATGTCAAGCCAAAGACAGCCCCATCAATCAGCTTGTTGCCCCACGACAGCGCCAACCGATCTCTGGTCAATTCACGACGCGTCAAGATAAGCGCAATGACCACCAAAATAAGGAACACGATAAAGCGCAGATGATTATCCTCGCGCAATGACGCCACCATCGCCACAATCAACACAATCACAGTCGGCCAGTAAGCGCGCTTCACGCGGCTGGCAATGCCACGGCCAAAGCCAAGAATTAAGAAAGCCACAATGACATTTGTGACCCGATCAAGGAATAGGAAGGTGTAGGGATAAAGGCGCTGATACAAGGTGTTTTGAAAAGCAAGATCAGGCGCAACACCGCGCAAGAGCAACATAATCCCAGAAAAATACAGGAAAACCACTAGAAAGCCGAATGCTGCTTTGCGAATCAACTGCACTGGTAAGCCTTCAAGGTAAGCATTCAATCGCTTGCCAGCATCTTGCGCAAACAAACCGGCACCAATCAGGAACGGAATGACATAGTAGAAAAGCCGATAGAAAAGCAACCAAACAACGGCGGCACTGCTGTCCAGACCCAACTGGCCGAGTTCAACAATCATTAACACATCAAAAGAACCCAAGCCGCCGGGCACCATTGAAATAACCCCGATGACATTCGCCACCATGAACAACGGCAAGACAGACGATAGCGGAATGGGCGCCTCAAGAAAATAACCAATCAAAAGAAAGAAAGCAGCACAACCGCCCCATTCAAGAAATGATCCCAGCGTCAGGCGCAACTGGCGTTTGAGTGGCATATCGGCAAAAAATTCACTATCACGCACATGGGAGATGATCATGAGCAATGGGAAATAAGCCGCACCGCCCACAAGCCAGACCCAATAGTTAGCAAACTCCGCCCCAATACCAAAAACAAAAATGACGACAATCCCGATCATGGACCAAAGCGACAACCCAGCCAATAAAAACATCGCGATTTTTGAAATCGCAAATAGCACCTGCTTTTGAGACGCTTTTTCATGGTAAAAGTTTGCCCGCAAACTAGCACCCAGTAACCCACCAAAGCCGGCAATATTGGTGAAGGTGTTGACAATCCAGCCTGATTTAATGACATAAGCCGGTTTGTAGTGCCCTGGTAACAATTCAGTAATCACAAAATCATAAGTTAGCATCGGTGTAACGGCGATCAGCCCCACAACTAACAAAATCAAGAGCGAAACAGGGCTTTGCGTGGCGAGGCTCGCCCGCATTTGTTCCCCATTCAAGTCTTGGCTGATCCGGCCAACCTCAAAAATCACAAACACTAGGACTGCTAGCACAAACAGTACTTTAAGTGTGGTGAGATGTTTCTTTAAAAACGATCCGGTTTCTCGGAATAGTTTTTTCATTGCTGCGTCCTCCGTGTCTATATTCCTATTCATTATAGGAAATCTACAAGCCCCTCGCACCCTTTCTGACCTTTTTGTAAGGTGATGTAAGTTTGCGAGATGATTGAAAAAATTTTTTAACTTTTTTAGTTGAAAACGCTTGACCTGAAACGCGTTACAGAAATTACACTCAGTCTAGAGTCAAGAGCGTGAACAGGAGCGCTTAGAAACCACATTTAGGCAATGATCTCAATCAAGTCAACAGTTATTTTCAATCAACTCATAGGAGGTAAACATCATGTTAATGCAAACACATCTTTATCAGGAACTTCCTGTTTATCAGGATACGCAAATTGGCGCCTTGAAGGCCATCGCTCTAAAGTTGACCAATGATTTCAATTTTGATTATCAAGAGGTTCTAAGTTCCTTGTTAGCCAGCGCGGGTGAGCAAACGCAAACCATCAACGATCAGGCAATCTTAACGTATGGTCATGTCACCAGTTTGACAGAACCTGTTGTTATTGGCTTTGATTTTGGCAAGGCTTTACCTTGGGCCGCTGGTCACCAAATCAGTCAGGCGATTGTCTTGTTAGTCCCTGTCGACACAGCTGAG
Source organism: Lacticaseibacillus sp. 30 (assembly GCF_053819265.1). Lineage (NCBI taxonomy): Bacteria > Bacillati > Bacillota > Bacilli > Lactobacillales > Lactobacillaceae > Lacticaseibacillus > Lacticaseibacillus sp. 30. The sequence goes on from NZ_JBSOQX010000016.1 coordinate 29,056, forward strand.
GCAACCATTCAGGATCGGCTTCAGACAATCTCCGCGGCAATTGCACAAGATCAGGATTTGAAAACAATGACCCAAACGGCAACAGCTGCAATCGCTTAGTCATGCTCACAATGAGCTACTGCATTAAGATCAACGTTTATGTCACAAAAGTCGGCATATCAGGGTCTAAAACAAAATGACCACTGACACGTCGGCTTTTTGTACGCTTGGCTTTAACTGCTTGTTATACTGGAACTGGAGGTGCTTTTATGGCGAATATTCATGACATTGCTCGACTATCCGGTTTCTCAACGGCAACGGTTTCGCGCGTCATCAATCAGCAACATTATGTAGCGCCTTCAACCCGCGCAGCGATTCAAGCAGTGATCGATCAACTTGATTACGTACCAAGCACAATGGCACAAAACCTTAGCGCAGGCAAAACGCGGACAATCGGGGTCATCTTGCCGCACACCGATCATCCCTATTTTGAACAGCTTGTGACCGGCATTTTGAATGCAGCAATGGCCGGCAATTATCATGCGGTGATCCTGCCATCTCGCTATGATCAGTCACTCGAACAAGACTATTTAGAAGACTTACGCCGTCATGCATATGATGGCTTGATCTTCACGTCTCATGGTCTTGGCCTGCGCACAATTGCTAAGTATCAAAAATATGGCCCTATTGTGGTTTGCGAAAATCCGGGAAAAATCAAACTCGCCGCCGCTTACGCCGACCGAACACCTGCTTATCAAGAGGCATTCCAGTGGATGGGTAGCCAAGGCTACAGCAAAATCGCCTTGCTGCTAAGTCGGCCCTATGCCCAAAGTGCGACTAGTAAACTTACCATTAACAGCTATGTGGATGTGTTCGGTAAACGTCCTGCTGACGAAATGATTGTCTATCACATGCGAACCTTCGAAGATGGCTATCAAGCTGGTGCGCGGTTAGTCAATGAGCATCCAGACTTTATCCTCGGCAATGGGGACGATATCACGGCCGGTCTTCGCCAGTACTTCGTCGACCATCACCTGCCCATCCCTCCTTTAATGGGTCAAGAGAATCAGCTCTCCAGTCGATTACTGCAAATGAGTACGATCGATCATCATGTTACAGCCATCGGTGCAGCAGCGTTAAAACTGGCCTTGCGCGATGACATTGCTCAGACGGTGATTCAATCCGATTTGATTTTACGGTAAGTATATGACAATAAAAAAGCAGCAACCTGCCATGGCTTCAAAGCCATGATAGGTTGCTGCTTTACTTTTTGTCGATACGCTGCTGCCCTAAACGCAACGCATGGACAGGCTATTCTTCACGTTGTTTCCGTTTCAATCCTAATACCCCCATCAGACTGACCACAATGACACCCAAGAAGCCAAACGCTGGCCGCTCAGTTGTCTCTGCTGTCTTGGGTAATGCTCCCTTACCGGATGTATGTTGACCATTACGATCAGTCGTATCATCCGTGCTCGTTGACGTCGTTGTGGCTGGCTTTGTTGGGATATTACCGCCAGAACTAGGCTGGCTGCCCTCATCGCCTTTGTTCTTACCTGTGTCGCCTGGAGCGGGCGCCGGGGTACCTTGACCGCCGCCTTTGTCGCTAGTACCGCTTGTATCGTCGCCTTTACCAGCTGTCTTGGCCGCTTCAACGGCAGCTGCCACCTTCGTTTTCAGACTTTGCAAAGCTTGTAAATGTGCAAGCTTGTCAGACGCATCAGCACTGGCTTGACCAGACGTCAATGTGTCAGCAATGTCGGCATACCAAGTTTTGCCAGTTGCAGCATCTTTAGCATTGCCAACCTCAGCCGGTGTTGCCGCTTCAATACTCTCCGTAAGTTTTGCTAATACTGCATCAAGTACCTTGGCAAGACTCGCTTGAAGCTGGTCGGCCGTTTGCGTGCCTGCTTGAGCTTGTGCCACTAGATCGTCTAACGCTGCCGTAAATGTTTTGCCAGTGCTTGGATCAGTTTGATTGCCCAAGTCCGTTCCCAGCGCAGCCTTCACAGATTGCAACTGGTTAAGCAGCGAAGTCTTCTTATCTGCAGGTAATTTGGCAGCTAATTGATTGATCGCAGTTTGCAGGTCTCGATTGGCACCAGTAAGTGAATCAACTGAGGCGTCCGTCTGATCAAGCGCCGTTTGTGCCTTCTGCGTTGCTGCTGCTAAAGCAGTCGTTGTGGCATCATCATACTTACCGCTGGCACTTAGCGTTTTGGCGGAAGCAATCAGATTAGTCAGTGCCTGCTTAGCTGTCTGCAATTGTGCAGGATCATCAGTCTTGATATTGGTCACAACATAGTCGACGGCTGGTGATTCATTACCGTATAAATCAGTCGACTTAAACTTGAAGGTGCCATTTGCCGTGACCGTGACACCGGCTGCCGGAACATCCTGATATGTCTTGCCACCATCAGCACTATACTGAACCGTTTCACCCGTTGCGGCAGCGTTTGCCGTCAGAGTCACCGTTTTGGCTGGTTCAGTAGTACTTGGCGTCACAGTTGGTGCTGCCAGTGTTTTCTTTGGTTCGTAGTAAACTGTGATCTTCTTGGTCGTGGTGTTGTTTTCGCTATCTGTAACAGCAACAGTCAGCACGTTTTTGCCTTCAAGCAATTTAACGGGCTGATCAATAGCCATATGACCCGGTTTGCCGCTATTGATGTTGATGTCTGCGTATTGGCTGGCGACATGACTGCCGTTAATTGCCAGACTCAGATATTGTGCATTGTCAGTGGCCGTTCCGGTAATCTGGAAGTTCGGATCGTTGGTATAAACCGGTGCATCTGTCGAGCTGTCCAATGACAATGTTGGCGCCACTGCATCCAAAATGAAGGTCAACGCTTCTTGGAAGGTCTTGTTTTGAGTGGTGTCACCCACAACAACCCCAAACGGTTTTTGTCCAAGAGTACCTAAATCTAAAGTGAAACTGAAAGTCAGATCATCCTTGATTGGAATTTGCTTACCATCAACCTGCAACGTTGTCGTTGGGTGCTTGACCTTACCAGTAATCGTCGCAATCCCGGTCTTAGGGTCATAGAACTTAGCCGAGGTGGCATTGAATTCATTGGCACCAAATGTCACACCTTGATCGAACGTCACAGCATTCTTCAACACATCAGGATCATAAGACGAGGTAATCTTCTTTTGTTCCGTCGTGGTGTTGCCGTCTTCGTCGGTGGCGGTCACCTTGATGGTATTGTCACCATAATTAACCGGTACATCAACACTAAAGTGATGTTGTGCATCAAGTGCTGCTACGGTGTCGCCAACATTAACTGTCTTGGTGTCAGCACTAACCGTCCCTGTAACCTTGATGGTCGCTTCGGAGGTCTGATCCGAGCCATTGTTGAATTTCAAATCAGTAAAGGTTGGCGCCGTCAGCCGAACTTTGGTGTCAAAATGTTTAAGCAACTGGGTGTGCGCCTTATCGGCATATAGATCCACTTGCGCGGCGTAATCAGCATTCGTGACCGCCATTGAGGCAGTGAAACTGTTAGTCGCAGCATCGTAGGTTGTGTTCAAATCATGTTTCTTTCCTTGTGCATCAGTGTAAGTACCGTCAACCGCTGCTGGATACGTTCCACTAAACGTATACGTCCCGCCACCTTGAGCATTGGCTTCGTAGCCAGTTGTGGTACTTGAGATCTTGTCTGGGATACCGCCGCCGTTCACAATTAAATCAAACGATGTAGACCCCGGCTTCTGAACGCTGGCATCTTGATCAGTGGCATTGGATGCATTATCAGTCAAGTACAGCTCAGCCGAATTGTCGCCATTGCCAAGTGCTTGGGCCTGTTCATCAGATAATGGCGTTTCAATTTTGGTGTACCCATCAGCCGTTGTCCCAGCATCGGTAAAGGTAGCATCAAGATTCGTCACTTCATTAATTGCAGTTTTAACGCTCTTGGTGGCATCAAGACCACTCAAATCATCCTTGGCTTCAGCTGTCAAATAATACTGGGTTTTCCCATTTTCCGTTTTGGCTGACAAAGCGACATGACGAACTGTCGGCGCCTTAGAGTCGAGCTTGAAAGGCACATCAAACACTTGACGTTTGTCGCCGCCTTCCGGTACACCGGAAATACGATAAGTATAACTGCCATCATCAGCCGTCTTGATGTTGCCATCACGTTGATCATAATAGGTGCCATCCCACGCTGGAGCATTGTAGTAGATGTACTGCTGCGAATGGGCATCATAATAGGTCTTCGTCTGATTGGTGGAACTGCTGAGAGTCGTAACTTTATTGCCCTGACCATCAAGAATATCAACTTGGACGTTGCTGATATTGCGCAATAGATAATACTGCATGCTGATGTCATTGTATAAGGCATTCTTGTCACTCGAAAAAGCAATCGCCTGATCGTCAACTGTCTGGTTGCCATCAGCGTCTGTGACCATCCCGCCATAATATTGATTGCCTGTATTTTTGTTCGTCAATAGTGGCACGGTGCCATAATTACCACCAGCAGGACTATAAGTGATCCCATTGAGACTATCGACAATCTTACCGTCATTCCAGTCACCAAAGAAGCCCATGTATGGCAAGTTCAAGCGCGACCCATCGCTACCCTTAAAGTTCAGAAAACCTTCAACAAATTGCTGTTGGTCAAAAGACTTCGGCAAAGATAGTGTGAATTCAATCTGCGCCGTTTTCCCAGCAGGCACAGTTATGTCACTGCCGGCTTTAATGGCTGCTCCATCAATCTTCTTGTCATACAAAACCCCAGAATTAGGGTCAGTCGCTGATGTATAAACGGCATTAGTATCCGTATTACTGTCCATTTGATAGGTTAGTTCATGGGTCGTGCGGTTCGTGAAGGTCAGTTTAAAGGTCTTGTCCGTACTCGTGAAGTCTTTCAATTCAACTGCCGGGTAGCCGTTTTCGGCGACAACCGTTGACGGATTCTTTTCTAATGCATCAATGGCTGCCTTCACATCAACAAGACCGGCACCTTGCCGCCGCGGCGATACGATAACATTGTTGTAGTTAATATCGTTGATTGGCTGGGCAGTATTCATCTCAACTGTCTTAAGAAAATCGGTGAGCGCTGTCCCTTTAAGTTGTTTGTAGTCAGCATAAAATGGGTTGTTTTTGTTATTCAATGCTTGTTTCAACAATGCTTGTGAACCGGCAATAAATGGCGAGGCCATTGACGTACCAGACATATTTGTGTAGCCATTGTTGTTTTGCGTTGACCAGATGTTGCCGCCTGGTGCAGTAATATCTGGTTTGAAGGAAAGATTGGAAACTGGCCCATAGGATGTGAAGTCAGACATCTTGTCTTCAGTATATTTCTGATTTGGTAACAGCGTCAGGGCAATCTTGACACCGAGACTATCATCCGGGTGTGCTGTGACCCAGTCAACCAGCTTTTGACCGGTTACACTGGAGAGCCCAAATGTTGGGAAGGTGGTGGTTAACGCAATAGAAGTCAACGGTGTTGCTGTGCCATCGTTGTTGACAATGATCAAGCCAGCAGCACCAGCGGCTTGGGCGTATTTTTGTTTGTCAGCAAAGGTAAGTTCGCCACGTTTAACGATGGCAATTTTGCCTTTAGCGTCAGCAGTATAGTCGGCTGCTGCCCCTTTGCTGAGGTTGCCACTAGCATCTTTAACAACATAAAACTTCTTTTGGTCAAAGCTACCAGTGAAATCGTTGCTTGAAAGCTGAATGGTTTCCGGTCCAAGCTGTAAACCTGTACCATCTGTAATGGTAACTGCCTGACTGATGACATCCGTGTTCTCAGCGGAAGCAACTGTGGTCGCTCCTCGTGATGTCCCTGGCGTTCCCACCATTTCATTGTCTTGCAAACCGTAATAATCTTTGTTGACACCTTCAGTTGCTGAACCGGATGTTCCTGAGTTCCCAGCAGAAATGACGGCGGCTGTTCCTGATTCGTTAGCATTTTGCACCGCAGCAATTTCTGGATCCTCCAAGGTTTGGTTGCCTGAATCAGATCCTAAGGACATATTGAGGACATCGGCACCGATTTTTGCCGAGTCTTCAATGGCAGAAACCAAGGTAGCTGACCCGGTTGTTGCAGAAGTGTCAGAGTTGGTGAAGACTTTCATTGCCAGTAGCTGTGCTTCTGGCGCAACTCCGACAACGGATTTGGTTGGATCATCACCTGTCCCGTTAGCACCGATGATCCCAGCAACATGCATGCCGTGTTGTTCGTCAACCGTATCATCTGTAATGGTGTCGTTATTATCAGCGTAATTAAACCCATATGGCACTTTTGAAGTAAAATAGCGGCCATGCTTGGCGGTATCAGTGAATTTTTCAACATCAGATTTGGTTAGTTTGACGTCTTTATCATCGCTTAGCCGCATGTCTTTATGTGTTGGGTCAATGCCAGTGTCAATAACCGAGACAACTGTGCCTTCACCTTTATATTTGTAATTGGACCATACGGCTTGCACATTCGCCATCGAGTTGGCCTTAGCATCAGTCGGATAATAAACTTTCGCCAATGTGACTGTTTTAACTCCGGCAATTTGTTTCAGTTTAGGGATATCAACAACCCTAACTTTAGTTGAAAAGCCGTTAACGACATAGCCATAACTTTCACCGGCAGTTTGTTGGGTGACTTGTTCAACAGCCGCCTTAACGCTTGCCTGAGCCGCGATCACTTTATTGGTCTCCTGCTGAATCTCCGCCGTGCTGGAGTAATCAGTTCTTAAAGTGCCGTTTTCAGAGGCAGGCGCTGCGCTCATTTGAACTATGACGTCAACATAAATATCTTGCTGCTGAACTTTATTCAGCTTATTGTAATCAATACCTTTAGCCGCCAACTGTGTAGCAATCGCTTGATTCGTTGTCGCTGCGGTTGTGTCAGTGGCCGCTTGCTTAGCAGTCGCGGCCTTAACCGTATTTGCGAGTGATGATCCCTTAGTTTGCTGCGAGATAGCCGCCTTTGCTTGGATTTCGCCGACTGGCAAGACAGCCAGCGCCCCTAAAGCGACTGTACCGGCTAACAAGATCGATAGCCCTTTCTTTTTCCTTTGCATCCAATACCCTCCACTTCCCAAAAGTTTCAGAACCAAATCAAACCCTACGCTTGATGTAGTTAAGATTATATACTCTCGAAGAACAGATTCAACGAAAATTTTAATCTTTTATTAATTTTCCTATCTGTAAATTAGCTTTTAGCGTTATTATTTAGCCGTTTACAGACTATAGATGTTTTGAAATTTTTAGTATTATTAGAAAATGAGTATTTGCATTGAAATTCTCAATTGCCAACGCTAGAATAAATACACAACGTTTACTGTAAGCATTTCAGAGGAGACCGAGTCGATGAAGAAAAAAATGCGCCTTAAAGTATTATTGGCAAGTACCGCAACTGCTTTTCTGCTGCTAAGCGGTTGTCAGTCAAATCAGGCCGACCAAACAGTTGCGACCTATTCAGGTGGCAAGGTGACTGAAAGTAGCTTTTACAAGGAACTCAAACAGTCACCAACGACAAAGACCATGCTTGCTAACATGCTCATTTATCGTGCATTGAATCATGCCTATGGAAAATCGGTTAGCACTAAAACAGTTAATGACGCCTATGATAGCTACAAACAACAATACGGCGAAAATTTCGATGCTTTCTTAAGTCAAAACGGTTTCAGTCGCAGTAGCTTCAAGGAAAGCCTACGAACCAACTTTTTAAGTGAAGTTGCACTGAAAAAGTTAAAAAAGGTTTCTGAAAGCCAGCTCAAGGCCGCTTGGAAGACCTATCAGCCCAAAGTGACTGTCCAACATATTCTAACTAGCGACGAGGACACTGCTAAGCAAGTTATCAGTGATTTAGCAGCTGGCAAGGATTTTGCCACGCTTGCGAAAACTGATTCCATTGATACTGCGACTAAAGATAACGGCGGGAAGATTAGTTTTGAATCAAACAATAAAACGCTCGATGCCACATTTAAGGATGCTGCCTACAAATTAAAAAATGGTGACTACACGCAGACCCCAGTCAAAGTGACAGACGGGTATGAAGTTATTAAAATGATTAACCATCCCGCCAAAGGCACCTTTACTAGCAGTAAAAAGGCGCTAACTGCCAGCGTTTACGCTAAATGGTCTCGCGATTCAAGCATCATGCAACGCGTTATCAGTCAGGTATTGAAGAACCAGCATGTGACGATTAAAGACAAGGATCTTGCGGATGCGCTAGATAATTATAAGAAGCTTGCGACAACGAATTAAGGCTTAACCGAGTAAGATGAAATAACAGCCAGTTCTTTTAGAAATTGGATATCAACGCCCCGAAAGTCATAGCAACATGACTTTCGGGCGTTTTATGTATAAAAAAAGCATCTCGCCTTTCGCGGTATCACCACGATTGAGCGAGATGCTTTTATTTGAAGATGGGGCTAGGTTATTTGAGGGTAACCGTTGCGCCAACGCCTTCAAGTTGTTCCTTAAGCTTGTTAGCGTCGTCTTCGGAAAGGCCTTCCTTGATAACCTTAGGTGCGGCGTCAACCATACCCTTAGCATCCTTCAAGCCAAGACCAGTGATTTCACGAACAGCCTTGATAACCTTAACTTTTTCTTGGCCAGCTTCGGTCAATTCAACGTCGTAGGTATCCTTAGCAGCTGCAGCGTCTGCACCAGCAGCGGCGCCAGCAGCAACAGGGGCAGCTGCCTTAACACCGAATTCATCTTCGATCGACTTAACTAAGTCGTTCAGTTCCAAAATGGAAGCATCTTTAAGTTGTGCAATGATGCCATCTACATCTAAAGCCATGTTTGTTTCCTCCGTTTATTAGGTAGTTTGTAACGTATCATTATGCAGCAGGTTCTTCGTCTTTGGCTTCTGCAACGGCCTTGACAACCAATGCAAAATCGCGGACAGGTGCCTGCAGAACAGAAGCAAGTTGCGACAACAGACCTTCGCGATCTGGCATTTTGGACATTTCCATAATGGTATCCAAAGAAGCAACCTTGTTTTCGATGATGCCGCCCTTAATCTTCAAAGCATCAAATTGGTCAGCATACTTGGCCATGATGCGAGCTGGGGCAACAGGATCGTCATTGGAGAAGGCAACGGCTGTAGGGCCCTTGAAAACATCGTCCAATGCTTCATAACCGTTAGCGTCAGCGGCACGACGCAGGTAAGTGTTCTTCAGGACTTCCATCTTAACACCGGCCTCACGCAATTCCTTACGCAGTGCGGTTACTTGTTCAACCGTTAAGCCCAGATAGTCGACAACGACAGCACTGGTAGCACTCTTGAATTGTTCAGAAATGCTTTTAACGATTTCAGCTTTTTTTGCGATAGCTTGTTCACTCATGTTTTTTTCACCTCCATTAGTTTGGTTGAAGTTTTTAAATATAAAAAAACTCCATGTCTACCAAGACATAGAGGTATCTAGTGTTTCCGATACCACCTCGGCAGGATAATTAAGGCTTACGCCCCCTGAGTCTTAGGCAGAGTGAATGATCACAAAGAGTAGAATACCATGGTCACCGACCTGTGTCAAAATGTTTTGAGAAAAAGAAACTTTGCAGGCCGGCCAATCCCATGCAAGGTCTTAAACGCTCGCAAAACAGGGCGTGGTTTTTTAGATAACAGACGCCATTGTAGATTGCACTTTGTTATTCGTCCAAATTTGTTATCCATTTCTGACTAATAGGCTCCTTGCTATCGAATTGTAAGCCCCCTCTGATTGAGGTATATTAATTAGGTAACTATTTTCTGAAAGGAAGTTGGCGCTCTTGCCAAGTAAACTTAAAAGCCTCGAGCCATGGCAGCAAAATCTGGCTGTGTTATGGCTCGGAACCTTCATTGCCGGCATGGGCTTCAGTGAAGTTTCGCCATTTATTTCATTATATGTTGATCAACTTGGCGATTTTACCAAGGGGCAACTGAGTATTTACTCAGGGATCACGTTTGGGGTCACCTTCATGGTCGTTGCGATCGTGAGTCCGCTCTGGGGCCGACTCGCTGATCGCCGCGGTCGAAAATTGATGTTGCTGCGTTCCAGTTTCGGAATGGCCATCATCATCGGAGCGTGTGGCTTTGTCCACAATGTCTACGCCTTAATTGCCTTACGTTTTCTGCAAGGGCTGGCAGCAGGTTACATTCCAAACGCCAGTGCCTTGATTGCAACCGAAACACCAAAGGCAAAAAGCGGCACTGCGATTGGGATTCTCACAACCGGCTACGTTTCCGGTAACTTGATCGGTCCAATTCTCGGCGGCTTTCTTGCCCAGACCTTTTCAATCCGGCTGACTTTCATCATCACCGGCGTTTTGCTGCTGATTGTGTTTGTCTTGAGCCTAACGATGGTCCATGAGCATTACACACCGGATCCACGCTTGCTCAACAAGGAAAAACGCCCGAGTTTATTGTCTCAAGTCAATAATCCAAAAGCTATCATGGTGCTATTAGTCTCCACCGCGGTGATTCAGCTAGGTAATATGTCCATTTATCCAATTATCAGCCTTTATGTCAAAGAGTTGATGCACAATGTTGGTCCAATTACCGTTGTTGCAGGCGTCATTGCAGCTTTGCCAGGGATTTCCAACCTCATCGCGGCACCGCGCCTAGGTCAGCTTGGAGATCGCATCGGCTCAGGCAAGATTCTGGTCAGTGGCTTGATTTTCGCGGTCATTATGTACATTCCTCAAGGCATTGTCGGCAGCATTTGGGCGCTCGGTTTCTTGCGTCTCATGATCGGCGTTTCGGATGGCGCGCTGTTTCCAACAATTCAAACGCTTCTGTCTAAGTTGACACCGGTGAGCTATACCGGCACCGTCTTCAGTTGGAATCAAAGTGCCCAAGCCTTTGGTTCCATGGCTGGCTCGCTAGCTGGCGGCTTCATCTCAAATATTTTTAATTATAATGGTGTTTTTATTTTCACAGCCCTCTGTTTAGCGCTTAACCTAGTGATGGTGCTCGTCTTTATTCCACACATCTGGTCAAGCCGACCAAAACAACAAGCATAACGCATCAAAAAAACCGATCTGCCCACGCAGATCGGTTTTTTTATTGTCTAAATTAAATCACTGCATCCGCGTAGCATCAAGCAATAGCTGCCAACTGATCAATGGTTTTGGGTCTGGGAGAGCTAACTGTTGATACACAGTCCACGCATGAATATCTGTATCATCAAATTCACCATTCACCACTGAATAGCGCGCCTGAACTTGAAACAATGCCGTTTGCAATAAGCGACGAATGTCAGCAAACTGTTGGCCGCCTAACCATGCACTGGTTAATGCTCCCGGTTCATCTTCAAACCAAAAGACATATGCCTGCACTTGCTGGTTTTCGACTAAGAAACTTGGTTGAGTGTCCTCAGCTTCAGCCAATTGTTGTTCAAAGGTTGCATGGTTAAAGGTCACCGGATTATCTGCATGAGCAGCAACATAGTTTGCAAAACTCATTTGCACTACGTCATGCCACTGTGCCGACGTCAACTGGGACCGTGACCGAACATCGGCCTCTGGGGTAGCGACAACTTTCCGATAGTCACTCATTGCCGTACGACGAAAGGCCCTGAAATGCTTCGCCTGCAGTTGCGTGATAACTGCTGATTGGGCAGCATAACTGCTGTACTGCAGCCGATCATGATGATCGGCCAATTGCCGCAAATCTTCAAGTAATTGCGGCAACCACGCAACATCACCCACCACATCAAAATACAGCGCATTGGCATGAAATGAATTCTCCCATACTGCTGCAGCAAACGTCACAGCACCGCTTTGCGGATATCTTAGTAAAATCGCATGACGATTAGCAAAATGTTGCTGTGTGAATGCATCCGCTGATGCCAAGAAAGGTTGAAGCATCGTCAGTGTCACCTTCTGACCAGTAAGCGCTTTGCCCTCACGCATCCTTCTTGGAGCCCTTCTTGTCTTGCCATGTGCCATGCAGTCGGGTTAACGAATAAGCATAACGACTGGCACCGTAGACGATCGGGAAAATGAATCCGATCCATAAATGATTGGCAAAATAATATTGCGGTAATGGATTCATATCCATGGCCGCTTCGTAAGCCATCTCAAAAGCAAAAATAAACACGCCCATTAACACCGCTGAGAGCACACCACGCACCACCGCCAGCCATTCATACCGGCGATATTCCTCCGGCGTATCTGCTTCAATCACATGCAGTCGATAATGCCGCAGCGTGATTTCATTCATCAGGTTAATCACGATCGTCACAATTAACAAAATCCATGTCCCGGCACTAACCATTTTAAGACTATTAGCGTCAATAAAAATAGCGATTATCGTTGCAATCAGCAACATCAATTCAGCGGTCAGCATATTGCGCCCCATGATAGCGTCATAGGTGCGTTGTTTAAATCGATCTTTGAGTGAAATGCCATAATACCATTCTGTGATTTTCTTCATAGGAACCCTCTTCTATTTATTAATTAAACAATGTTCCAATCTTAACACGGATCGCCAATGCCTTTTTCATGAATCACGCGCCTTTAAAAAATTTTTCCGTGACAATAAACTACGATTCATCAAGGAAAAATCTCTGTGTCTGTTCCAGTTGTCAAAATATTGAAATTTTCATTGACATCACGGTTTGTTTTTGGTGAAATAGTAAACAAGCCTAGGGTGTCAAGACACCCTAGGCTTCATTAAAGGAGGAGCGAAAATGTCAAAAAAACCGTCCGGCCATACGCGGCTGATCGTTGGCATCGGCGTTGCATGGCTGTTTGATGCCATGGATGTTGGCATGTTAAGTTTCGTCATTGCGGCCTTACATAGCGAATGGCAATTAAGTACGGTGCAAATGGGCTGGATTGGCAGTGTCAGTTCAATCGGGATGGCCGTTGGTGCCATTTTGTTCGGGATGATGGCGGACCGTTTTGGCCGTAAAGCGATCTTGATTCTTACTTTGCTAGTTTTTTCAATTGGCAGCGGCATTTCTGCCTTCGCCACAAGTTACGGCATTTTTCTTGGTTTGCGATTCATCATCGGTGCAGGCCTCGGTGGCGAGCTGCCAGTGGCATCAACCTTGGTTTCAGAAAGTGTGCCAGTTGAAAAACGTGGTCGTAGTGTTGTCCTGTTGGAAAGTTTCTGGGCTGCCGGTTGGCTGTTAGCAGCCATTATTTCTTACTTCATTATGCCAATCTGGGGCTGGCGCGTTGCCGTCTTTGCCACTGGTTTAGCCGGACTCTATGCGTTTTATTTTCGTGAAGGCATCAACGAATCGCATGTCTTTAAAAAAGTGGCGCGGCCCGGCTTGCTCAAAACCCTCAGAACCCTTTGGCGCCCGCCTTATGTTCGCGCAACCTTGATGCTGTGGATCGTCTGGTTCATGGTAGTCTTCTCTTACTATGGCATGTTTCTTTGGCTGCCAAGTGTCATGGTACTCAAAGGATTTAGTCTAATTAATAGTTTTGGTTACGTCTTAATCATGACGCTTGCGCAGTTGCCTGGCTATTTCGTCGCTGCTTGGTTAATTGAAAAATGGGGACGGAAAATGGTGCTGAGTCTGTTTCTGCTAGGCACAGCCGCCAGCGCATTAGGCTTTGGCCTAGCCACCGGTTTGCCAATGCTACTGACTGCCGGCATGTTGCTCTCCTTCTTCAATCTCGGAGCTTGGGGCGCGTTATACGCGTATTCTCCTGAACAATACCCAACTGTTGTCCGCAGCAGTGGTTCCGGTATGGCCGCCGGTATCGGCCGCATCGGTGGTGTGGTTGGACCGTTGTTGGTCGGTCATCTTTTGGGATCACACTGGTCAGTTGGCGGCATCTTTAGCATTTTCACCGCCGCCATCCTCATAGCAGTCCTAGCAATTGTCTTCCTCGGCCAAGAAACCATGGGCGTGAAACTTGCCGACACGCTTGAATAGTCTCAACAGACAACAAAAAAGCCTTGTAATTTGCAGGAATTCCCGCAGACTGCAAGGCTTTTTTACTGAAGTTAACGCCGTAATGCGCGAGTAACCGTTTGTTCATTAACAAACGTGAATAACCCGAGATCGCCAAGTTCACGTCCATAGCCGGAGTTCTTCACACCGCCGAATGGCAATTCAGCATTATAGTTTTGGCTTTGATTGGCACCAACCATGCCGGTTTCAATCCGAGCTGCGACTTCTGCAGCGTGATTAGTGTCACCCGCAAAGACTGCGCCACCCAAGCCATAAGGCACATCATTGGCCAGTTCAACCGCTTCATCTTCACTGTGAACCTTGTAAACGCAGGCAACTGGTCCAAACAATTCGGTACGATAAGCCGGATTGTCCTGATCAATGTCAGTCAAAATAGTTGGCTGGAAGAAAGCGCCTGGCAAATCAACCGGGGTATTGCCATAAACCACTTTAGCACCGTGAGCAATAGCTTCGTCAACTTGCTTCTGCAACTTGTCCTTCGCCTTTTGGCTGGTCATCGGGCCAACATTAACTGTGGGATCACTCGGATCGCCAATTTTAAGATTCTCAAAGCCTTTCTTCAAACCGGCCACAAAATCATCGTAATATTTATCTAGAACAATGAACCGTTTCGAACTGGTGCAGACTTGGCCGCAATTCATTAACCGCGTCTTGATAGCTTCAGGAATCACAGTATCAAGATCGGCCCCATCAAGTACCAAGAAGGCATCCATTCCGCCAAGTTCCAGCAACGACTTCTTCAGATATTTGCCAGCAAGTGCTGCCACTTGCGAACCTGCTCGCTCTGAACCAGTCAGGCAGACCCCAGCAACCCGTGGATCTTTAATGAATGTTTCACTATCCGCATGGCCAATCAGGGCAATTTGGAAGGCGCCTTTATCAGCACCGCCACCCAGTACAGCCTTTTCAAATTCAAGCCCACTAGCTGGCACATTGCTCGATGGTTTGATGATGACTGCATTACCAACCATAAAGTTCGGTGCAAACACGCGCATCAATTGATAATAAGGGAAATTCCATGGTTCAACCCCAAAAACAATCCCGCTTGCAAGATGGTTAATCACAACAGCACCAGCAGTACTATTGATCGGTTGCGGCTGCAACAAAGCCGGCGCCCGATCAGCATACATGTCCGCAATCTCAGCACAGAGTTCCACTTCAAAAAGTGCTTCTTCCGTGCGCTTACCCATTTCTCGCGTAATAATCGCTGCCATTTCGTCAGCGTTATTGCGGAAATAGGCAGCAACTGCATGTAATGTTGCTGCACGCGTTGCTGGATTGACGTTCCGCTCCTGCTTGTAAAAAGCGTGCCCAGTTGCCAACATCTCGCTAATTTGCGTCGGTGTGGTATTTGAGTATGTTTTTTCTAAGGTATTCGTGTTCGGATCAATGGTCTGATAAGCCATAATTGAAAACGCTCCCTTCATATACTTACTTAATCATAGCTTATTCACGCCTCATATGCCAACTTTAGCAAATTAATTTACTGGCTTTTAATAACGTCCACGCAGCAATTGGTCTATATCTTTTGATACATCGGATCAAAAAAAGACCCGCAGCGAGTGCGGATCTTCATGTCGTGCTAGATTCAGATTAGAAGTCTGAAGGGTTAACCTTGATGCCGGGTGCCATGGTAGCAGTCAGCGCCAAGCTCTTGATGTAAATCCCCTTCGTGCTTGCTGGACGAGCTTTCAAGACAATATCATTCATTGCTTTGAAGTTCTCAAGCAGCTTGTCAGCATCGAAGCTCTTCTTACCGATTGGGGCATGGATGATACCAGCCTTGTCAACACGGTAAGCAACCTGCCCAGCCTTGATGTCCTTAACTGCTTTAGCAGTGTCCATCGTAACTGTGCCAGTCTTAGGGTTTGGCATTAAGCCTTTTGGTCCAAGGACACGGCCTAAACGACCAACTTGAGCCATCATTGGCGGTGTTGCAACGGCAACGTCAAAGTCCAACCAGCCGTCTTGGATCTTCTGAACTAAGTCTTCAGCACCAACGATGTCAGCGCCTGCGTCTTCAGCAGCCTTGGCTTGGTCGCCTTGTGCAAAAACGATCACCTTAGCAGTTTTACCAGTTCCGTTTGGCAGCACAACGGCGCCACGAATCTGCTGATCAGCCTGCTTTGGATCAACGTTCAAGCGATAAGCAACTTCAACGGTTTCATCGAACTTAGCAAAGTCGATTTTCTTAAGCAAGTCCACCGCTTCTTCAGGGGTGTACTGCTTGGTCGGGTCAACGGCCTTAGCAGCCTCTAAATACTTTTTACCTTTTTTAGCCATTCTGGGTTTTCCTCCTTGCAAATGTGGTCACTGGGAGATAAGTTTTTCTCCCTTCCACCTGATTCGCTCAGCTTTCACTGAGAATCCGAACAGTGCGTCTTAGCCTTCGACTTCGAAGCCCATGGAACGAGCTGTTCCTTCAACCATGCGCATAGCCGCTTCAACATCGGCAGCGTTAAGGTCTTGCATCTTTGTTTCGGCGATTTCCTTGACCTGATCCTTGGTTACCTTAGCAACCTTTTTGGTGTTTGGTTCGCCGGAACCGTGTTCAACACCAGCAGCCTTCTTCAAAAGAACAGCAGCCGGTGGGGTCTTGGTGACGAAATCGAATGAACGATCTTCGTACACAGTGATCACAACTGGGATAATCATGCCGGCCTGGTCAGCCGTACGTGCATTGAAATCCTTAGTGAACCCCATAATATTGATACCGGCTTGCCCAAGAGCAGGGCCAACCGGAGGAGCTGGGGTTGCTTTCCCAGCAGGAATTTGGAGTTTGACAATGTTTGCTACTTTTTTAGCCACGAGACATACCTCCTTAAGTCCGTGATGTGGTTATGATGGCCAGAAGTTTTGGCCTCCCACGCGTATGCTGAAAACATACTTGAATAGATTATCATTTTACGGGGTAAAACACAAGTTAAACTCGTAAAAGCACGTGAACCAGTAGGACTCACATTCCAACGATAACAAACACATTCTTGTTAATGATTCTATTTTGTGCGGTTTGTTTCCGACATTCCGAGCGGTCACATAGCGTCGGGGGCTGGCGACCGCGAAGCTAGAGCTGTAGGCACAGTTTTGAACTCGCGTACGTTCACAGCCATGGCCGTCCACGTTTGAGGTAACCCGCTTTTGCCCATTCGACCATCCCCAGATAGACTAAGACAATGATGACGGCGCCTGGCCAGTAAGCTGCTGGGAGGATGCCGAAGTCGAAGGCTTTGTGGAGCGGGGAAAGAATCAGGAAGAGGCCGACTAATAGCGCCATCATAGTGGAGAGAATCACGATAGCTGAAGCTGGGGCGCGCCAGAATGGTACTTTACGGGTACGCAGGACATGAATGACCAATGATTGTGTGCAGAGTCCAACCACAAACCAACCTGCCTGAAACATGTGTTCTGCAGGTAAACTCGCGGCATGTGCGCCAACGCCCAGTCCGAACCATAAGAACAGGAAGGTGGTAATATCGAAAATCGAGCTTAGTGGTCCAAACGTCAGGGCATAGCGCAGTAGACCATCGGCCCGCCATGGTGTCGGCTTCGCGAGCGTGTCATCATCGACATTGTCCCAAGGAATGGTCATTTGCGAGGTGTCATAAATCAGGTTTTGAAGCAACAGTTGGATGGACAACATAGGCAAAAATGGCAAGAAAATGCTGGCAATAAGTACGGAAAACGCGTTCCCAAAGTTAGAGGCGATCGTCATTTTAATGTACTTCATGGCATTAGCATAAACGCGACGACCCTCAACAATACCGTCTTCCAACACCAGCAGACTCTTTTCAAGCAAAATAATGCCACTGACATCCTTGGTAATATCCGCCGCGGTATCGACGCTGATACCGACATCGGCTTCACGCAAAGCGGCGGTGTCATTGATGCCGTCACCCATATACCCTACCGTATGCCCAGCCCCTTGAGTTGTTTTGATGATGCGGGCTTTCTGCATCGGACTCAGTTTCACGAAAAGATCAGTAGTTTCAACAGCTTCGAGCAAATCATTATCGGTCATGGCGTCCACTTCATTGCCGCTGATCACTGCTTGCTCAGGAATTCCGACTTCTTCGGCTACGTGTTGGGTGATGATCGCATTGTCACCTGTCAGCACTTTCACACGAACGCCATGAGCATGCAGCAAGCTGACCGCTTCTTTGGCGTCTGGCTTGGCGGGATCGAGAAAGCCCAAAAAGCCTGCCATGACCATATGTTGCTCATCATCAGTCGTGTAAATGCGTTGTTCATGGACATCCGTGCGATAGGCAACCACAATCATGCGCATGCCTTGCCCACTCATCATGGCATTGGTTTGCTCAAGCTGACGTTTGCGTTCGTCAGTCAACGGTAGGATCTCACCATGAAGCTGAACCTGATCACAGACCGCCAACATTTCTTCAAAGGCACCTTTTGTGATCATCCATTGGTGGTCGTGATTGGCTACCACCACTGTCAGTCGCCGGCGTTCAAAATCAAACGGAATTTCATCAATTTTTTCTAATCCCGCTGGCAAGTCCACAATTTCGTCGTGATGTTCTTTCACATAATCAACCACGGCTGTATCCATGAGATTGTGCCAACCGGTTTGATAATTAGCATTCATATAAGCCAACCGCAGCACTGCTGGATCGGTTTTGCCGGTGGCATCCACATACCGCATCACCACAACCCGGTCCTCAGTGATCGTGCCAGTTTTATCGGTAAAAAGCGTATCAATGGCGCCCAAATTTTGAATGGCATGTAGTCGTTTAACGATTACTTTCCGCTTCGACATCGCCAAGGCGCCTTTTGCTAAGTTGCTGTTGACAATCATTGGTAACATTTCCGGCGTGAGTCCAACGGCCACTGCTATTGCGAAGTAGAAAGCTTGTGACCAATCCTGCTTCGTCACGCCATTGATGACAAATACGACTGGTACGAGCACGAGCATCATCCCGATCAACAACCGACTGATGGCTCGCATACCGCGCTCAAAACTGGTCGGATCCGTTTTGCCGCTAATCTGACTGGCCATATCACCAAAGTACGTCGCATCCCCAGTCTTCAAAATAACCGCAGTCCCAGAACCGGAAATAACGTCTGTGCCCATAAAAACTAAATTAGGATAGTCAAAGACACTAATATCAGCATCCTGTTCGTAGACTTCAGCGCGCTTTTCCACTGGCATCGCTTCGCCGGTGAACGAAGACTGGTTAATAAATAGATCGTGGGTGGCCACTAAATAGGCATCGGCCGGGATCATATCCCCAGTGGCAAGCTGAACGACATCCCCTGGCACGACGTCATCCATCGGCCGTTCCTGCGTCTGACCATCACGCGTCACCGCTGTTGTGTTCGCAATCAAGGCAGCCAAGGCATGGCTAGCTTTTTGCGAGCGGTATTCTTGCCAAAAATGAATCGTCACCGACAGCACAATCATCAGACTCATCATCATCGCGCCATCATAGTCAGCTGTCGCAGTCGATACTGCCACCAAAAAGACCAACACCCAGACAAACGGTTCATTAAAAGCCGAAAGTAAAATCAAATACCATGGGCGCGGATGTTGGGTCACAACAGTATTCGCGCCGACTGATTCCAAGCGTTCCGCAGCTTCGGTACTGCTCAAACCACCTGGATTGGTTTTCAATGCTTGGTAGACTGCTTGATCGCTCATTTGACTGTAGCGCGTCAATGCTGCCGTTTTTTCTTGGGTCGAGGCGCCATGCCCCGACATCGTCTTCTTTAGCATGCTTATTCTCCTATAAGATACGCTGGCAGGCCAAGAAACCGCCACCATGAGGACAATAGAAAAATGAGCTTGATACACCCATTCTTTCCGTGATCATGTATGATGAGGTTGTTGAACGTGCTAGCATATGCGCTTAAGTATCCCCCAAACGTGTAGGCGTGCGGGCAATTAACTTTAACAAAAGGTTACCGTGAATGTAAGATAGTTGTCAAAGATAACCATAGTAAGGAAAGCCTAAAAATTTTTAAAGGGGAGGTTCATGATGCAAAAATCTGCACTTGATCAAGCCGCTGCTATTCGCGCCGGGGTGCTGTCTCCAGCAGAATTGATTGATAGTACTCGTGAGAAAATGACGGCATTAAACCCAGCGCTCAATGCCATTACCTGGACCCGTTTTGAAGCAGCCAAGCGGGACGCCAATCAACTGGAAGATCACGGTCAACCTTTTTTCGGCGTGCCGTTGATCCTGAAAGGCTTGGGTCAAGACTTTGCTGGCGCTCCAGCAACTTTTGGCAGTCGCTTCTTCGCCAAAGCCAAGTCCGAACACACCAATAACTTTGTTAAGGCCTTGCAACGGCTAGGCTTCATCATCGTTGGTCAAAGTAATGTACCAGAATTTGGTTTTAAAAACATCACAGATGCAGAACTTTATGGCCCCGCCCGTAATCCGTGGAACCGCGACTATTCGCCAGGTGGCTCTTCCGGTGGCGCAGCAGCAGTTGTGGCTTCAGGTATTAGTCCGCTGGCAACCGGTTCTGATGGTGGCGGTTCGATCCGCATTCCCGCTTCTTTTTCCGGCTTGATCGGTTTGAAGCCAACCCGTGGCCGCGTGCCAACCGGACCTGGTGAGTGGCGTGGCTGGCAAGGAGCATCCATCAACTTCGCCTTGACGAAAACCATGGTCGATACAGCGGCGCTACTTCGTGGGCTTGCCACAACCCAGCTAGCTGCTCCGTTCATCGCGCCCCCATTACGCTTAGATCTTGTTGGCGATGCACGACCACTGAAGATTGCTTACACCACAACATCGCCTGTTGGCACCCCTGTCAGTGACACCGCTGTTAAAGCCGTCAAAACCGCGGCGGATGCGTTGCGAGCAGCCGGACACCAAGTCGTTGCGGCTGCCCCTGATGTTGACGGTACTGCTTTAATGAAGGCGTACTACATGATGAACGGCGGCGAAACTGCGGCCATGTTTCAGGCATTTGCCGCCCAAACTGGCAAGCAGCCCACCGCTGCCGACATGGAGTTGATAACTTGGGTGATCTATCAGGCCGGCTTGCACACCTCTGCAGCCGACTACAGTCTTTCACTTGGTGCTTGGGATCGCGCAGCAGAAGCATACAGCCATTTTCATGAGAGCTACGACTTGCTGCTGAGTCCAACAACAGCCAAAACAGCGCCCCGCATCGATGCCGTTTTACAATCGCCGGCCATCGTTGCTAAAATGCAACACGCCGCTGAGCTGGCACCGCAGGAACAACAAGAGCTGATTTGGGATCTTTTTGAACCCAGTCTTGAATATTCGCCATTCACGCAGCAAGCCAATCTAACCGGTGCGCCCGCAATCAGCTTGCCGACCGCCATCTCACCTGAAGGCTTACCACTGGGCATCCAATTCACCGCCGCCAAAGGCCGTGAAGATCAGCTCCTGCGCATCGGCTATTGGTTTGAACAACAAGGCTTGTTGAAAATGTTACCTGCATCGCTAAAGGAGAAGATCTAATGGGCTCACTTGCTGAATGGTACCAACGCATTCCCACGCCTGATGATTTAACCCGAGTCGAATCACTTTTTGCTAACATTCAGGCACAATTCCCGCAACTCAAGCTCGAATTCAAGTGGAATCAGCCCATGTTCACTGACCATGGTACGTTTATTATGGGCTTTAATCCGTCCAAAAAGCACCTTGCTGTAGCCATCGAGCCACAAACCATGACGCGTTTCATCCCGCAAATCGACAAAGCCGGTTACGACCATAGCCAAATCATTCGCTTCCCATGGCACAAGCCACTAGACGAGCAGTTGATCCACGACCTCATCGCCTACACGATTGACCAAAAGAAAGATGCGACTACTTTCTGGCAGCGATAAACGTGGCATTTTTCGGAAAACAAAAAGCCTTGAATCCGATAGTATCTAACGTTTGCTATCCTCGAATCAAGGCTTTTTATTTTGCACCTCACTTGCTTTTTACCTCATCCACTCCGGCTCTATAGTTCACGTACCGCGCCAGTGCGAACAGATAGTCAGACAAGCGATTGCTGTATTGTAAGATCACGGAATCAAGCGGTTGACTCTCAGCATCCAACTGATCCAATGATCGCTCGGCGCGGCGGGCTACTGCTCGACCATATTGTAAGGCTGCCGCCAGCGGATGGCCGCCAGGTAGCACAAAGGCTGTGATTTTCGGAACCGCCGCCATCATTTTATCGATCGCCGTTTCCAATCCCTGTACGTGATCTGCGGTAATCGTTTGATGCTGCGGCACCGCAACATCTGCCAATAATTCGTACAACTCGCGCTGCCGAGCTTCGAGGTCCTCAGCCAACCAATCAAAGTCTGGCGTGGCTTTAGCCTGCGAGGCAACATAGCCTAGCCATGAATCAAGCTCGTCTAAATCACCTAATGCGACAATCTGCGGAGAAAACTTCGGTACCTTTTTCCCGTTAATCTGTTTAGTGGCACCATGGTCACCGACTTTTGTGTAAAGTTTCAAAATGTGCGCCTCCTCGATCAAAATGTTGCAAGCCCTGCCGTAAAATGGCGAGTACGATCGGGTAAAAAACTAGATTACCGATGGCATGATACGTGTCAAACGGTAACCCACTCACATAGTACGCCCAAAAGCCGAGACCATTCAAACTGCCAATCACCGCCATGCCTAAACTGACAATGAAGCCGTATAGATACCCTAGCAAGCCGGCAAGACCGATTTGCAGCCAAATTCGGCGGCGAATAACTGGCAAAATGGTTACCATAACAATCACAATCACCATGCAGCACGCATAAGCAACAATCTGCGGCAGTGTCCAGAGTCCAAAGCCAAGAAATAAATTGGACACGATCAAGGTGCTCATGGTCAAACTGAAGCCCCAGCGAAAGCCGAGCAACAGCGTGACAATCATTAAAATATCAGTGACAGGCTGCACATTCGGAATAGGGACTTTAACAATCCGCAAAACCGTACATAAAGCGGTCAATAGACCAAGCAAAGCCACCGCCCGAACAGGCGATGGCTTTGTTGCTGATGGCTGCGGCTTCATTTGGTGACACTCAGGTCAAACACCACTTTATCGTGATTCTTGACCGGTTGTTCTGTCGCTCCTTTTTGGGCCATCTTGCCATTAATCGTGTAGAGCCAGTAAGTCTTTTTGGCAACATTTTGCTTTTTGCCAGCAATTTCGGTAATAAAACCTTTAGAAGCCTTCACTGTCCAGCCTTTTTTCAAGCCAGTCATGACAACCGACTTTTTAGGCTGATCAATCGTTTTCTTGGCAAAAGCCTTGCCATTTTGTTTCAACTGATAAGTCACTACAATCTGGTTAGACTTGCTGCTGCTTTTGGCCGCATTTCCAGAACTGCTGCACCCAGCCAGCACAAACATCGCAACGAAAAATACGACTAATGAACGTAAAACTTTTTTCAAAATAAACTCCTCCACACTTTTTTATTTAATTGGGCAAGCGCCACTGGCACAATCGGTTTGATCAACGAGCTCAAGGTCCTTTTGATCATGATCCGCGTTTTGAACCGCAAAGACAGCTGCAACGGAACCATGAATTGCGGCACACTTTTGCTTGTAAGTTTTGACATCAATGGGTTCCTTAGGTGCCTGTTTGAAACCAGCACCTACGTAGGGCAACATCGACGTCGACTTAATGACATGGCGATACTGGGAAAGCAAACCAGCAATTTGATCGGCTTCTTTTGGTTGGAAGGTGACCGTGCAACTGACCGCGTTGTCAGACCAGTACGTCTGCAAAAATGCTTGCGTGGCAATCTGTTCAGCAATTGACACCGTTCCGGCTGAGGCAAAGGCAGGATCATCAGCGTGAGCGGCGCGAATTGGGAATTCAACCACCATCGTGCCTTTCGTGTAAACATCTGGTTCAATGTGATAACCGCATGCCTGCAGAGCTGGTAACAACGGATCGTTGCCTTGGAACCGAATGCGCTGAATCAGATAACCAGCATAATGGAAATGCATCCCTTCTGAAACGCCGGCAAGTTTCGCCACCGTCCCTGAAGGTTTAACCGTTGTATGTTTTCGCGACGGTTCGCAGCCCAAAGCATCTGAGTAAGCCTGATCGGCATCGACCACAGTGTGATACAAACCATCAACGGCTTGTTTAATTTCCGGATCGTAAATCGGTTTCTGGACCATTTTGCCAGTTTGCGGATCAACGACTGACTCAAACCCGCTCACAACCCGCCGGCCAAAGTCATTCAGGAACCAGTCTTGAATACCAGACATGGAAACACCGATACGCCGATTCTTCTTGATGATATCACGCGAAACCTGCCAGTCATAATGACTAAAGGTCACCCGCTTGGCGAATCGTGCTGCCAATGTGAAGGCCTGTTTCAGCTTCCATCCTTGCTCAACTGCAACAACTGGAAAGACTTCAAACAGATTGCAAGGTTCTCCATTGGCCAAGGAAATCTCACCACAAGGGTTGGTACCCTCAACATCGGGATCATTTTCCGCATTTTCGCCATCAGCAATCCGACCAAACCGCCGTGACAGTTCAAGATTCACAATCCCGGGTTCGCCATTTTTGGCAATGGCGTGGGCAATCGGCGAGTAAGCATCGAATTGTGTATTGATCGCAACACTATTGTTCGACGCCCAACGATGATGATAAAGCTGCTTTTGATCCTGCTTCATCGTGATAAAATCGTCATCGTCTGCTGAGCCGAGTGACATTTCAGCGGAGCGCCGAACATTGCCAGCAACGACTGTTTTACCGATCAAATTACCAATATCAGTCGCATCCACCGCCGTCAAGTGTTGGCCAACGCGAGCATTGAGCAACTTGTTGATATCCAATAACATCTCAATCAATGGCATCGGTCCAGAGGCAGTACCGCCAAAACCGTGAATTCGTGCACCCTTTGGCCGAATGTTGGTGATATCTAAAACCAGTTTTGTCTGACCGCTTGGATTAGTCGCGGCAAAATGATGGTCGATCACTTTCGCGTTGGCTAACACCCAACCTTCTCGCGTATCTGGCAAGGCACAATGATCAGCCTGTTCACCGGCATGTGCTTTTTCCCACTCGTCACGGTCAACCGCACCCATTTTCAAAGAATCAGCATAACTCGCGCTATTGCGGCCAATCACAACCGTCAACTCAAGCTTGGTCGCAACAGGTGGCAGCTTTGCAATATTATCCTTTGTCACCGAAAACCCAACGCCGCCGCCCTTCATCAGTTCATCAAACATGAAGGAGTATGGCATCGACACAGCCGGCTGCGAGGCGGGATAATCTTCAGGCACAATGTGTGATTGGCCATAAGGTTGCGGGCGAATGGCGATGAACCAGCAATTGTTCAAGGCATCGCCATTGCGCTTTTGATAATCTGTTCCGGAAATCCACAAATTACGGCCTGAAGGTGTGCCCGCCAAACCATAAATCAGTTTAAAAAGATTCCGTGCTTCTTTTTGCAATGTTTCAACGACCTTGGGATCAGGATTCGCTGTATGTAGGCGCGGATCAAGGTTAATGTTACCTTCAACCACGCGCTTGACGGTTTCGTCCCAGTTTTCAGTGCGTTGAGCATCTGGCAGCCACCGAGCATAAGTACGTTTATAAGTGACCCAGCCAAGTTCACCCCAATGTGGTTTTATTTCTTTTTTAACCTCGGCAATAAAAGCTGGTGCCAAGGTGATTGGTTTCGTCATAACTTGCATATCCGTACCTCCCGTATACAAGATATGGTATATCCTCATGAAGCTTATATCAAGATATAGATTTAACAATAACAACTGGTTAGATGACGGTAACTGGTGGCCGACAGTGCGTTCGCCTTTTCCAGAAAATTCTGAGCAAATTAAAAAATCGTCAGAGCAAAAACGTCTCCGACGATTCCTATGTGTTCAAGTTAGAAAACCGGACCAACATATGGTCGAACCAGCACATGTGCTAAATCTAGCGTTTTGAGCTCGGCAATTTCTTGAACGAAACAAGTGATCGAGCCAGCTAACATCAGGTTCATTGGCATCTTGCCAACTTGAACGGCAACGATCGGCATATGATGCGCATAGGCGTACCCGATTTCAAAAGCCGTGCCAGGATCAGGTGTATCGCCAACATAATCTAGAATAGCCACCATGGTTGTCGCCTGATGCAAGCCTTGAATGTCTTCACCAAAGACCTGACGCTGCCAGCCTGGTGAGTTTTCTTCCAATTTAGCTTTATTAGTATCATCGCGGGGTGAGAAAACACCGGTCACCGACTTGTTGACCTGCAATGCTGCCAAGACTTGATCAAGTCGCTTTGTTTGAGCCGCATCAAAAAATGGTGCGGCGACATAGATTTGTGCCATTTAGTTTCCTCCCACTTTTGTGACGTGCCCAGCAGCACTAAAAATCACGCTGCCGCTGCCATAAATATTCAACAATGTCGTGATCGACAAGCCGATTTTCATGCAACAGGCTGTGTGCAGCCCGCGGGCCGCGGATCACGACCTCGGTGTAATCTTTGATGCGGTCTTTGACCAAATAGCGAATTGCAAAACTGCTGTTGATCGCCACTTCACCATCATGGCGGCCGCCAATTAGTAAATCGCCAGCGATATTCAGCCACCGCAGATTTGCCGGTAAATTACCAATTGTCTTTTGAAACTGTTGATAAATCGGTGCAGCATGTTCCGGCCCGGTGCGGGTCAACCGCCAATTTAAGATTGGTGATCGTTGCGCCACCTCTAAATCATTCATCGGCGCAGCAATCGTGACTAGATTGGCGACAGGCACTGTCGGCTTGCTCAAAAGATATAGGACAGCTGTGACACCACCCATCGAATGGCCGACAATGTTCACCTCTGCAAACGCCTGTTGCGTTTGCAACGCTGTGATCACCTTTTCCAAGCCATGCAACTGAGCTGCTGGACGCACCGCCTTATCTGTGAACAACACTTGGACTGCTGCATGATGATTTAGGTTAAGCTGCCCACGCAAATGCACCTTGCCATCTGGCGCAACAATCGCTACAACATCTTTGCTGAGTCCATAACAGCGCTGGAGCCGCCAGAGCATATGCCCAAACGAATAGCGTGTGCCAAGGTGCCCAGGAATAAACAAAGTAGGTACCGGATCCATCACCAGCGGAACCGGTTGATACCCCGGCCGTGCCAGCAACAAATAATCTGCCAGACCGCCTACAACCACGACAAGACCAATGGCCGCAACGATCCAGAACCAGCCGCTCATGAGCTAAGCCTACAGCTTGTCGACTTGATCGAAATCCAGTTCCGCGGTAACTTCGCGGTCGAACATTTCGGTGACAACTTTCAACTTCATCTTTTCCTTATCAACTGCCGTGACTTTACCGTGCATACCGGTGAAGGCACCATCAATAATCGTCACTGGTTCGCCAACATCGAATTCAACGTCATTGTGACGGGTACTCATACCCATAGAATGCAAAACATTGGCAACTTCTTCAGGCAATAGTGGTGCAGGCTTAGAGCCAGCGCCGTGAGAACCGACAAAGCCGGTCACACCCGGTGTGTTACGAACAACGAACCATGATTGATCAGTCATCACCATTTCAACCAACACGTAACCAGGGAAGGTCTTTTTCATTTCGATCTTCTCTTTACCATTCTTTTGTTCATGTTCTTCTTCTTCAGGCACAACCACACGGAAAATATAATCGTCCATGTTCATACTGCTCGTCCGCTGTTCAAGGTTGGTCTTCACCTTATTCTCGTAACCGGAATAAGTATGCAACACGTACCAGCGTTTTTCTGCCGATGTAACTGTTTCAGCCATAATGCGTCTCCTTTAAGTGTTTTGAGTCAAAATAAAAAACCGTCATCGAAGGCGGTTTTTGCACTGACAAGAGTATACCAAAAAATTGGCGGTTTGTCAGGCATCAGTATAGGAAGGCCTGAAAGATCATGTTAATGACCCAATCAACTGCCGCAAAATAAATGGCAAAGATAATGGAAGTCATGATGACGGTGAAGGTATCACGCCGCGTTTGCCGAGCAGTCGGCCAAGTGACGGCTTTCATTTCTGCGAAAACACTTTTGATAAATTTCATCATTCTGCTCCTTCCATGTTTACTTTGTCTCTTGATGGACCGTTACCCGGCCACAGTGTTTACAAAATTTTTTTAAGGTTAATCGTTCTGTTCGTTTTGGGTTTTCGGGAACAAAATAATTCCGTTGCCCACAAACCGAGCAAGCAAGTGCTACTTTCTTAGCTGTCATCATGTTCCCTCCAGTCACGTCCAATATCTTACCAAGATTATGGGGAGATGGCAAGCAGTGAGGGTGAGCCATAATTTCTTCGTAGAACTTGGGCTTCATTCAATCCCGAATAATCGTAGGAAGATCCTAGGCGAAAAGTTTTCTTGCCGTGCCAAACTCCGCAATCTTCGGCCAGCTGGGGTGGCGACGCGTAGCTAGAGCGGAGACAGCGCTTCGAGCCCACAAAGCCCGCGGTCTCGACGTCGCCTAACAACATCAGCTCCAAAGCCCGGTCGCTGTGTTGTTTGCACGGCTGAGCCCCATCTGGCCTACGATTGCTTCGCCTTGGCACTACGGTCTTTAAAATCGCAATCAATAATCCACGAGAAGTCAAAAAAGAATACCCAACCACAGCGTCAGCAACAACGTACCACCAACAGTTAATAATGATTGAATCGTGAAAATAAAGGTTTTATCTTTACTTGGTTTGCTTGTGTAACGGCGAGTATTGTTGCGTACTAGCGGCCAAGTTGCTAGCACTAGCAGGCTCCAAAATGGTAACGCGCGGGTTAGGACACCTAGAATCAGCGCAGCGAAAGTGATGAACGGGATGAGGCGGTACCATTGCAAGGCGCGTTTGCGGCCTAGGAAGTATGGCAAGGTGAAGCGCTGATTTTTGATATCTTGATCCATGTCGGCAATGTTGTCAGCAAACATCACGGCGGCATTTAGAATGATAACTGGCAAAGCCGCGAGTAAAAGTTGCAGGAGCCAGCCTAGATCAAATGAAAAGGTGAAGGTGCGCCGTCCCAACATCAAATTAAGCGGACTTGGGGCGGGCATGTTGATCAGCACAGCAATGATGAAAGTACCATAACCTTCCACAAAACCGGCTAACAGCTCACCCAGGGGCAGGCGGGACAAAGGAACCGGGCCAAATGTATACAGAATAGCCACACCAACACCAATCGCGCCGATCACGAGCAGACTAAGGTTGGTGCGCATGACCAAAATGATGCCTAATATCACACTCACCAGCAAAATCACGATGGTCAAGGCGAGCATCCCCCACGGTGACAGGTGCTCACGGCCAATAATATTTTGCCGTTGCTGATAGCTTTGATCTTTGGCTTTAAAATAATCCTGAACATTGTTAAAACCAGTCACAAACAAGGCAATCGCTAACTGCGCAAGCCCATAGATCAGGCTGTTGACCCATGAAAATTGCTGAAATGCCCAGCCTGCATAGCTAATGCCCAGCACAAATGGCAACATGCTAGCCGCCTTAGCGGGTAATCGAATAAATTCCAGAAAAAGTGGCCAAGTTAACCGATGATATGGTTCGCTCATAGGATCGCCCCCATTCCCAAGCCCAAGACCAGTAAACCATTTTCAATAACGAGATTGATGACCGCAGTATGAAAAGTACGCTGTTTGCTGGGGTCACGAATGAATCGGTGGACATTTTTGATCACAAGCGGCCAAGCAAGTTCTATCACCAACGTCCAAGCTGGCAATGCGCCAAAAATGACGCCAAAAATAATGGCTAAAAACCCAACATACGCCAGCAGCGCATACACGCGTGGCGACCACCAGCTACCCAAATACATCGGCAAAGTGTGCCGGTGATTACGCTGGTCCTCATCAAGATCCGACATGTTATTGGCTAACATAATATTAGCAATGGTTGCCATAGGCGTCACGCAAGCCAGCCCTAATGCAATGATGGCAATAAAGTCCCCGCGCAAGACAACATTCGGCCACCCAAGATCCAGTGCCAGCAATCGACCCGGTGCAATATTGACATACGTGGCAATCACTGGAATGCCCAGTCCCATAACGATACCAGAGAAGATTTCACCAAGCGGTAGCCG
The DNA here is from genome assembly GCF_053819265.1 of Lacticaseibacillus sp. 30. Lineage (NCBI taxonomy): Bacteria > Bacillati > Bacillota > Bacilli > Lactobacillales > Lactobacillaceae > Lacticaseibacillus > Lacticaseibacillus sp. 30. The sequence goes on from NZ_JBSOQX010000016.1 coordinate 58,930, forward strand.
TGACAACGGTAACGGTCCCCATGTATACAAAATGCCAATGGCAAAACAGGCCATGCCCATCAATAATAGTAGCCAATCTGTCCGCCAAACCAGCACCAAGCCGATCAATGAGGCGACAATCAGCATACCGATAATCATTTTTTCTACCAGCTTGGGCGCTAAATTTGCCCGACCAATGATATTGGTGGTTGTTTGATAATGTGTATCTTTAGCCTTACGATAATCCATCAAATTGTTAAGTGCAGTGGTCATCATGTCAAAAAGCAGCATCGCCATAAAAAACAGGATCGTATTCACGGCATTAAAAGTGTGAAAATACGTCACCGCAAATAAAGTGCCAATCGCAAACGGCAAGATACTCGCAAGTTTCGTGCGAATTTCAACGAGCTCAAAAAATACCGACAACGGCATAAACTACCCCCTTATTTTTTTAACGTCGCAAGTGTATAGCCTGAATCCTTCAAAAGCTTAAACTTGTCCTTCAACCCTGAGCTGACATAAACCTTTTTATCTTTCGTAATAAAAATAGCATCGGCATACTTCAGCTTTTCAATATAGGCCATCCCACCAGCTAAGCCCTTGTCAAATGTTGCGGTTGACAAGGCATCGCCATCGACACTCTTTTTGGTCACAATGGAAACGCCCATTAAGTTATTGTCGAACGGATAGCCGGTTTTAGGATTCATCAAATGCATATAGATTTTCCCATCGACCTTGAGATACCGTTCATAAATACCAGAGGTCACGACCGTCATGTTGCTAGCTGGCAGTGTGCCGATAGCTGTCCCGCGCGGCTTCTTCGGATCTTGAATGCCGACGTTCCAATCTTTTTTCACATTCTTTGGGCTCTTGCCCATCACATAAATATTACCGCCCAAGTCGATGATCGCGGTGGTCACTTTCTTGGCCTTGAGGGTTTTAACAACTTCATCCGTAATAAACCCTTTTGCAATCCCGCCGAGATCAATCGCCATGCCCTTTTTCTTGAGATAAACGGTTTGCTTCTTGGCATTCAAAACCACATCCGGATAATGCACCAAAGGCAGACGCTCATCAATTTCACTTTGTGCTGGCTTTCGAGCATCCGCAAAGCCTATGTGCCAGAGACTGGTAATCGGACCGATTGCCAAATCAAAAGCACCCTCGGAATTTTCGCTGTAATGTTTGGCAGCAGCGATGACACGATAAACACTGGGGGTCACGTGCACAGGTTTGATGCCAGCATTTTTGTTAACCGCATCCACCTCTGACCCTTTTTGATTGACCGTCAACTCATCAGCCAATTGTTGGACGCGGGCAAACGCCGCATCCAAAGCACCTTGCTTGTCCTTGTCATAGATTTTCACCGTCACCACGGTTCCCATTAGAAACTGGGTATCCGAATACGGATCGCCTTCGACTAACGTGCGCTTTGCTGCCGTTTTGCCGGCACAGGCCGTTGCGACTAATGCCAGTAACATCAGCAGAACGACTACAAATCGTTTCTTCATCATTTTCCTCCAAACGTCCGCAGACTTTGAAACCTGCTCACGCTCTGTCATTATATAGGGACTTTGCGGCATAAGAAAAGAACCTGTTCAAAAAAGTTCTGAACAAGTTCTTACTTGGTTGAGCAATCGTACTAGACCGATTGCATCACCGAACGTCACAAAAGTGTGACATCACATTAGTTGTTATAAACAATATTGTCGACTTCAATCTTGTTAGTGTTGCCATTTTGAGCAGCATTGACAAGTTGGTCAGCATACAAGATGAAGGTATCGGAACTGTGGGTCGCACCGGAAACAACATCAACCTTGGCTGGTGACTGTTTAGCAACCAGTGACTTATTCAGTTCAGGAATGTATTCCTTAGGGCCGACTTTGTTGACCTTCTTCATATTTGCTTCGTACTTCGTATCAAGCGTCTTGGACTTTCCATCTTTGTTGATGTTGTCGTAGTTGCTCTCTGTGATCTTGCCATCCTTAACTGTGATGGAGAAGGTGACACGATAACCGTTGAAGTAGTTCTTTTCTTCAAGTGTGTAGGTCCCGTCCTGCATCTTGCCGGTGTTGTTAACTTCGATTGTCTTTGTATCGCCAGCTTGTGCAGCTTGGATCAATTGCTGTGCATAGTTCTTAAAGGTCATACTGGAATCAGTCGCACCAGAGATAACATCAATAGCGCCAACGTTGGTTCCATTCTTTTGGAAGGACTTGTTCAATTCTGGGATGTATTCCTTCGGGCCAACTTTAACCTTAGCCTTCATTGCCTTTTCATAAGCGGCATCCTTTGTCTTGGACTTGCCGTCTTTGTCGACGTAATCATATTTAGTAGAAGTAATCTTGCCATCTTTAACGGTCATCGCCATTTGTACTTTATAGCCATGATCATAGCCGGTTTCATCCAACTTATAGGTGCCATCTTTCAGTGCACCGCCAGCAACCTGTTTCTGTGATGATGATTTCTTAACCACTTTGCTGCTAGATGCTTTACTGCTTGTTGAATTTTTACTGCTGGAACTACTGCTGCCACATGCACTTAAAACTAAAGCAGACAGTGCAACAACGGCTGTCCCCGTCACAACTTTACTTAACTTCATGACATTTACCCCTTTTGCAGTTAGTTACTGCGATATTGTGTTTTCAATCACATAATTAGTTTAGCTAGTCACTTAGAAAAAATCAACTTATTACGGGTATTATAAGCGCTTTCTCATTTTCTAATGTCGCGACGTAGACCGGATTTCTGTGTTTTTTTACACAAAAATGTTCGGATTTAGAAAAAGACGTCCGGAACGTTAGACATTAAGTAAAATTAAAGGCTATAATGGCTTAGACACATACTTGTGAATAGTATGGTAAAGCAAATGGTAAGGAGTGTTATGCATGGCGAAAACCAATATCGTCGTGGTTGGCGCGGGGTTTGCCGGGGTATATGCGACAAAGCACCTGGCCAAGCACTACAAACGCAATAAAGACGTGACGATCACGCTGATCGATCGCCACTCGTACTTCACCTATGTCACTGAGCTGCATGAAATCGCAGCGGATCGTGTTCCGGAAGATGCGATTCAATATGATTTGCAGCGCCTGTTCAACCGGCGTAAGAACGTCAAGGTTGTGACAGATAACGTGACAGGCATTGATCGTGATAAGAAAGAAGTTGTCACGGAAAATGGCAGCTTCCCTTATGATTACGTGATCTTAGGCATCGGTTCGCAGCCAAATGACTTTGGCACACCGGGCGTTGCCGAACACGGTTTCACTTTGGGTAAGTGGGAAGACGCGATTCGGCTGAAGCGGCACATTGAAGATGTCGTTCGCCGCGGTTCTGAGGAACACGATCCAGCAAAACGCAAGGCATTGTTGTCCATTGTGATTGTTGGTTCCGGTTTTACTGGGACAGAAACAATCGGTGAACTGCGTGACTGGCGCGACACACTGGCAAAACAGTACAAACTTGATCCAAATGAAATCCAATTCAGCTTGATGGAAATGGCTCCGACCATTATGAACATGCTGGATCGCTCAGATGCCGATAAAGCTGAACGTTATATGGAAAAGCGTGGCATCAAGGTCATGAAGAACACTGGCGTTGTCGGTGTTCATGAAGACCATGTTGATTTGAAAGATGGCTCAACTTTCCCAACCTGCACCTTGGTATGGACGGCTGGGGTTAAGGCAACTGACCAAGCGAAGGACTTCGGTTTGAAGCAAGGCCGGGCTGGCCGGATCTTAGTAAAGAACAACATGGAATCCCAAGACGATCCAAGCATTTATGTTGTTGGGGATGTTTCCTTAGTTGATCAAGACGGTACTGGCAAAGGCCAACCGCAAATTGTTCAAGGTGCTGAAGCCACTGCGCTTACTGCTTTGACCAATATTGAAGCTAAGCTTGAAAACAAACAACAAGTTGAATACAAAGCGAACTATTCTGGCTTCATGGTCAGTCTCGGTTCTAAGTATGGCGTCGCTAACATCATGGGGTGGCTCCATCTTTCCGGCTTCTTTGCGATGTTGATGAAGCATTTGGTCAACATGCTCTACTTCATCCAAGTTTATTCCGGTTATTATTTATTCCAGTACTTCATGCACGAATTCTTCCGGACACGTAACGGCCGTAACATGTTCCGCGGCCATCTGTCTCGGCAAGGTAACGTTTTGTGGACACTTCCTGCCCGCCTCACGTTGGGTGCCATGTGGTTGATTGATTGCTGGCCAAAGATTCAAGGCAAGGAATCATGGTTCATTGATAAACTGCGTCTGCCGTTCACGTGGCTGCAGCCAGCCGCAACCAGTGGTGCTTCTGCTGCTGGCGCCGACGCAACCAGTGCAGCAACCGGCGCTGCTGCCGGTGCAGCAAAGGCAACGAAGACTGTCTTCTCACTGTCCTATCAGTATGGAAACGATCCAATGATGGTCTTTGAAAAGATGCCAAACTGGTACTACAGTATCACCAAGGCATTGATTCCAAATCAGCAAGTCGCCTTCTTTATGCAAAAAGCCATGACCATCATGGAAATCTTGATTGGCCTTGCATTGGTTGCCGGCCTGTTCACATGGTTGACCTCTGCAGCGACTATCGCCTTTGTCGGTGTCTTCTGCTTAAGCGGTATGTTCTACTGGGTTAACATCTGGATGATTCCAATGGCGTTCGCCTGCATGAATGGTTCTGGCCGGGCATTTGGGCTTGATAAGTGGGTTGTCCCTTATCTCCAGAAAGTCTTCGGTAAATGGCGTTACGGCACACCGCGATCCTTGTACGGTACCGACACGCTTAAATAACTGTCTACACAAAAGGCTCTGGGTGGACTTACCTAGAGTCTTTTTTCAAGAGCGGGAAGCTGTTGTGACCATCTTTTCCGGCCATAACTGCTCCCCGTCCTTCGTGTTCAGGCGTAGCATAAACTGCATGCCATGAACATGAACTTATCCAGCGGTTTAGATTGGAGCACCAGCATGAAACAGCCCAGCACATTCAAACGTTATCTCAAAATGATTCGGCCTTTCGATTGGATCATCGTTGGCGGTCTGTTCCTTGCGGCCTTCATTCCTTATGTCATCTTTGCGGTACACGAGAATCAGCAGCAACAAGCTGAACCACAACGTGTGCTCACAGCTGTCGTCACGCATGACGGCCATGAGGTTTACCGCAAACGACTGACTGGCCATACCGGCACCAGTCGTTTCACCTACCGCGCTAAAGACGGCGATTGGAACAAAATCGAAGTTAAAGATGCAGGTGTCGCAATCACAGAAGCTAACTGTCAAGATCAGGTCTGTGTCCGGCGCGGACGAATCACCAAGCCTGGGCAAACCATCGTCTGCTTGCCGCATAAACTGCTCATCGAAATTAAAGCGAACAAAGGCGGCGGAAGTACAGGGGGTATGGTGACTGAATGAGCACGTATAAAGCTGACCGTACCCGACAATATATTTATATTGCCCTACTCTGCGCCCAAGGGGTCATTATTGGCCTCCTTGAACGCATGATTCCGTTCCCGTTCGCCTTTGCACCTGGGGCCAAACTAGGCTTAGCAAACCTGATTACCATCATTTCTCTGTTTACGATGTCGATCCCCGACAGTTTTATCCTAATGTGTCTACGTCTCTTGCTCACCACCCTACTTGGCGGCACGCTTTCAACATTCCTTTACAGCGGCGCTGGTGCCGTCTTGTCTTGGTTTGGCATGCTGCTCATCAAACAATTAGGTGAAAAACGCGTCAGCATGATCGGCATCTCGGCAGCCGGCGGCATTTTGCACAATGTTGGCCAGCTTTTAGTGGCATCGTTGATCGCCCAAAGCTGGACTGTCATGCTTTATCTGCCGGTACTTGCTTTTATGGGCATCCTTGCTGGCATCGCAGTCGGCATCGCAGCCAACTTTCTTTTTGAACACATCGATATCTTGCGGCGACTGCGCTACGACCGAACCAAGCGCCGCAAAAAAGGAGCTACACATGAAAATTCATCCCATGTGGCATGAATACCCAACGTTAGCGCCGGAGCTGGCTTCAGCGCTAGCCATGATCGAAAAACAGATCACGACCAACAACACACCGGTCGCCAAGGCAATCATGGAGATGATCAATGGCGGCGGCAAACTGTTGCGTCCCGCTTACTGTCTGCTTTTTTCACGGTTTCAAGACGTTGATCGCGAGAAGATGATCGCCTTGGCAGCGGCCATTGAAACCCTGCACACAGCGACCTTGATTCACGATGACATCATTGACAAATCGCCCACCCGCCGCAATCAGGTCACCATCCAGAAGCAATTCGGACCAGACACAGCGGTCTATGCCGGCGACTACCTTTTCGTTGTCTGCTTCAAGTTACTGTCGCATTATGCGTCAAGCTTACGCAGCATTCAGCAAGACAGCGGCAGCATGGAAAAGATTCTTAAAGGTGAACTGGATCAAATGGCCACTCGCTACCAAACCAAGATTACCATCGACGACTATCTTAAACAGGTTTCCGGTAAAACTGGCCAACTTTTCGCCCTCAGTTGCTTCATCGGTGCCTACGAAAGCGGCAGCAGTCCCACCTTTGCTAAAAACGCTGAAAAAATCGGCATGAACATTGGGATTGCTTTCCAACTACTAGATGACATTCTCGACTACACCAGTGATGACGACACTCTCGGTAAACCAGTGTGCGAAGATGTTCGCAGTGGCGTCTACTCTGCACCATTGATCCTGGCCATGCAACGCAATCGGCAAGCTTTCTTGCCACTGCTAGCAAAAAAAGATCAGATCACCGATGCGGAAATGAATGAACTGCGCCAGCTCGTCATCCACCATCAAGGCGTTGAGCAAGCTTACGCGATGGCCCAGAAACGAACTGAACAGGCCATCGCCGGTTTGCAAAAACTACCAGCAGGCGCTGCGCAGGATGATTTGATTCGCTTGACGCAGAGCTTGTTGAATCGGAAAGCTTAATTGAACTGGCGTGATCGTAGCTGATGGATCGTAATTCCTGTACTGGACTCGTGACTCATTAGAATCCGCGTAATCTAGTAACGGTCTAAACTATAGAATCCTTTGACGTGCCAAACTCCGCAATCTCCGGCCAGATGGGTGGCGACGCGAAGCTAGAGCGGTGACGGCGCTTCGAGCCCAAAGCCCGGTCTCGAAGTCGCCTAACAACATCAGCTCCAAGCCCGGTCGCTGTGTTGTTTGCACGGCTGAGCCCCATCTGGCCTACGATCGCTTCGCCTTGGCACTGACGTCTTTAAAGCTGTCTTAGTAATTTAAATTTATCCATGCAGAAACAAAAAAGGCACAGCCAAAAGTAGTTGCTCTTTGCTAGCAGCATACTTTTGACTGTGCCTTTTTAATTTTGTTGGATGAATGGCTCGCCGTCAGCCATTTTCCCCATACTTAAGATAAAGCCCTTCGCCATTGGTCACTTATCCAAACGGTGGCTGGCAGCGCAATCACATACACGACCAAATCAAATGAGGTAAAGTTCGTGTCATAGAGCGTAAAAAGATAAACGCTCGTTACCCCAAGTAATATTAGTTTGTGCTACCAAAACCATCGAAGGGTTTTTCTTCATGAGTGAACCTCATTTTGACTGTCTGACTCGCTTTGGTTATCTATGAAACCGATAACCATCACCGTTTGACATTATTGATTGTCGCCGTCGTGCTTTTCTCGTTGTGCCATAAAATAGGTGTAAGCAACCTGTAACGCCCAGATAATGGTTAGAAATACAGCCAAGATCACCGTTATGAGAACACTGCCTGATGTCCATGCAATCAATGCAATGGCCAGCACCCCAAAAGGAAACATCCACAAGGTCCGACGAAGCTTGCCACTATAACTCATCGCCCAGTAATTGAAGCCTCGATCCTTATTTTTATTTTCCACTAGTGAACACCCTCTCGCTGAAAAGATCGGTTACAAATAAGAGCTTTTGCTAAAATTGGCTCTCAGCATAGCATGATTGATTTTTACAGACAACTTTTGATTTACACTAGTAGCAAAAAGACAAGACGCCTCAGCCTTCAATAGGCCGTACGCCTTGCCTTTATAACAATTCCATCACTTATGGGTCTGCGCTGCGACTTCTTTGCCAAACTCGGTTTGATCAAAATGATCGATGATGTCCTTAAGCTCAGCGTATCGCAGACTGGCGCCGAACAATGGACTACCTGGTTCAGTCATGATGCCGTCTGCTAAGTTATTGTGCACAACGGTATCAAATCCCATATGATCGACAAAAGCCGCCACAGTGGCAACCGCGTCGGGATCGTTGCCGGTCACAAATAGTGCTTTGCGTTTAGGATCGCCTTTGGGCCGCGCCTCTTCTTGCAAATTGTGATAGCCCATATGATTGAATGCCTTGACGATCTTGGCATCTTTGAAATAGGTCTGAACTTGTTCACTGGAAGTCGTACTTGGGTCTAAGACTTCTTCGCGAATGCCATCTGTTTCCCACCAGTAGTTCATCGCATCAATCACCAACTTGCCCTTCAGCAAGTCGGCATCAATGTTCTTGTAACGACTGAGTGGAATTGATAACAAGATAATGTCACTGTTAGCGACAACATCAGCATTTTCGGACGCAATTGCGCCAGGAACGAGTGTTTTAATGGTTAAGGCGATTTTTTTGACTGATCCCGAACCGGAAATACGTACTGTATAGCCGGCATCTAAAGCTAGACCAGCAAGGACAATGCCGACTTTTCCGGCACCGATGATACCGACGCGTTGAATAGCCATCATTTCACTGCCGCCTTTTCTGCCAGAATTTCCTTGACCCGCGGGATGACTTTCGTACCATACAGCTCAATCATTCGTTCGCGTTGTGCCGCCGTTTGATTACCAGCCCCGTAAACAAGATCAAACCGGCCTAGATCAAGCAAGTCAATGGTCGCCGCCATGCGTCGGGCCACGGTCTCTGGATCGCCCACGTAGAAAGAGCCGACCTTGGTTTCGCCTTCAAACTGTTCACGACTCATCGGCGCCCACCCACGCGTTAAGCCAATGCGATCAAAATTGGCTTTGATATTTTTAAACGCAACTTCAACGGCTTCGTCTTCGTCATCGGCAATGAAGCCGTGGGAATGGACAGCAATCGGAAATTCCGGTTTGCCGAGTTCCTTGGCCGCCGCGTGATATAACTCGATATACGGCTTGAACCGGCTCGCCTGACCACCGATGATTGCGATGATCACTTTGTAGCCAAAATTGACAGCACGAATCACCGATTCCGGCGAACCGCCGATGCCAATGTAAGTTTCGAGTTTGCCGTTTTCGGTTTTAGGATAGACTTCCTGATTTTTCAAAGCAGCTCGGAATTTGCCCGACCAAGTAACCGCCTTTTCATTGCGCAAAGCATCATACAATCCCAGTTTCTCGTTGAACAAGTCGTCATAATCGGTTAAATCATAGCCAAATAACGGGAAGGATTCAGTAAATGAACCCCGGCCCAACATGACTTGTGCTCGCCCATTGGACAGTGCATCCAAGGTCGCAAATCGCTCATAAACTCGTACAGAATCATCGGAACTCAGCACAGTCACTGCTGTTGCAAGTTTAACCTGTTTGGTGACCGCCGAAATAGCCGCCAAAACCGTTTCCGGGCTTGACACACTATAATCTGGTCGATGATGCTCACCAACACCAAAAACATCAATGCCCAAGTCGTCGGCCAGCTTCCCCTCGCGCACAATTTGCCGAATAGACGCTGCTGCAGTTTGCAAGCTGCCGTCTTCATTTGCCACGATGTCACCAAAAGTTTCCAGTCCAAATTGTAAATGCTCAATGTCTACCATCGAAAAGCCTCCCAACCGATAATGCTTACTTTTTGTAAGTTGATGATATTATCATAGGCTTTTTTAAGGTGCATGGCAACCTTTTTGGGGATGTCTGACAACGCAATCAAATAAAGGATAGGACTGAATGGTGAAAAACGAGTGTATTGTCAAATAAGCCGATGAGAAGGTTACAGTCACAGAAGTAACGTCAAATTTGACCTGATACATTGTTTTGTTCGCATGCCACTTCAAAAAATAACGAACTCTTCAGCAGACAATTCTATTAATCCTTATGACTTCAAACTGATCAGTATCTAATGATCAGTAGGTCACCGCTCACTGTCGTTGGAAAGTCAGCCGAAACTCGTCCACCAGTGAAAGCGGGGCAATACTGTACGGAATGTCATTTGTCATAAGCTCAAGAACAAGTGACTTCCGCGTTGCATAATCCAACTTTGTTAAATCAATAAGGGCCTGATTTTGATACGCGTCTAGCACAGCATCTTTATTAATGCTTGCTACTAAATGCGGCTCTAGCCGCATTTTCAAAAAGTTGTTCTGCTGTTCATGCATATTCAAATCTTTAACAACTTTCCCTGCACGAAGAAAAAGAACCCGGTCAGCAAGCATCTGTAGATTGTCAAGTAAGTGAGAGACCATGATCACCAGCTTGCCGCTTTCTCGTAGTTGCTGAATTTGGCTTGAAATTAGCGCCACATTTTCTGGGTCAAGCCCATTCATGGCCTCGTCCAACAACATCATAGAAGCATCCGAGACAACCACCATGGCAAAACATAATCGCTGTTTCATGCCAAGCGAATAAGTGCCAACTTTTTGCGAGATATAAGTCTGCATTTTTAAAGCATCAATTAATTCATCAATCGCTCTCCGACTTTGCCACATATTCTTGTACAGTTTCAAATGTTCGTAACCACTCAACTCACCAAAAAGTTCGTTTTCAAGAGGAAATGCACAAATCTTTTGATGAATTTTTTTAGTCAGTCGATTATTGTCATATCGAAGACCATCGACCTCTACATACCCATGGCTAGGTGTTAGGTTGTTCATAATCACATTTAAGAGAGTCGTTTTTCCTGTGCCATTAGGGGCAACAAGTCCAACAACTTCTTTTTGATCCAAAGTGAGTGTGATGTCATTTAAAACGTGCTTCTTATTTGGAAAGGATAATTCAATATCTTTTAACTTAAGCATGCTATGACAACCTTGCCTTTCTGGTGTGACGTTTATGAGTCAGGCAATATATGACGACTTCAACCACGATTAAAATGCTCATGAACAGCATCATCCCGAGCATAAAAGTCATCTTTGTCGTCTCATATCTAAAATTCTGGAATCCAACCACCAGTTGCCCAATATTGAAGTAACTTGGTAACAAGTACAGAGACCAGTTATTGATGGATACCAAACCCGGGACAAAATAAAAAGTTTCGCTAACGAGCAAAAGCGATGTCATCGCAAGACTAGCAAACTCACTCTTTAATACTAACTGTAATACGATTTGAAGCCGGATAATGAGCCACATGCCTAGCAGTAAGAGGACAAAAGCTTCCAACATAAAACGACCCAGCGAAATTGTGGTGAAGGATATGCTTTGATACACGGGTATGGGTAGTGTCAAACTCCCAATACCAAACCTTAGCATGTTACACGGTAACAAAATAACTAAGAAGCCAAGAACTAATCCGCCACTCATCAGTAAGGCTGACAAGGATTTATAGTTGATCATTCCCCATGCTGTCAGTGGTAGGTTCCTTAGAATTGACGTTTTCTTTCTATCTCTTGTAACCAAGTCAGTGCTGATGATCGCGGTCGCAATCAGCAAAGCTAGCGCAAGTCCATAAAAGAAAGCTCGTTCAAGCTGTTGTAAGGCCGTCTGTTGATTAATAACCGCCGCATTTATGTCGTTGTCCTTCATATGAGCATACTGCTGTAACCGAGTTCGCGCCTCTAAGTTCCAATAATGGCCATTTCGGCTCTGGTTACCCGATCCTGCATCACGGACCACGTTTGGATCGTTGTAGTACTGAAGCGGATAACTAAGCCATGGCTGCCCTTGAAGAACTAAGTGATCGGTCAACAACAGTTCGTCATTCATAGACGCGGCCACTTTCTTATAGTCTCCTTTTGCTGCAGCCGCTAATTGCGTACGCTCAGCCGTTATAAACTGAGGAATATATATCCCCGCATTAGCAATTGTCGGATAGTTAGGAAATGCCGGTTTAAAAGTTTTCATGAACTTTTCGTTTTTTAACAGCTTATCAGTGACTTCCTGTCTCGAAAAATTTTCTAAGGTTCCATTTTCAGGTAAGTATTGATAGCAGAACCACAAGCTCCATGCAAAAAAGATTAAACAGACGCCCCAATTCTTCTTGCTGAGAAGGTTTTGTTTGAGTTGGAAGGTTAAATATGAAGTATTCCTAGTCATTTCTCGCACCTCCCTGTCTCGAAAGCATGAAGAAAATCGCCACCGACCAAACCAAGATCATAACCATACCAGTAAGCCAACCAACCGGGAGATGATCGTTCAGCAAAAATCGTCCGGAATAAACATAAGCGATATTTAAATAAGGAATTGGCGTCAAATAAAGAACCAAAGGTAATGTCTGACTAAATGTGACGATGACTAATATTGTCATGATTGAAAGAACCGTGGCATAAAAATTTTTAGTGAGCTTGTTCAGCCAAATTGCCACAACTGACATAAAGATTGTTATCGCTAGTGAATAGAGGGTAATTAATAAGCCCGCAAGCCAACTAGGCATTGTAATGACGCTATTCATTAGATTAAAGGCAGTAGGATAGTTCCAATCACCAAATCCAGTTACCAGTCCCATAAGAAGCAACGCCACTGCCGGAAAAACAAGGAACAACCCGGCGCTCAATTGAAGATTTGCTTTGATATGAGCAGTAAACTTTTCGAAAAAATTAACCGGCATGTTCTTTAGAATACTTTTGTGCTCTAGCTCCACTAACCACGAGTCCCCTACTAAGTAAGCAATTAGAAAAGGTGCGCAGATTGCAATTACCTGAAATAATATGGCGCCATAGTCAGCGGCATTTTGAATATTATGTCGTGGTGAGTCATGACTTTTCTGCAACCTCTGTGCAACCACAAGATTGCCGATGACGGATTCTTTAGCAGGTATTAGAAGCCCTTCTGCACCGGCAAAATTAAGGGAGTAGCTTTTGAGCTGTGCTTGCGCAAGTTCAACCTGACCATTGAGAATCATACTGGCATCCTGTATGAGCAACCCACTATCAATCTTCCCTGCTCCGGAAAGTTGCTCATTCAATGCCTGTTGCATCCTCCCTTTCTTGCTTGTTTTCGAATAGGCGCGCGCATCATAGCGTAAATAGCTTGATTGGACGGACTGTTGAATTCTAAAAGTATCTATCTTTAAATCAGCAACCTTTTGAAACTTAATCACAAAAAACAAGCCAATCACTAGAAAAATCATGAAAAGTTCTACAACAAGATTTTTCTGACTAAAAGTGACCTGTCTTTGAAAAAAAGCGTTCAACTGTTTCATTTTAGGATTCCTCTCTGCCTGCTCTTCTTGATTTTATATGAAATCAACTTAAAAATGAATATAAAATGTGAAAATGAGCTTCAAATGTGAAAATCAAGTATTGCTAGAAAGTGACCGTGCCTACAGAAACTCCGAAGGCTTTTAGCCTAACAAGTACTTGGTTTGTGGCTGATTATTTTATGATGGTATTCCTAATAAGCAAACTGGCCTACACTAAAAAGGCAAGGTATTCCGCTTCTGAAAGCCACGGAGTCTTGCCTGGAATTTAAATATTCTATTATGGATCAATGGCAGGGAATCTCCGCTTTGACTTGTTTGCACACCTCGGTTTGATCTAATAATCAATAGGGACTAATAGCCCGATCCCAAATGGCAATAGCAAAATGATACGAAACTGTTTCATCTATAAAAAATCTTACCAACATTAAAAATTCAGTGCTTTCATGTTTTGAAATGGAACACCCTTCGTGAATTATCTCAAAATCAACCAGTTAAGCTCTATACTTAAAGTAGATTTTACCGACAATAACCGCAATGATGATATAGGCTGTTAGTTTGAAATATTGTGGCCAATACAGCTGCCGATAAGCAATAAAATCAAAACTAACGTTAAAAAGTATTAGCAAAACCCAACCACCCACGCCGATGAGATAAGTCTTTATTGAGTCTTTAATTTCAATCTCCCCCATACACCATTCGCTATTTTTCTAAACTTTGGGCATAATTGCTTTATAAAGATGATGCTTCAATCCAAGGGTATGCGTTGACCTATTACTCTTTTAATTCAGGAATAACGTACGCTTTTCTTAAACCACGACCCTTTGTCATTAACTAACTTACCTGAATTTCTTAGCGGCACGAGCAAAAGTTGAGTATTTTCTACCTGAGGGGTGAAAAAAGTGTTTGCAAACTATACCAATTGTGGCGCCTTGTTTCGTCAAATTCGCAGACGGCGTCAACTGACAATTCACAATGTCCAAGGCAATCTTCACAAAACCGCGATTTCTTATTTTGAAAATAAGAACGCAAATATCCGTCTCTTAAATTTAATGGAGATCTTAAAGCCGACGTTCATGGAACCTCAAGAATTTTTTGAACTGATCGATGATTCAAATGGTCAACTTCGCGTTCTCCTAACAAAAGTTAGTACTTCCTATAAGAACCTTGATCTTCCAAGTCTGCGAGAACTGCTAGACGTTTACGATTCAAACGTGGAAAAAGAAACACCTCAATATATGCTGAAGCTTGTTATCGTTTCCTGCATCGCCAATCTAGAAAAGAAAAATCCGATCTTTTCAGACGAAGAAGAAGAACGTATTCAACAATTTCTACTAGCAGAGGGTCCGTGGTTTCATTTCGAGTATTTAATTTACGCCAATCTGTGCCACTCACTCTCACATCCAATTAATGATCGAATTCTTCGCCATATGCTTAAGAAATATCGTGAATTCCACCTTTCAAGTTATGACGAAGCCTTCTTTGGAACGTTTTACAATATATCTGCAAGATATCTGCAAGATCGTGACTATGAGAGATCATCAACAATG
>NZ_JBSOQX010000017.1:0-68930 GCF_053819265.1 Lacticaseibacillus sp. 30
GTCCAAAAAGGGCCTACACGTTCAGTGTTGATTATTTCTCAACACCAGAAAGTGTAGACCCTTTTTTGTGTGCTGAGGAACATGCCGGCGTTCATTCCTTACCAGTTTGGGAGAAAGTAGCGAGTCACCACGTTACCAGCTGGATTCATCGATACCCGTCAACTGAACGAGATCCGAGAATTTGTCACTATTCGCGTTTCTTTTACCCTTAAAACCGTTACAATTAAAGTAATAAGAAACGATCAGGTTCACACTCAAAAAAGGAGCGATAACTTTGAAGAATTTTCGATTTCAGAATAAAACCGATATTCGTTTTGGTACAGGCCGATTAGATGTTGAGCTGCACGACGCGGTGAGTCAATTTGGTTCGCGTGTTTTGTTCGTTTATGGTGGCCATTCCATCAAAAAGTCAGGCTTATACGATACCGTGACTGGACTGCTCGCTGATTTGCAGTTAACCGAATTGCCGGGCATTGAGCCGAACCCGAAGATCGATTCTATCCGTGCTGGCCAAAAGCTGGCGAAGGATCAGGATATTGATGTTGTTTTGGCAGTTGGTGGCGGCTCCGTGATTGATGCTGCAAAGGTCATTGCCAGCGCCAAGTTTTACGAAGGCGACCCATGGGATCTTGTCAAAGATCGTGGCGTAACTCGCCGGAAATTGCAGCAATTGCCAGTCGTCGATATTCTGACATTAGCAGCGACAGGCAGTGAGATGAACAGCGGCTCCGTGATTTCAAATCCTGTCACTCATGAAAAGCTCGGCACAGTCGGGCCAAACACACCAGCGGTTTCATTTTTGGATCCGTCACTGACCTTTACTGTGCCAGCCAGACAAACGGCGGCGGGATCAATGGATATTCTTAGTCATTTGCTTGAACAATATTTTGATCGTTCAAAAAATAATGACGCCAGCAAAGGCATGATTGAAGGCTTGATGCGTACAGTTATTAAGTGGGCGCCCATTGCGTTGAAACAACCTGATAACTATGATGCCCGCGCCAACTTAATGTGGAGCGCAACGATGGCGCTAAACGGTATCGTGAGTGTTGCTAACGAAAATGGCTGGACAGTGCATAGCCTTGAACATGAACTATCAGCTTATTATGACATTACCCATGGTGTCGGCCTTGGCATTTTAACACCGCGTTGGATGTCGTTTATTCTGACCAAGGACGCAACGACAGCAGAAATGTTGGCACAATTTGGTCGCCATGTCTGGGATCTTGAAGGTGATGAATCCTATGCCGTGGCGCAAGCGGCTATTGACGCGACTTTTGACTGGATTAGTCGCTTAGGGTTCCCAATGACCTTGCCTGAAGTTGGGATCAAGGATACTCAGCATTTTGATGCCATGGCGACTGCTGCTGTTGCCAATGCTAGTCTTGAAACGCGCGCCTATGTGCCGTTGTCGGTAGAAGATGTCGAAACGATTTATCAAGCATCCATGACAGATGGGCTGGCATAAAAGTGTTAGCGGTAACGAGTCTATACCTGACATTGTTGTGCCACTTTTAAAGGGGGTTCTTTTTTGACGCAACCAATTCTTGAACATGATTCTGTTGCTTTTCAGGCGGCACGAAACGCTGAAAATCAACTCTGGGCTGACTTTCACTTAAAGCCTAAGACGCGCTGGTTTAAAATTGCGCCTGATGATTTGCGGGTTCGGGTCTTAGAGTTTGGTCATGGCGACCCCGTGTTGGTTGTGCCCGGCAATACTGGTGATCCATATGCGCTAGCGCCGTTGTTGCCGCAACTAGTCGGCTATCATGTTTTTGTCATGGCGCGCCCAGGTGGCGGTTTGAGCGATGGATTTGATCATGAGCAAGTAGATGTTCACAATTTTGCCGTGGACTTGTTCAGCCAGATCATGGATAAGCTTGATCTCAAATCAGCACCGATCATTGCTCATTCGATGGGTGCGCATTGGGCGACTTGGTTTGCGCTGGCCTATCCAGATCGGGTTCAGCAGCTCATTTTACTGGGTAATCCCGGCCGAATGCTTATGACCAAAACACCGACATTGCTCAAAATGGCGATGATGCCAGGTCTTGGTAAATGGTTCATGAAACGTCAAATCCCTAAATCAGCCAAACGCGCTTGGGGACCGCTGCATCGCATGGGGACTGATCCGGCTGCCGTCAGTGCTTTGCCGCAAAGCTTTGCGGACTGTGTTTATGCATTTGATCATTTGCCGAACTATCAGCTGGCAACCTTGTCCTTATTACGGACGATGAATCAAGAAAAGTACCACAATGCATTGAAAGAGTCGCAATTGCGCGAGCTGTCTGTTCCAATGACGTTAATCTGGGGAACGAATGATACCTTTGCGAATCCTGAACTCGGTCAAGAAATCGCCGCTGTCGTGCAACATGGTGAACTGTTAACCGTGAATGGGGCAGGACATGAACCGTGGATTGACGATCCCAAAAAAGTTGGCACCATTGTCCGACTTCGGCTAAAAGAAAACCATTTACGTGCTGCCGTGTCCCAAACATCGGCTAATGAGTGGTAAGTTCAACCGAATTTTGTAAAAAAGCTATTGTGTATTCTCAACTTTAGTTTTTTTATTTTGCCATTTTTGACAACGAAAACCAGAAAAAAGTCGAGATTTTTTTTTGCATAGTTAGGCTTTTTTCGGTAACCCTTAAACCCCTTAACCATATTATCTGAGACCGTATTCATTCTGATACATCAATATTCTCAAAAGATAATAAACGCAAAAAAGGTTTGACAATCAAAGCAGTTCTGCATATGCTTTGAACATTCAACTAGTTTAGTTGAGAGCGTGAGCTGGCCCGGTTAGAAATCGGAGTGTAAGTGGGCCTGAACGTGATGGCCGCACTTTGGCCATTGCGTGCAGGGTCCTTACACGTAGATTTCTGGGTCAGCGAACGCGTTTTGAAAAAAGCTGGCCCGGTTTTTCCGGGCTGGCGACCGTGTTTAAAAAGAAAGCGTGAGCCGGCAACGTTTAGGCCGGCAATCGCGTTTGAAAAGAGGAGGCGAAGCTATGACAACTTTAAATACCTCAACCATTCAGGCATTAATTCCGAATCGATATCCATTGTTTTATATCGATCATGTGAGTGAGTTAGTGCCTGATGAATCGCTGGTGGCTGAGAAGTATGTCAGTGTTGCGGAGGATCATTTGGTCGGCTATCTACCAGATGAACTAACGATGCCGCCAACACTGATTATTGAAACACTAGCGCAAGCGGCATCCATTTTGATTTTAAAATCGCCAAAGTTTGCTGGCAAAACAGCTTATCTAGGCAGTATCAGTAAAGCTGATTTTTCAGCACAAGTTCCAACCGGCAGTGTACTAACACTGGCGATCAAAATGGTTAAGGTTCGAGAGAATATGGGGGTCGTTGCGACGACTGCCAGTATCGGAGATGAATTGGTTTGCCACGCAGAATTGCATTTCGTGGTAGAAGCCAATGCTTAGTTCACTTGACAGGCTATTTTTTTCAACTGATACTTTGAATATCAAATCAGTTGTCAATGGAGGCACACCTATGTCCCAAAAGCCAAGCGTCAAGCGGATCAATGATAAATTGATCAGAGTTTATACCGATATTTTACGAATGGAAGAAGAAGAACTGCGTAAAAGTCAGTTCCGCGATTTAGGCATCAAGGAAATGCATACGATCGATGCGATCGGCATTCATGCGACACCGAGTTCAAGCGATGTTGCTAAACGACTGCATGTCACCCAAGGCACTTTGAGCGTTGCCATCAACAATTTAGCGCGTAAAGGTTATGTCGAGCGGTTGCATCTTGAGTCGGATAAACGCGTTGTGAATTTACGGCTCAGTCGCAAAGGTCGCTTGATGTATCGTGCCCATCTTGCCTTTCATCAAAAAATGGTTGCGAGTTTCGTCAAAGGATTTACCGAGCCACAGATCGAATTGATCGAGCGGGCACTGGATAATCTGAATGAATTTATTGACGAATATCGTCATTAGAAAGAAGGACCCGCTTTGGAGATTCTGGCCAGTGCCTATTCGGTACCTGCCACGCGGATTGAGAATGATCAATTGCGCCAGTACATGGATACGTCCGATGATTGGATCAAGGAACGCACCGGGATTAAAGCGCGCCATGTCGTCACCAATCAAAAAAATTTTGATTTAGCTTACGATGTTGCTCAGCAGTTATTGGCCAAAGCGCAGGTCGCGGCTGACCAACTTGATTTTATTATTGTGGCAACCATGAGTCCGGATTATGCGACGCCGGCTGAGGCTAATCGGTTGCAGGCGGCCTTGCAGGCAGACCATGCCTTTGCTTTTAACATCAATGTTGCCTGTGCCGGCTTTGAATATGCATTACATGTTGCGGATCGCCTGATGACGAGTCCAACGGTTCATCAAGGAATTGTGATCGGCAGCGAGGTACTTTCTCGGCTTGTCGATTGGCATGATCGGCGAACGGCCGTATTGTTTGCTGATGGTGCTGGCGGGGTTTTGATCAATGATCAAGGTTTCCCGGTTCAGGCCGTGGATCTTAAAAGTTTCGGCGATACTGAGATGGCTTTGGTTGCTGGTGAACAGACGAATCACAGTCCGTTTGCCGAAGCACCCTCAGCTAAGCCGTCCCCATTTTTCAAAATGAATGGGCGAGCGGTTTATCAATTCGCCATTTCCGAAGTGCCACGCTCAATCAATCGGGCACTGACACAGGCAGCCGTTGCGGTTGATGACGTTGATTGGTATCTCTTACACCAAGCCAATGCCAGAATTGTGCAATCAGTCACCAAAAAGCTGAAAGCAGATCCTGCCAAGTTCCCAATCAATATTGATGAGCATGGCAACACCAGTGCAGCCAGTGTGCCGATCTTGTTGGCACAATTAGCTGAAGACGGTCGCTTACAACGCGGTCAGCGGCTGGTACTCAGCGGTTTTGGCGGCGGTTTATCCGTTGGCTCGTTGATCGTCACTTATTAACAGTATGTTTGAGTCTGATGCGCTCGCAGTCGCAGAAGCCCGCTTATGGGTCCGCTTCTGCTGGCGCTTACAAAATAGTTAACTTTAAAGGAGAACATTAAACATGACAAACGAAGAAGTATTGCCTAAGGTACAAAACATTATCGCTGACCAATTGGATAAGAAGCCGGAAGAAGTTCAACTGACAACCAACTTTAAGAACGATTTGGATGCCGACAGTTTGGACATTTTCGAAATCATCAACGAAATCGAAGACGAATTCGACGTTAAGATTGATACCGATGAAAGCATTGAAACGGTGGCTGATCTTGTTAACTTCATCACCGAAAAGGCTGAAGCTTAAGACAACTTGAAGGGAGTGGGCCAATGAGTCCATTAATGGAACGCTTGGGCGTTAAATATCCGCTTTTTCAAGGCGGCATGGCGTGGGTCGCTGACGGCAAGCTCGCCGCATCAGTTTCTGAAGCTGGCGGCTTGGGCATCATTGGTTCTGGTCATGCCCCAGCTTCTTGGGTCAAAGAGCAAATTGATATTGCCAAGTCACTGACTGACAAGGCATTTGGTGTGAATGTCATGCTACTTTCACCATTTGTCGAACAAGTCATTGACGTGATCGTTGACGCTAAGGTTGCGCTTGTGACGACTGGTGCCGGTGATCCAAGCCGCTACTTAGAACGGTTGCAGCAAAATGGCACGATTGTGATGCCGGTTGTACCGTCTGTCGCCATGGCAAAACGGATGGCAAAAGACGGTGTCGACGGCGTTATCGCTGAAGGCATGGAATCTGGCGGTCATATTGGTAGCATTACCACGATGGCCCTAGTGCCACAAGTTGTCGATGCGGTTGATATTCCCGTCGTTGCAGCTGGCGGTATTGCTGACGGTCGTGGTGTGGCGGCTGCCTTGAGTTTGGGAGCCATCGGTGTTCAGATGGGGACGCGTTTTCTGACGTCAACGTCTAGCCGAATCCACCAGAACTACAAGGACGCCGTCATTAAAGCCAAGGACGTTGATACGCTGGTAACCGGCCTGTATGTCGGTCATGCTGCCCGCGTTTTGAAGAACCCAATGAGCCGGAATTTCCTGAAACTTGAAAAGAAAATTGCCCTTTCTGACACGACCGATTTTTCGGCAGTTGAAGAACTTGGTAATGGCAGTTTGCGTAAAGCCGTCCTTGAAGGCGATCGTGAACATGGTTCCTTCATGGCTGGTGAGATTGCCGGCTTAGTTAAGCGTGAAGAAAGCAGCGAAGACATTGTTGAGGACGTGATGCGTCAGGCCAAAGAAATTTTGGCTGGCTCAAAAATGGCGGCCTTATTGACAGGTCAAGTCGATGTGCGGGCACAGGCTTAACGGCAAACGTCCGCATTGAAACGAGGAGGTACTTGCTTGCGTTTTGCATATGTGTTTAATGGCCAAGGTGCCGAGGTCCCCGGAATGGGGATTGATTTTTACCAGAATACTTTGATATTCAAAGAGATTATTGACCGTGCTGATGCAGTTTTGGACTTCGATCTGCCGCAGTTTTTGGCGACTGGCGATTTTGCTGCTCATCCGGATGCTTTGCAACCGGCTTTAGTTGCGTACAGCGTGGCCACGCATGAAGTAGCAGCCGCGGCATTGCCCGATGAAACCGCACTTGCTGGCTTAAGTCTAGGAGAATACAGTGCCTTGATTGCTGGCGGCGGGATCAGTTTGGAAGATGGGTTGAAGCTGGTTGCTGCCCGCGGCAAGGCGATGGCCGCTGCTTGTCAGGCCCATCCAGGCAGCATGTTAGCCGTCATGACTGGCGATACTGCTGTGATTGTGGCTGCCTGTCAACAAGCGCCTGATGTTTGGCCAGCCAATTACAATGGCCCTAAACAGACCGTACTGGCCGGCAGCAAGGCTGGCTTGGCGCAGGTTGAAGCGTGGTTGTCAGATCAAGGCGTTCGCACTGTGCCACTGAAAGTTGCTGGCGGATTTCATAGTCCGTTAATGGCTGATGCGCAGCCACCATTGCGTGCTGCCCTTGACCAAGTACATGTCTTTGATCCTGCTACACCGGTCATCAGTACCACGGCTCTTGAGCCCTTCTCGGCTGAAAACATGCGGTCAATTTTGGCGGCCCAGGTGGCTGAACCGACTAAGTTTGCTGATGTGGTGCGGCAACTGAAGGCTGCTGGTATTGACACGGTCATTGAACTGGGACCAAAACCAGTGCTTAGCAAAATGATTAAGCGCATTGATCGCGGTATGACCACATACTTGATCAGTAACGCAGCGAGCCTTAATGCAGTCATTGACTTGAATAACGGAGTGAAGGCAGATTGAAATTAACTGATAAAACCGCGATCATCACTGGTGCTTCACGAGGCATCGGCGAAGCGATCGCCCGAAACTTTGCTGAAGCGGGCGCAAATCTTGTTTTAAACGCTCGCCACGAATTTCCCACTGAGTTGATCAAAGAGCTTGAAGCCTTTGGTCATGGCGTCGTCACTGTCCTTGGCAGTGTTGACGATCCAGCAACCGGTCAGCAGCTGGTGGCAACCGCTCTGGACAAGTTTGGCAGTGCCGATATTTTAGTCAACAATGCGGGAATCACCAGTGACATGTTGGCCATGCGGATGAAACCGGAAGATTTTGCCCGGGTTGTCAGCGTCAACTTAGATGGGACTTTCTATGTGAGTCAGCCAGTATTCAAAAAAATGCTGAAGGCACGCACTGGTGTCATTATCAATCTTGCCAGTGTAGTGGGGTTGACCGGGAACATCGGTCAAGCCAATTATGCAGCTAGTAAAGCGGGCATCATTGGTCTGACCAAAACATTAGCACGAGAAGGTGCCATGCGTGGCGTGCGAGTCAATGCGATCGCACCTGGCATGATTGCTACCGATATGACCGCAGCGCTGAGTCAGGCTAGTCAGGATCAGATTTTGGCGGAGATTCCGTTAAAGCGATTCGGTCAACCTGAGGAAATTGCGCATGCGGCCCGTTTTCTGGTCGAAAATGCCTACATAACCGGGCAAACATTAACTGTTGCTGGTGGATTAGGCTAAGTACATGAACGGAGGAATGACATTGCAACGAGTAGTCGTAACCGGAATGGGTACTGTGAATCCGCTGGGTCATTCAGTTGCCGAAACAGTGGCAACGATGGATGCTGGCAAGATTGGTATTCGGCCAATCACTAAGTTTGATGCCGAGAAGACCGGGATCACAGTCGCTGGTGAGGTCGAAGGTTTTAAACCTGAAGTGCGAATGGAAAAACGGCTGAGCAAACGGCTGGATCTTTTCACGCAATATGGCCTTTACAGTGCAATCGAGGCATATGAACAGTCAGGTTTAACTAAAGATGATGTTGATTCTGAACGAATGGCTGTCATTTTTGGCTCAGGTATTGGTGGCTTGACAACCATTCAGGAACAAGTCACAAAAATGAATGCCAAAGGCCCTGATCGAGTAAGTCCACTGTTTGTGCCTGAAGCGATTAGCAACATGGTCGCCGGGACAATTTCTCAGTACTTTGGCGCGCACGGACCGAGCTATGTCGTTGTGACTGCGTGTGCTTCAGCCACGAATGCCATTGGCGAAGCAGCCATGCGGATTCAAAGTGGTAAAGCCGATGTTGTGATTACAGGTGGTGCCGAGGCTTCTGTTAACGAAATCGGTATTGCTGGTTTTGCAGCCCTGTCTGCCTTATCCAAGGCTGCCGATCCGGCCAAAGCAAGTTTGCCATTTGCGGCTGATCGCAGCGGTTTTGTCCTCGGCGAAGGTGGCGGTGCGATTATCTTGGAAAGCCTCGAACATGCGCAACAACGCGGTGCCAACATTTTAGGCGAAGTTGTTGGTTATGGTGCTACGAGCGATGCTTACCATATGACGGCGCCTGATCCAAGCGGCCATCAAGCGGCACGGGCAATGGAACTGGCGATTGAAGAAGCTGGGATTGCGCCAAGTGATGTCGGCTATATCAATGCACATGGCACGGCGACCAAGGCTAATGATGCCATGGAAAGCAAGGCGATCCACGATCTTTTCGGGGACGATGTTTTGGTGAGTTCCACCAAGGCTTTGACTGGTCATTTACTGGGTGCGGCTGGTGCGATTGAAGCGATCATGACGATTAGTGCGTTGCACGAAGGTAAATTGCCGATCAATGTCGGTGATGATGAGCAAGATCCTGAATGCCCAGTCACCTTGGTGGATGCCGCTAATCGCGATGTCGAAGTTGACTATGCACTCAGCAATTCCTTTGGTTTCGGCGGGCATAATGCGGTCTTGGCCTTCAAAAGGTGGTGAGCATCATGGACACCGAAATGATTGAAGTCCTGATCAAACAGTTGGAGCAAAGTTCTTTGCATGAATTAGAGCTGACGCTTGGCAACGATTCTTTACATCTGGTCAAAGCAAGTGCGGCTCCGGCGCCAATTGTTAATACTCAGGCAACAGTGCCTAGTCAACCGGTAACGCCGGAAACGGCGGTGCCAGCTGAACCAGAAGCTGGCACCGCGATTAAGGCGCCATTGGTCGGTATTGTCTATCTTTCCCCTAAACCTGACGCTGATCCGTACTTTGAAGTCGGCGCGCACGTTAACAAAGGCGATGTGGTCTGCATCATTGAGTCGATGAAAATGATGAACGAAATCAAAAGCACCGTCAGCGGCACACTCAAGGCGATTAACGTCGACAATGAAAGCCTCGTTGAATATGATCAGGCATTAGTCACAATTGAAGAAGACAGAGCGTGAGTAGGAGCGTTTAGAAATCGGTGTGTACGCGGGCCTGAACCTGATGGCATTGCGTTCAGGGCTCTTATACGTAGGTTTCTAGGCTGGAGAGCGCGTTTAAAAGGAGGGCATTATGCTCGAAACCAAGAAAACACTTGAAGCACAAGAAATTCAGGCCATTTTGCCGCATCGCTATCCGATGTTAATGGTCGACCGGGTCTTGGATCTTAAACCCGGTGAATCCGTAGTGGCACAAAAGAATGTTTCAATTAACGAACAGATTTTTCAGGGACACTTTCCTGGTAATCCAATTTTCCCTGGTGTGTTGCAGATTGAAGCCATGGCGCAGGCTGGCGCGATTGCATTGCTTTCGATGCCGGACTTCAAAGGAAAGACAGCCTACCTTGGCGGCATTAAGAAGGCCAAGTTCCGCCACATGGTGCGTCCAGGCGACGTGCTGCGGATTGAAGTGACCTTGGAGAAACTGATTGACAATGCAGGTTTGGGCAAAGGCAAAATTTATGTTGGCGAAAACATGGCCAGCAGTGCGGATTTAGTTTTTGCTATTGGCTGAAACTGCCATTGAAACCAGATTTGTGTGAGGAAGTGGAACTTTGTTCAAAAAAGTACTCGTTGCCAACCGTGGCGAAATTGCGGTCCGGATTATCCAGACCTTGCGCGAAATGGGCATCACCTCTGTGGCGGTGTTCTCAAACGCTGATCGTCACAGCCTGCATGTCACCCTTGCAGATGAAGCCATCTGTATTGGCGGACCGCGGGCGGCCGACTCTTATCTGAATATGCGCAATGTTGTCAGTGCCGCTATTTTGAGCGGTGCCGAGGCAGTGCACCCCGGGTTCGGCTTCTTATCGGAAAATGCCGAGTTTGCGAAACTCGTAACCGATGCCGGATTGGCCTTTATCGGGCCAAAACCGACTGCCATTGATCAAATGGGCGACAAAGCCGTTGCTCGACAAACAATGATTGACTTAGGCGTACCCGTGATTCCAGGCAGTCATCCTTTACAGGACGTTGAAACCGCGCTGGCAGCAGGGGAGGCCATCGGTTATCCATTGATGCTCAAGGCCAGCGCAGGCGGAGGCGGCAAAGGTATTCGCAAATTAACGGATGCTGCTGCATTGAAAGCTGAATTCGCGGGGGCCCAAGCAGAGGCTCAAGCGGCGTTTAGCGATCCGACGATGTATCTTGAAAAAGTCATTGTCCCTGCCAAACACGTCGAAGTTCAGGTTTTACGCGACATGCACGGGCATACCAGTGTTTTCCCAGAACGAGATTGCAGCTTGCAACGTCACAGTCAAAAGATGGTCGAAGAAAGTCCATGTCCAGTCTTGACGTCACCTGAACGCAGAAAGTTACTTCACCTCGCTGCGACCATTGCTGAAGGAGTCGATTATCTCAATGCTGGTACCATTGAGTTCTTGATGGATCAGCAGCATCATTTTTATTTCATGGAAATGAATACGCGTATTCAGGTCGAGCATCCAATTACAGAAATGGTGACCGGTGTTGATTTGGTCCAAGCTCAACTACGAGTTGCAGCTGGCGATGAAGTGGCATTAACGACACCTGAACCATCAGGGGTTGCGATCGAATGCCGGTTAAACGCGGAAGATCCTTATCATGATTTTCGACCAGACGTTGGCACCCTTGAACAACTGCGCTTTCCAACCGGCGGCATGGGGCTGCGGGTTGACACCGGCGTTGCGCCTGGCGATAAGATCAGCCCCTATTATGATGCCATGATTGCTAAACTCATTGTCCATGGGCGAACCCGTGACGAGGCCTTAGCGAAAATGCATCGTGCACTGATTGAATTGCATGTGGAAGGTGTCAAAACCAACCGGGATTTTGCTCTGGCCTTATTCCAAGCACCGACTGTTCTGGCCGGCAAAGCCGATACCGCCTATCTCAATCGCGACTTTTTACCAAAATGGCAGAGCGCGAACCAGCCCGGTTAGAAACCGGAGTGTAAGCGGCCTTGGGCGTGATGGCCGGTTTTGGGCCATTGCGACCAAGGTCCTTACATGCAGGTTTCTGGGCTGGAGAGCGCGTTTAAGCAGAGCGTGAGCAGGCCCGTTTAGAAACCGGAGCATAAGTGGCCTCAAGCCTAAATAAATGGCTGGGCTTTGGCCATTTAGGCTTGAGGTCCTTATGTGCAGGTTTCTGGGGTGGTGAACGCGTTTTGAAAGGAAGGATACTGCATGTCACAACCACAACTGACCCAAGAAGCACTTGCTCGTGAGGCAGCCTTACCCGAAAACTTGTGGATTCAATGTCCGTATTGTAAGCAAGGCAGCTATCGTGAGAGTTTGGGCAATGCTCAAGTTTGCCCGCACTGCCACTACGGCTTTCGAATCACTGCTAAAAAACGACTGTCCCTTATCGCGACAGCAACAGAAGAATGGGATGCCGATCTGGTGACGTCGGACCCGCTGGATTTCCCGGGATATACCGAGAAATTGGCAGCAGGCCAGGCTGCTACTGGTTTGAAAGACAGTGTGTGGACAGGTCAGGCGACGATTGGTGGTCAAAACTGTGCGCTTGGTATCATGGATCCACAGTTCATGATGGGTTCACTTGGCACTGTGACTGGCGAACGGTTGACTCGGTTATTTGAAAAAGCAACCAGCGCCAATTTAGCAGTTGTTCTTTTCTGTGCTAGCGGTGGTGCGCGGATGCAGGAAGGTATTCATTCGCTGATGCAAATGGCCAAAGTAAGTGCCGCAGTTAAAGCGCACAGCAATGCAGGCTTGTTATTCATCAGTGTATTGACCGATCCAACGATGGGCGGCGTAACCGCGAGTTTTGCGATGCAAGGCGACATCACGTTGGCAGAACCACACAGTTTGATTGGTTTTGCAGGTCGGCGGGTGATTGAACAAACGATTAACCAAAAGCTGCCGCAAAACTTTCAGCGAGCAGAAACCCTTTTGCAAAGCGGTTTTATTGATGCAGTGGTACAGCGGCAGGATCAGCCTAGTTATTTAGGGGATTTGTTGGCGTTGCATACAGCCTGAGCAGTGACATTTGATGAGGCATGGTGACGCGACGCTAGACGGATTGATTGCCATCTTGGATCAATTTGCCTAGCGTTCTTCATATCACGCGTAGCCGTCTGACAAACACATTGACAGGCATACAGTTGCAGCAATAAGGGAGGCTTTCAAGCATGACGGATAAAGAAACGCTAGCGTATGAGACAGTTCTAGCAGCCAGAGCACCACGACCATATCGCACGCGGGAACTGATTAACGGGTTGGTGACAAACTTTCATGAATTTCACGGTGATCGCTCAAGTCACGATGATCCGGCTGTCATTGGCGGCATTGGCTGGCTTGATCAGCAAGCCGTGACCGTGATTGCAACGGATAAAGGGCAAGACCTAACGGAGCGATTGCAGACGCATTTTGGCAGTCCTGAGCCTTGGGGTTATCGTAAGGCGCTACGGTTAATGAAGCAGGCAGCCAAGTTTCATCGACCGATTGTCACGCTCATTAACACCCCCGGCGCATATCCTGGCAAAGAGGCGGAGGCCAATGGCCAAGGCGCCGCTATTGCTGATTTGTTATACACCTGTGCTGATCTCCCAACGCCGATTCTTGCGATTTTGATCGGTGAAGGCGGGTCAGGCGGTGCCTTGGCTTTGGCGTTTGGGGATGAGGTCTGGATGACGGACAAGAGCATGTATAGCATTCTATCCCCAGAAGGTTTTGCGGCTATTTTGTGGAAGGATGCCAGCCGTGCTAAAGAGGCGGCCGCGGTCATGCAACTGACCCCGCAAGATTTATTGGCTAAAGCGGTCTGTGATCGCATTATTCCGGATACCGGTACGACTTTCGCGACGACGTTGAAGGCAGCAATCAAGCCCAAGCTCGCAGAATTAGTTGCTACTGATCCGCAGGCACTGATTGCCAAGCGACAGCAGCGTTTTCGAAAATTTTAAATGAAAACGGCTACACACCGTCCATTTTCACGGCGGTGTTTTTTCTTTGGTTAAAAAGCCGTATAATTCTTCTTGTAACTTCTCAAAACGGAGGCCATCATGCTTGAAAAAAAGTTTTATCATACCATGTTCAGTCACTCTTTCAATATTCCGGTTCGCGTGGACTACTGGGATCATACGGAAGAAACGTATGGTACAGGTGAGCCAACGATCACGATTAAAATGAAAAAGGCCATTCCGGTCCGTGATTTGCTGAAAAATGCATCGTTGGCACTGGGTGAGGCTTATATGCGTGGCGACATTGAAGTGCTTGGCGGCACACGGCCATTGCAACAATTAATCGCGGCGGCTTATGCGAATGCGGGCAGTTTTATGCGCAACAAGAAACTCATGCGCTTTCTCCCGAAGCAAAGTCATACCGAACATAAGTCAAAAGAAGACATTCATTCTCACTACGATCTTGGCAATGATTTTTATAAACTGTGGTTGGATCCGACTTTAACTTATTCCTGTGCCTACTTTGAGGACTGGAGTGACGATCTAGAAACCGCCCAATTAAATAAGATTGATCATATTTTGCGGAAACTTAATCCACAGCCGGGGCGGACATTGCTGGATATTGGCTGCGGCTGGGGTACGTTGATGTTACGCGCAGCTAAGACCTATCACTTGAAGGTCGTCGGCATCACCCTGAGCAAGGAACAGTTTAAACTGGTTTCGGATCGGATTGAATCAGAACATCTATCCGATGTTGCTGAGGTGCTGTATATGGATTATCGCGAACTGAATCGCGAGCCATTTGATTACATCACATCAGTTGGCATGTTTGAACATGTCGGCAAGGAAAATCTAGAAGGCTACTTTAAAGATGTCGCTAAGTTGCTAAAAGATGACGGTGTGGCATTGATTCACGGCATCACGCGACAACAAGGCGGCGCGGTAAACGCATGGATTAACAAATACATTTTCCCGGATGGTTATGTGCCCGGGATGGCGGAAAACCTTAATCACATTGTCGACGCTGGCATGCAAGTTGCAGATCTTGAACCACTGCGGCGTCATTATCAACGCACACTTGAGATTTGGGATACCAACTTCAATAATCATCGTAATCCGATTCAGCAAAAATTCGGCTACGAATTTACGCGGATGTGGGATGTTTATCTGCAGGCGGCCGCTGCCAGCTTTGAATCTGGCAACATTGACGTGATGCAGTATTTGATCAGCAAGGGGCCGTCTGGAAAAGATCTGCCGGCAACCCGTGCTTATATGTATGAATAGGGTCAACCGCGATAATTAAGCGGTGATCAAGATTAAAAAAGTGCCTGTTCAGGCACTTTTTCTTTATAAGGAGAAAGTTATTGACAAATCTATTAGTGATTGGTGCTACTGGCAATATCGGTCAACCGCTGATCCGCGACCTGCAAGATGATCCAGATGTTCACCTATTTGCTGGTGTGCACAATTCGGAGCATGCCAAACAGGCGTTAAACGGGCTGAAGGTTCAAGTACGCCGGTTTGACTTTCTCGATCCTGCCACTTTCGAGCAAGCCTTAGCTGACATCGACAAGGTCTTCTTCGTTCGGCCGCCACAATTGGCTAAGCCCAAAGAGGATATGTATCCTTTTCTCGATGCCTTGGTGGCTCGACATGTGAAGCAAGTTGTTTTTGTGTCACTACTTGGGGTGGCGCATAATCCAATGACGCCGCATCATCAAATCGAAAAACGGATTGTTGAACTTGGTTTGCCTTATACTTTCATTCGTCCAAGTTTCTTTATGCAAAATTTGAATACCACCCACCAAGCTGATATCGTCGGCCATCGCGATCTGTTTGTGCCTGCTGGGCATGCTCGCACTAGTTTCATTGATACCCGTGATATCGGCGCGACTGCTGCGGTTGTCCTGCGCGATCCGGCATATATTGGCCAAAAGCTCGATATTACCGGCGCCCAAGCGCTCACCTACGCCGATGCTGCCCAGATCATGACGATGGAACTCGGTGTGCCGATCACCTATAGCAAGCCGAGTTTGTGGCGTTTTCGCAAGGTCATGCTGCAACGCGGGCTACCGAAGAACTATGTCAATGTCATGGTGATGCTTTACTTGATCACCCAGTTAGGTAACGCCAAAACGGTTACGACAACATTGCCAAATGTGCTCGGGCGCCCAGCAATCAGCTTCGAGCAATATGTCCATGATTATCGGGCAGAATTTCTACCTAAACCGCTGTCGTGAGCAGATGATTTTAATCAACAGACTTAACATAAAGACCCATTTACCATCACAAAAATTTCACACATCGCTTGTAGTATTAACAACATAGAAATGAGCCACCCACTCATTCCTTCCCCAACCCAACTTTTTCATTTTTACTCCTCCAAAGTAAAAAATCGCTGATCGGCCACCCTCCGATCGGCCAATCAAAAATCCGCGGCCTAAGCTGCGGATTTTTTGCATCAAGTTTGTTTGTTGCGGATCGCTTTTCAGGATCTATCTTGGGCAGCGATTTATCCGCTAGCCTGAACTGGTTCCGCGGCGATGGGCTCAGTGGCGGGATTTTCCTAAAGCAGGTGGGTTGCCTGCTTTAGGAGAAGGCCGAGTTTTGAGCCAGCGTGCCGGATTTGCCCGTTGGCTCAAAGTCCGTGCCCACCACGCTAGCTTCGTGGTCACCATCCCGAATCACTGCGGCGCCACCCCGTCCTTTCGGTGGTCAACCAGCTCTCCCGAAAATGATTGCATCAAGATTTCAGAAACCTGTTTTTCTGTCTTCATTGACATTGCCCCTAACTCATATATGATGGGGGTAACATTTCAAACAAGGTGGTAAGTTCATGAAAGAAGCAACTTGGAGTACGGCGGCGCGGTATCAGCCGTATTCGTCCTGGGCGCCTGATTATATTATGAAGTTGAAGGCTCAGGTTGCTGCGAGTAAATGGCGGACAAAGACGCATGTTCAACCAGATACTGGTTTAATCAATGACCCGTGCAGCTTGAACTTTTTCAACAACAAATGGCACCTTTATTATCAACAATTTCCGTTTGGCCCGGTCCATGGCCTGAAGTCGTGGGCGCATGCGGTGTCGAAGGATTTGTTTAACTGGCGCCGGGTGCCAGGCGATCTATTGCCGGATAACGAGTATGACTCGCATGGGGCTTACACAGGATCAGCGTTGGTGACACACGGCACGTTGCGCTTGATGTATACCGGCAATGCGCGGGATGATCAGTGGCATCGGCATAGCACCCAGCTAGGGGCCGTTCTCGGCGCTGATGGCCGGTTGTTCAAGGATCCGAAGCCATTAATCCTAACACCGCCTACTGGTTACACGCAGGAGTTCCGCGATCCATTTTTGTTTAACTATGAAGGCCAGACCTATGTCCTGATTGGCGGCCAGCGTCCAGATCACACCGGCGCCATTCTGCTTTATGCCAAGCAGACCGACAAGAGCTGGCGGTTTGTGGCACCGCTAAGTATTCCTGATGAATTTTGCGGCTACATGGTTGAGTGCCCGAACATCACGTTCATCAATGGCAAAGTGGTCTTAGTATACTGTCCACAAGGTCTCGATCAGGACTTTTTCGAATATGAAAATGTCTATCCGAATATTGCCCTCGTGGCTGATAGTTTTGATCCGGCAACTGGTAACTTAACCCACCAGCGGCTGCAAAACATTGACAAGGGTTTTGACTTTTATGCGACTCGTCTGGCGAATACAGATGATGATGGCACCTTGGCGATTTCATGGCTCGGCTTGCCAGATACCACCTACCCAACAGATGATGATGGTTGGGCCGGGGTCTTGAGTTATGTGCGCCAATTGACGCTGCGTGATGATCACGTTTGCCTCTATCCGCACCCGGCTATCA
Source organism: Lacticaseibacillus sp. 30 (assembly GCF_053819265.1). Lineage (NCBI taxonomy): Bacteria > Bacillati > Bacillota > Bacilli > Lactobacillales > Lactobacillaceae > Lacticaseibacillus > Lacticaseibacillus sp. 30. The sequence continues at coordinate 17,489 of NZ_JBSOQX010000017.1, forward strand.
AAAGTCTGCGGGAGACGGCGGTGGAAGATCTACCGGTCATTCAGCAGCATGATGATGAGTGGACCGTTACCAACTTGGAAGGCGCCTTTGAACTAGCCTTCACGCTTGCGGCAGGTCAAAAGACAACGATTCATCTGCCTGATGGGGACCATGATCAGTTGCTGATTCATCTCGACTCTGATAGCGGGCAGGGGATGATTCAGCGCGAGAATCGCAATAATGGCGGCAGTTTGCGCCAGTTCGGCTTTCCAGCTGGAAAAACAGTTGAAATCCGCTTGTTCATTGATGTATCTGTGTTCGAATTATTCATTGACCAAGGCTACCGCGTTGTCTCCGGTCGCTTCTTTGGCAATGAAGCACCAACCGCGGCACGCATTACCCCACCGTCAGCGGCCAGTGATGTTGTGTCATGGAATCTTAAAAAGGATAATGGCGGTCTTTGATCGCAAGCCTTACGTTGTGGCGACACGGCGTAAGGCTTTTTTAGACTGGGACGCAAAAAATCTTTTTAGTCAATGCTTGACAATTTTTGAAAGCGCTGTATACTCGTCTATGAAATCGATTCCATATAAAAGGAGATGCAAGGAATGGCGACGATTAGTGAAATTGCTAAAGCAGCAGGGGTTGGCGTGACCACGGTTTCGCGCTATCTGAATCATCATCCCTACATCTCCGCTGAAAAGCGTACGCGGATCGAAAAAGCAATTCATCAGTTGGGCTATACGCCGAGTGCGGCCGCCACATCATTGCGCGCTCAAGCCACTGGCAACATCGGGGTTCTGGTATCCCGCGTGACCAATCCGTTTTTTGCTGGCTTGTTCGATGCGATTGAACGGGAACTACATGCCCACGGTTACCAAGTGATGATTACCCAGACATATGATGATCCCGAGGCCGAAGAACGGTTTCTCAAGCAACTGAAAAGTCGCGAATTGGACGGCGTCATTTTAGCTTCAGTTGAAGCCCCTGATCGAGTTATGGCAGTTGCGAAGGCCTTTCCGGGGCGGGTTGTGGTTGTGAATGCCGATGCCCAGATCCCCGGGGCTACTTCGCTGGTATTGCCACATTATCAGGCGACCCGTGATGCACTCGACTATTTATTCAATCAAGGCCATCGCCGGTTTGCGTATGTCAGCGGTGGCACCATCAGCGGCGCCCACCATGGACAAAGCCGTACGCAAGCGTTTTTAGACTTTATGCAGGCACATCAGCTTTTAGTGGCGCAAGATTTACTGTTTGGTCAAATTCACACAGCCAAAGAAGGGCAGGCAGTTGGCAAGCAGCTCGCAAGCTTGGCGCCGAATGTGCGGCCGGATGCCGTGTTTACCAACTCGGACGAGGTCGCAGTCGGCGTGATTGACAGTCTGTTGGCTGCCGACGTGAAGGTACCTAATGACATCGCAGTTATGGGATATGACGATCAGCCGTTTGCGCCTTTTGCCAAAGTCCCGCTGACGACGGTGCATCAGCCTGTTGCTTCGATGGCAGCGGCGGCGACGCACGAGTTGTTAAAAGGGTTGGGCCGACAAGTCGCCCAAGACACGCAACCAACCTTGCACTTATCGTTGAAAATCAGGCAAAGCGCCTGAGTTTTATTTTTGCCTCATATGGAATCGATACCACATTCTCATACGACAGCATCAGCTAACTGGAGGATAAAGTCATGACGAACGAAACTAGCCGTACTTGGTGGCAACAAGAAATTTTCTATCAAATCTATCCGGCCTCATTCAAAGATAGCAATAATGACGGCATAGGCGATCTGCCTGGCATCACTGCCGAATTACCGAAGTTAAAAGAATTAGGCATTACCACGATTTGGTTGTCGCCGGTTTATAAGAGCCCCATGGTTGACAATGGTTATGACATTGCCGACTATCAGGCGATTGATCCGCGCTTTGGGACCATGACTGACTTTGATCAGCTCATGGCAACTGCCAAAGATCTCGGTATCAAAGTGGTAATGGATTTGGTGGTCAACCATACGTCCGATCAGCACCGGTGGTTTCAAGCGGCGCTCAAGGATCCGGCCTCACCATATCGGGACTTTTATATTTTCCGCCAGGGTCATGATGGTCAGCCGCCGAACAACTGGCGCTCAAACTTCGGCGCTGGCTCGTCATGGACAGCGGTTCCCGGAGAGCCCAACACCTATTATCACCACGTCTTTTCCCCACAACAACCGGACCTGAATTGGGAAAATCCGAAGTTGCGGCAAGCCATTTATAGCATGATCAACTGGTGGCTAGCCAAAGGCCTCGCCGGATTCCGGGTCGACGCCATTACGTTTATCAAAAAGGATCAGGATTTTGCTTCTATCACGCCAGATGGCAGCGATGGGTTAGGCAAGGTTAAGCGCAAAACGGAAAATCGACCGGGTCTGGATCAATTTCTCAAAGAGTTGAACACTGCCACCTTTAAACCAGCCAATGCCGTCACGATCGGTGAAGCGTCCGGCGTTGCATACGATCAACTCGGTGACTTCATTGGCGAAAACGGCTACTTCTCAATGATTTTTGATTTTCATTACGCCGACATTGACGTCGCTTCCGGGTCTGAGTGGTTCAAGCAAACCAACTGGACGCCGAAAATGCTTGGCGAGGCGATTGCCAAAAGCCAGCTGGCGATTCAAAAAGTTGGCTGGGGGGCTAATTTTCTTGAAAATCATGATCAACCGCGAAGCCTAAGCAAGTATATCCGTGAGCCGCAATATCGCAATGCGATTGGGGCAAAAGCCTTAGCACTGTTATACTTCGGTTTACGTGGCTGTCCGTTTATCTATCAAGGCCAAGAACTCGGCATGGTCAATGCGGTGCGAACCAACATTGATCAATTCAACGATCTTTCCGCGCATGACAACTATCGCCGTGCACTGGCAGAAGGTTACTCCGAAGCTGATGCCCTTGCTTGTGTCAACCGACGCTCACGTGACAATGCCCGTACGCCATACCCATGGGACGACAGCCAAAATGGCGGCTTCAACGCTGGTCATGAACCTTGGTTGCCACTGGCCAAGCAAGCTGCTGGCGTGAACTGGCAGGCAGAACACGATGATCCCAATTCGGTCTGGACGTTTTATCAAACGCTCTGCCGCCTGCGGAATGCATCACCATTGCGCGCCGATTTGATCGAAGGCGACTTTGCCCCGCTGGATGCACACAACGACAACGTGATTGCCTATGCCCGCGGGCAACATGTCCAAATTTTTGTGAATCTTAGCCCGAAGTCAGCTGCAGTTGACTTACCAGCTGGTCACGTTTGGCTGAACAATTACCCGGACGTTGGAACGAGCTTACAACCCTATCAAGTGATTCTTATTGAGGTGAAATGATCATGGCTAAAAACTATGAAGAAGAAGCAAAAGCAATTTTAAAGCTGGTTGGTGAAAATAACGTCGATTCCGTGACCCATTGCCAGACGCGACTGCGTTTTGTAGTGAAAGATCGGAAGGCAATTGATGACAAAGCCCTTGAGAAGTTGCCGGAAGTCAAAGGTGTTTTCTATGGCTCTGGCCAATATCAGGTCATTATCGGCACCGGCGTTGTCAACGATGTCTACGCGGCCATTGCTAAGCTTGGCACCGTGAATGCGATTTATGGTAAAGACGACGCCGACACTGCCGGTAAAACCAGCAACGAGCACAAGACAGTCGTACAGCGATTAATGGCGATGCTGTCAGGCATTTTCATTCCAATTATTCCTGTGATTGCTGCCACCGGTCTGTTCTTAGGGCTGAAAAGTGCAGCAACCAATGCGCAAGTATTAAAACTTTTCGGAGCGGTCCCAAGCGATATACCGGCTAGCCTGACATCGGTAATCTCGGTGCTCACCGATACCGTTTTTGCTTTCTTGCCCGCCTTGATCGTCTGGTCGACCTTCCGCTACTTCAAAGGCACACCGATCATTGGGATCGTCATTGGTTTAATGCTGGTTTCGCCAATTCTACCAAATGCGTATTCGGTTGCTGATGGCAGTGCCAAGGCCATTATGCTGTTTGGCTGGTTGCCAGTTGTTGGTAGTCAAGGCTCCGTGTTAACCGCCTTGGTCGCTGGGTTTATCGGGGCCAAACTTGAACTATTCTTCCGGCGTCACATGCCCAACGTTTTGGAACAGATTCTCACGCCATTTTTGACGATGCTCGTCACGTTCGCCATCATGATCATGGGCGTCGGTCCAATTGTCCACGCCATTGAAAGTGGCATGCTTGTCGGTGTTGAAGCCGTGATCCATCTGCCATTTGGAATCGGTGGGTTCCTGATCGGGGCTGCTTATCCACTGATGGTTCTCATCGGGATTCATCAGACCATGATCGCCATCGAAACTTCGCTGCTTGCTTCAACCGGTTTGAATCCGTTGATCACACTTGAAGCGATGTATGGCTTTGCCAACCTCGGCGTTGCCCTCGCCATTTTCTTACGGGCCCGTTCCAACAAGGCTAAAGCAACTTCAATGGGTGCCTTTACCTCACAACTATTCGGGGTTTCTGAACCAACGTTGTTTGGGGTCTTAATCCGTTACAACTTTCGGCCATTGATCGTCACCGTTTTGACATCCGGAATTGGTGCTGCGATTTTAAGCATGCTCAACGTCGCTGCTAACTCGTATGGCCTTGCAGTGGTGCCATCTTATCTGATGTACATCTATAACGGCCATGCGTTGTTGTGGTATACCATCGTGTCACTTGGGACCGTTGTCGCGGCCTTTGTCGCGACCAACGCGTTTGCGATCCCGAAGGAAGTGCTAACGCCAGATGGGGATGTCGAAACCGCCAATGCTGTGATCTCCTCAACTGTCAGCGACAACAAAGTCTATGCACCGGTTGGCGGTGAAACCGTTGCGTTGGATCAAGTCAGCGATCCCGTTTTCGCTTCAGGGATGATGGGTGAAGGCATGGCCATCAAGCCTGCCGAACCTGGCATCAACAAAGTTTACGCACCACAAGCCGGCACCTTATCCGTCGTCGCCGACACCGGCCACGCATACGGCCTAACGACAGATGATGGCATGGAAATCCTCGTTCACCTAGGCATCGATACCGTCAATCTCAAAGGTGCACCGTTTACAGTCGCCGTCAAAGCCGGTCAGCATGTCAACCAAGGCGACTTGCTCGGCACCTTTGATCAAGCAGCTATTAAAAAGGCTGGGCTAGACGCGACTACCATCGTGCTCATTACCAATAGCAAGTCTTATGCACAAATCGAGCCAGTGGCGGCTGATACCACGGTTCAGGCTGGGGCGGATTTGCTCGCGGTGCAGCGTGAAGATGTGAAGGTTGAATCGGTTGAACCGGCTTGATGTTGTTAAACAACGTTCAAATAAGCTGGTGGGAATCTCTAGGCTAAAGTTCTATGCTGTGCCAAACTGCGCAATCTCCGGCCAGATGGGGCTGGAACGCTGTGACGGCGCTTCGAGCCCAAAGACCGGTCTCGAAGTCGCCTAACAACATCAGCTCCACAGCCCGTCGCTGTGTTGTTTGCACGGCTGAGCCCCATCTGGCCTACGATTGCTCCGCTTTGGCACTGGGATCTTTAAAATTGATGCTAAATTACCTATGATAAGGCTAATAATTTTCCGCTATACATTGAGTGATGTCTCAACATGCGTAGCTAAAAATTGCCCCCAAATTGCCCCCAATTTTAAAAAATACCCCTAGTACCGACAGATGATTGAAGCGTCTGTTAGTACTTGGGGTATTTTCAATGCTAGATGGGAGCCAGAGTGACAAGTTGCCAACCTGTAGCGGCTTTCGACTAGTCGGTCTAATTTTTTTGCAAACATCCTTAGTTAACAAGGCTGCGAGAAGCTGAGTGCTAAATTAGTAGAGCGTGCCAAGAAACAACAGTGGATCATAGCTAGTCAGTGTTTACCTTGTCTGTGGTCACCGTCACGACAAACGTAGACTCGTCTTTTTGGTAAAGCCGGTGAATGTTTTGCAGTAGCAACATGATCCATGACATTGCGAGGGCAAAGGCAATCATCTCAAACGCTGTCAGTGACAAGTAGTGGACGAATTGGAAGAGGATTGCGGCGAAAATGATGATGCCGCCGATGATGTAACTGGTGCTTAGAAATTCGCGCGAAACGCCTGGCAACAGCCAACGAACTGCAATGATCATGCCGATAATGAAATAATTCAGGAACCAAGCACTTTGCGTATGCAAGATATGCATGAGGCCGCGATTGTTCGGGAAAAGGCCGACGCCCAGCAAGGCAATCGCCGCAACCGTCAACATGATCCGCATCGTGATCAACCGCCAATCATTTTTTCGATGCGCCATCAGTGGTACGAAGAGATAATCCACCAGCGCGATCCACAGCAAGGCCGACACAGCGATGGTGAGATTAAATTGCCACGCATTCAAAGCCTTGTTCGTGCCAAGAAAACTGACGTTATGTTGCCACCACTGGCGCGAACTATTTGTCACAATCGCGCCAATGACGCCGCCAACGAAGGTCGATAGAAACAGGGTCGTGATGAAGGAGGTCGAAATCGACAAGGCCGAATAAATCATCAGGTAGTTCACAATACTGATAAACAGCAGGAATAACCCAGTCGCCGTATAAATATCAAAACTGACGCCTTCAAACATATAGCCAATCACCCAGAAAAACACTGATGTCACAAACGCGAGAATAATTGCAAAGGACAACAGCATCGTTGGAAAAATTCGCCAATAACGGCGCCGATGATCCCGCCCATGAATCTGGCGATGATTCTGAATGTAAGCAACCGCAAACGTAGCGATCCCACTCAACTCGCCCAGCACAATGACCATCTGGGCAATCGAGTTCTTTCCCGTCATTGGCACCTGCAAAATCTGGAAATAGATAAAGTAGACCAAAAACGCGATTCCAGCCAAAACCGTGGGAATCAGGAAGAACCGTAGCGAAATCGTCTGCGTCCCCGTATCCGTCCGTTTAGGCCGAATCACGGCTTCCTTATCTTTTAAAGTAACTTCAACTTGCTCGCCATCTTTAATATCAAGATCTTCCATGATGGCGTCTGGGATGACGACGTGATGTGTTTCTTTAGCCAATGTTTTAACACGCTCCAAAGTTGGTTTGATGTGATGTGTTCAGGAACTTACTGTAGCACATTTTGGAAAAAGGGTGTTGCCAACTTAAAGTACGGTCTAACTTTCGATTGTTAGGCAATGCCTATGATACAATCAATCTGAAGTTATGCGGTAAGGGAGACTCGCAGTCCGCCTATGGGCTGGCACAAAAGGGAGCTTTTATTTTCAAGATTGATTGAGCCTTTTTCTAAACGATAGGAGGTACGCGTCATGACAGAAGCAGACCACGAAATAAGATATGCAGAGTACATGAATATGATCAACATGACCTATTCTGAAGCAGTTGCCTATTTACTCAATAAATATGGACCGGTGAAAGACAACTATTTTAATGAAAAATCTTATCAGCGTTTTCTAAACGGTGAAATCAAGTCTATTAGCAAAGGCAAGTATGCCAGAACTTCAGAAGGACTCTATACGCACCATGTTGACGAGAATCGTGCAGAAAACCTGAGTGATCTAAGATTTATTCGACATTATCAATATCCGTTTAGTATGCATCGTAAAGACAGACTGGTATATGCGGATCTAATCGAACATCTTATTTTGCACGCCATTATTGCTAAAGAGACAGATGGACGCTTTGGTGAAAAAGGATATAGCGTTTTCTTAGCCCCAAATGTCGATCAATGGTTTATAAGTAAGAAGATGCCGGAACCTGAGTGGATGAAGGCAGTGTATCGGCGTTCGTTTCTGACTAAAGAAGAGGCAAAGAGACTTTTAGAGCAAATTGATAGTGGCCCACGAGCAAAAGTTGCTCGATATTACAGAATCTGAATGATTCTTACGCGGTGAAAAAGCAGTGTTACTTCATGATTAGCGTGAAGTGGCACTGCTTTTTGTTTACGTTTCTAAATGTAGTCAGATTTCGCTACAGAATTGTCCCGAAAACAAATGTAAACTCTAACACAATATTTGCTCTATTCGTTACTCAACTTCAATTTAGTCCGAATCGGTGACGAACGTATCCTGATTTTCTGTCAGAAGTACATATTAAATCAGTCAGTCAGTTGAGTCCCTCTGTATGGACGTTGCCCGTAATATGCTTCATAATGAAGAAGGTTATCTATACGCTGGAACGCAGCGTTAAGGTTCAAAAAGCATCTCGGTCTTGCGGGCTGCTTTGGATGAATATTAATACAGTTTTGAAGATGCGAATCAAGGAGTATGAATGGTTCGTCAGTGGCTTGCAGGATCTGAAGAAATACGACTAACGGGTTTTGCAATGACAACAGGAGGAGTCAAGAATGGGTGCAACACTTGAATCTACGTTTGAAAAACGATTAATCGAACAGTTAACGAGGGGCATTTCACAATGGACGTATCGTCCGGAGCTAAAGACAGAGGAGGATTTGTGGCGTAACTTTCGGCAGAAAATCGAACAAAATAATGTTGCTGTGTTGGACGGACATCCGCTAACAGAACAAGAGTTTCGTCAAATTCAGAATCAGCTTCAATTTGGTACGTTTTATGATGCCGCTAAGTGGTTGGCTGGCGAAAATGGTGTGGCCAAAGTTCAAGTGCAACGTGAAGATGCCACGCTGGGAACAGTTCGACTAGAAGTTGTTCGTCGGGAAGATGTAGCTGGTGGTACTTCTTCCTACGAGGTTGTTAATCAGATCGAAATGCCCAAAGTGTTTGCTGACTATCAGAACCGTCGGTTTGATGTTTCACTTTTGATCAATGGACTACCGTTAATTCATATCGAACTCAAGAATGCGGATCATTCATACATGGATGCTTTTCGTCAGATAAAAAAGTATCTGAGTGACGGTATGTTTAACGGCATCTATTCAGTTGTTCAAATGTTCGTTGTCAGTGACCCGTACCACACACGTTATATTGCGCCGGCTTCAGGCACCAAGATGAACGAGCGCTTCTTAACCAACTGGGTCGATGAGCATAATCAACCTGTAGAGACGCTTACTGATTTTACGGATCAGGTACTTTCAATTCCACAAGCACATAAAATGGTGACTCAGTATACCGTGATTGATTCGATTCGAAAGTCCTTAATTTTGCTGCGGCCTTATCAGATTCATGCGATTGAGCGAGTTCGTGAGGCGACAAAACACCAAGTGTCCGGATACGTCTGGCATACCACAGGCTCAGGAAAAACGCTTACAGCATACAAAGTAGCTCGAAATCTTTTACAAATTCCCAGTATTGATAAAACTATCTTTATTGTGGATCGAGTCGACCTAGACCAGCAAACTACAAGCTCTTTCATGGCTTACGCTGAAAACGATACGATTGATATTGATGAGACTGAACACGTTCGCGATCTTATTAAGAAGCTAAAAAGTACAGACCGCACTGTCATTGTCACAACGATTCAAAAGCTTAACTTTGTCATGCGTCGGTTCGCGGATAAGCAAGGCACACGAGACTATGAGCGATTGACAAAATTAAAGATTGCTTTTGTTGTTGACGAGTGTCATCGTGCTGTTACTTCGCGAAAACAGTGGGAGATTAACGGCTTTTTCCATCACGCGTTGTGGTGTGGCTTTACGGGAACTCCCATATTTGAGCAGAATGCACGCAAAGAAGAGGGGAACTTGCCCCGAACGACTGCGGAACAATATGGCGAACGACTGCATGAGTATACAGTTAAAGAAGCAATTCATGATGGTGCTGTCTTGGGCTTTCAAGTGGAGTATATAAATACGATTCGTGAAGATCAACTCACTGAGTTAATTGCGAAGCGCACAGGAGAGTCCCTTGCAGATGTGGCGAAGATGGATCCTGTTGAGATGGAAAAGAACCTGCTCTCTTCTGATTATTTGAACAAAAATCATATGTGGAAAGTGATAGAGGGGATCGTCAACCATTCACAAAAGAAGCTGGGCTTGTACAATGGCCGAGGCAATTCTTACACGGCTTTGTTGACAACTAGCTCCATTTCGCAAGCACAAAAATATTATGAATTGTTCAAAGAGTTACGTGCTGGTAAAGCGCCATTTACAATGAACAAGCGTACCTCAGAATTATTACCTGACTTTCCGAAAGTTGCTATCACTTATTCAGTCACTGAAAATGATCTCGATTCAACCCTGAATCAAGACGCGATGCGGAAGTCCATTAGTGACTATAACGAGATGTTTGGTACGAGTTACAGTCTTGAGAATATTAACTTATATAACGCTAATATCAATGATCGGTTAGCTCGTAAACAGGCCCGTTATCTGTCTCGTGAAGAGCAATTAGACCTCGTTATTGTGGTTGATCGATTATTGACTGGTTTTGATGCACCTTGCTTGTCTACCTTGTTTATTGATCGCAAGCCGATGCAGCTGCAAAATATCATTCAAGCCTTTTCTCGAACCAATCGTATCTTTGACAAGAATAAACAGTATGGACAGATTGTTGTCTATCAACTGCCGAATACCTTTGCAAAAGCAGTCGAAGATGCGTTAATCCTCTATTCAAATGGCGGCGAAAATGAAGTCCTTGCCCCTGAGTGGAAGGTAGCACACAACCGATTAAAGAAGGCAGCTTCAAGCTTGAAAAAGTTCAAGATTGATCCTTCTGGTCCACCTATCAGTGAATTGCCAGATGCGACCTTGAAGCAATTTGCCAAGGCATTTCAAGGCTTTGATAAGGGACTGGCTGCTGCGCAGGTTTATAGCGAATATGACTCAGACGAAATTCAAGATGAGATTGCTATCGATTCGCAAGACATCGAGGCGTATACGAGTGCGTATCAAAATGTCATTGACGAATTAAAGCGGCGTCGACAGACTGAAGGGCCGGAAGAAGACGATTTAGATATTGAGTATGAGTTGGAAACCGTACGTCAGGATACGATCAACTACGAGTACATCGTTAATCTCATCCAAGCCTATGTCAGCGATTCTCGCGATGATAAGCCTGCTGTTAGCCAAAAGCGGGTGGAAGAAATTTCGAATTACGTCGATAGATTGAAGAACAACAACGAGAAACTTGGCACGTTGATGGAAAGCCTATGGCGTAAAATTCAAGCTAATCCTAAAGAATTTCAAAATCAGAATGTCCAAACTTTGCTTCAGACAATGAAAAACGAAACAATCGAGCATTTGGTCAAGGATGTCGCGACGACATGGGGTGCTGATCCTGCAGAGGCGCTTTTCTACGCTGAAAATTTTGATCCTAAGAAAGAATCTAATCCCGGCGAAGAGAGCTTAAAACGTCATATGGATTATGAAATGTATAAGGAAAAAACTGAAAATCCGGTTAAGAAGATCTCGTACTGGCGCGAATTTAAAGATGCATACTCGAATCTTATTCGCGAAGAGATCTTGCCACTTAATCAGGACTAATTTGGAGGAACTTAACGATGGCTCAAATGACGTCACAGACACTGTACCAAGCACTTTGGAATTCTGCCGATATCTTACGATCAAAGATGGACGCCAGCGAATATAAGAATTACTTGCTAGGCTTAATTTTTTACAAGTATCTTTCTGATCGCATGGTGGTTTATGCTTCAGATCAATTGGAGGAGAAGACAACAGATCTGGATAAAGCCCAGCAAATTTACACGGATGCATACAATGATAAAGATTTGCATGATGATCTGATAAGTAATGTTTCCGATGAGTTTGGTTATCACATTCAGCCTGATCTGACTTTTACGGCTCTCATAGACAAAATCGATCATGGCACCTTTCAGCTTGAAGACCTTAGTCAGAGTTTTCGAGATATTGAACAATCCAGTGAATTCTTTTCCGGATTGTTCGAGGATGTTGATTTATATTCTCGAAAATTAGGGGCAACTCCACAGAAGCAGAATCAAGTCATCTCGGATGTCATGAAACAAATCTCGACGCTTGATCTGGTTGGTCAGAACACGAATGACATACTTGGGGATGCATATGAGTATCTGATCGGTCAATTTGCCTCTGATTCCGGCAAAAATGCTGGTGAGTTTTATACGCCGCAGTCGGTGTCACGTCTTATTACGCAAATCGCGATGCACGGTAAGGAAGATGTCCGTGGTTTCACGATTTATGATCCGACAATGGGATCAGGCTCACTGCTTCTAAATGCGCGTCGCTATTCGAACGAACGTCTGTCTATCAACTACTTTGGTCAGGAACTGAATACGTCAACGTATAATTTAGCGCGTATGAACATGATTCTTCACGGTGTGCCAATTAATAACCAGCATCTGCACAATGCTGACACCTTGGATCAAGACTGGCCAATTGAAGAACCAACAAACTTTGATGCCGTTGTGATGAACCCACCATACTCAGCGCATTGGCAGCCATCGAAGGGGACGGAAAACGATCCCCGGTTTGTCAGCTATGGACTTGCACCAAAATCTAAGGCTGACTTTGCCTTCTTACTCCATGGCTACTATCACTTAAAGGACACTGGGGTAATGTGTATCGTTTTGCCGCACGGTGTTCTTTTCCGTGGTGGTGCAGAGGGGCGTATTCGTAAAGCATTACTTGAAAACGGCGCGATCGACACGGTGATTGGTTTGCCTGCAAACATCTTCTTTAACACGAGCATTCCAACCACAGTCACGGTCTTGAAAAAATCTAGAACGACTCGTGATGTGCTCTTTATTGACGCATCAAAAGAATTCGAGAAGGCTAAGAACCAAAACCATCTGACAGGCGACAACATCCAAAAAATTCTCGAAACGTATATCAATCGCAAGGATGTTGATAAGTATGCCCATGTCGCGTCATTTAATGAGATCAAGGAAAATGACTTCAACTTAAATATTCCGCGTTATGTTGATACGACAGAACCAGAAAAGCCAGTTGATGTGGTCAAAGTGGTTGCTGATATCAAGAAAAACGATGAAGAAATTGCAAGATTAAGTTCGGAGCTAGCCAAAGATTTTGACGATTTAGTGGCCAATAATGACGAAGCTGCCAAGCAACTCGCCGCCTTGAAGGAGCTGTTTAAAAATGAGTAAGGATGTTAAAAACGTTCCTGCATTGCGGTTTAAGGGGTATTCTGACGCTTGGGAAAAGCGTAAGTTGGGGGAGACAAACTCATATTTTACTGATGGAAATTATGGCGAGTCATATCCGAAAGAATCTGAACTTAGTGACAAGGAGAATGGAGTTCCATTTTTAAGAGGGAGTAATCTTAGAAATGGTGAACTTATCGAAGATAATGCAAATTACATTACAAAGGAAAAACACGCTGAGTTGACGTCAGGTCATTTAGTTGAAGACGATATTGTTTTGGCAGTTCGTGGGTCCTTAGGAGCGTTAGGATACGTTAAGGAAGAGAACATCGACTGGAATATCAATTCTCAACTAGCAGTTATTCGAACTGATAAGTCGGAGTTAAGTGGAAAATTTTTGGCTCAGTTTCTTCTTTCCTGGAGAGGTCAAAAAGAACTATTATCTCGAAATACAGGAACTGCTTTAAAACAATTACCAATTAAGCAATTGAAAGATGTTCCAGTTCCAATCGTGAATCTTGATGAGCAGAAAGAGATTAGCGCATTGTTCACAAGCATCGACAACCTTATCGCTGCAACTCAATCCAGACTTTCTAGCCTTGAATTATTAAAAAAAGCCCTATTACAGGACCTTTTCATTTGAAAAGGATCGTCTTACGCGGTGAAGCTGCGTTAGGCGATCCTTTTGTGTTACATCAATGAGGTAAGATAGCGCATTATCTTATCGTTGTCTTGGTTTTCTAATTCTTGGATGATATGCAGGTATGTCTTCTGGGTGGTGCTCATATTGGCGTGTCCAAGTCGTCTCGCAACTGAACCAACTGAGACACCTGCGTATAGTAACAGAGACGCGTGGGTGTGGCGCAGTCCATGAATACTGATGACAGGGATGCTTGCCCGCTTACATTTGCGCTCAAGAATATCATTTGCTGTCTCATTGTATACGCGTTGCCCATCTGTAACAAAGATCGGCTTGTCCTGCGGTAGACTTTTGATTTGAGCTGCAAATTGCATCGCAACCTGCCAATCAAGCGGCACCTTGCGAACAGAGGCAGTATTCTTTGTCTCTGCAAAGCTTCCAGTGGCACTTTTGTAGTCCCATGTCTTGTTGATCGTCAGCGTTAATTTTGCCATGTCAAAGTCCATGGGTGTGACGCCAAGCGCTTCACCGAATCGTAGGCCTGTTTTGGCGATCAGCAGCAGGAAATAATCCCAGTCCAATCCGTGATCGAGATCCAACAAGGCCAACAGCTTTGTGAGTTCATGTTGATTTAGAAACTTAACCTTATGTACACGCGACACGGTTCCTTTGATGACAACTTTGCGCGTAGGGTCTTGTTCTAAAATGCCTTCGTCCAAAGCATCCAGGATCGCTGCCTTGAGATGGTGGTGAAAGTCGAGTGTCGTCTGCTTTTCGTGGTTCGCGGCGAATTCATTGATCAATTCTTGATATGTCCGTCGCTTGAGTTCGTCCATATGCAGATCAGGAGCCAGCGTGACCAAATGCTTGTGAGACATTTGATACTTCTGATAAGTGACTGGTCGAACAGCGCCTTCCTTGTAGAGCTCAATCCACTGTTTGAAGTACATATGGAATTTCTGTGTGCGTAAATTCATTGCGCACCTCCTTGGTTTAGTTGTCTTTGTTAGACAATTAAACTGTTTACCATATGAACTAGAAAAAGTCAGCGTAAGCTTTATACAAAAAGATTCTTTAGTAAGGATGTTTTTAATAGTTCCAGTTTTGACAATCTGTTAGAGGTTGATTTAATAAGGTCATCAAATGACTTTAATAGATTGCCGATACTAATCTGTTCCTCTAAAGAGGTTGGAATTAAAACGGATTTTGCCAGTAACTCAGATTTCGTTACTCCTTTTATGGAAGTGCCCTGGCCTTCGTTAGACATTTGTTCCATCACACGAGTCAATAAATTAACAGAAAAAAACGCAGACCAGTTAAGGAAAGAAAACGAGAGGAAGTCTTGACTTGTCGCATAGTCGTAATTAATGAATGCTAACTTTCCAACTCCAACTCTGGTTACAACTGCAATACTATTTGAGGGCACTTTTTTTGCTGCACTGCTTTTTAACGCAGCGGACGAAATAAACTTCTTTGGAATCACTGTATATTTATTTGACTTGTCTAGATCAGAACTTTGAATCCAGGGTAATGAACCGGTCCAAAAGCTTCTCTTCTTGGTGGAGGGAGTGCCGCCGCCAAAATTTTCTTTAGCCATATTGGCCACTTTACTCTTTACCCATGGGTCGGAGTATACGTTGAAGCGCCACGACTGGTCAAATAAATGTTGCAATAAAGTTTTTTCGACTTGTTCTAAATCATCAATTCTACGCTGAGTTGCAGCGATAAGATTATCAATGCAGTTCAATGTCTTTGCAATTCTACTTTGTTCATTCTTTTCTGGAAGAAAAATAATTGCGTCTTTGATGTCAGCTGAATTAATTGAATCAAAAGTGGATCCCGTACTATACCGAAGCCAAAAGCCATTAATCTTCAATGTGATCAAATACTGGTATAAGAAATCTGTCTGACCGACACTTGCCACACCGCGGCCTAAAACAACATCAAATGCTGTCTTGGAAACTTCACCAACAGGGGCACGGACACTAAGTAGTACACTTCCCTTTTTTGCTATCTTGGTTATTTGTGTAGTCCAAACTCTTGGCTCTACCCATCCGTTCTTTATATCCGCATTTCCTTGAACCAAGATGTGGTCCTGGGGATTTAATGTGTAATTCTTGCTATCAGGTGATTGCCCCATTGTGATAGTAGCTACCTCTCCTAACTTACGCTTTTCCCAAGCGTTCCGAGCAAGCAAACTCCAAAAATATCAACAACCAAACTCCGCCACAAACCCACACATCTGGTATGCTAATACCCAGAGAATGCTAGCGATCAATTAGTGCTAATCAAGTTGAACTTGCCAGCAAAATACTACTTTGGGGTGACAATTGTGAAGGGTAATGCAGAACTTATCGTCAGTCAGGTGATTGCGAATAATAGGACCATCAATATTCCAGTTTATCAACGACGCTATAGTTGGCGGCGGGAACAGTTGGAACGGTTTGTCGCGGATTTGAAGACGGCTTATGCGAATCAACGCGAGCGATATTTCTTTGGAAGTTTAATTTTGAACGCCACTGGTGACACTAGTACAGTAGATGTCATTGATGGGCAGCAACGACTGACCACTGTTTCGTTATTCTTGATTGCTATCCGTGATTTTTTAGGATCAAGTGATGTGGATTATCAACGAGTTAACGAAATGTTTTTAATAGACAGGTTTGATCGGGATTCAATCGCGAAGAATCGGTTGCATCCGGTACCTGGTGATGAGGAACAGTATGTCGATGTACTAGTTAATGGTATGTCAGCTGCGGATACGATTTTCAAAAGCACCTACGCTTATTTTTGGAATGTTTTGCAGCAGGGAGACTTAACAGTTCGTGAGTGGCTTTCCTTATTGGAACAGCGGTTGCAAGTTATGAACATCGTTGTTGATCAGTACGATGATGCTCAATTGATCTTTGAAAGTTTAAATTCGACCGGTATGAATTTAACGGAATCAGACAAGATCCGGAACTTTTTGCTGATGGGCTTGAAGGGCGATCAACAAGCAGCGGCTTTTCAACTGTGGCAACAGAACGAGCGCTTGGTTGGCAGTGAGGAGCTCTCGCGGTTCTATCGGCAGTACTTGACCTCGTTGGCTCGGAGTTCAAAGCCGGTTAAAGAAAATGAAATTTACAGCGATTATCGCCGTTATGTGGGCTTGACCAAAAACTTTGATCAAATTGCTCAATTGAAAAAGGAGCAGGCGGCAGCCAAATTATTTGCGGAAATCACAGCGCCAGCGACTGTTGCCATCAAAGATCAACGAGTCAAATCACTTTTGATTAGACTCGGTCATTTGAATAACGATATTTTGGTGCCGTACTTATTGCAGGTTTTTGCAAAAACGCGTGATGGCGCGCTGTCGGCTGATCAGTTAGTTGAAGTGTTGCGGGTTTTGCTTGCCTATCTAGCTCGGCGACTTTTTGTCGGGGTCCCCACTACTGGACTGAATTTGCTGTTTGCCGCGCTGGATCGCCAAGTGGAGCATTATGTTGACCAGGCTAAGGTTGATTATGTTGAAGGCTTGAAGTTAGTGTTGACGCAGGTCGTTAAAGAAAATAAACGTTTTCCAACAGATCAATCTTTAAAAGACGCGTTGGTTGAGAAAGATTACTACCACATGAGTTCTATGTCACTGTGGTTCATTCTAGATGAACTGAATAATGCGAGTGGTGAGGAGCAGGACCTATTCGATACGGCGCAATCTGGTAAGTACTCGATTGAACATATTATGCCGCGAGTTGTGAATAATAGTTGGCAGAAGGCTTTGGGGACCGATTGGCGACTGGTCCACAATGTTTGGTTGAACCGACTAGCTAACCTGACTTTAACTGGGTTTAATGGTCAGATGAGCAATCGCCCTTATATTGAGAAGCGGGATATGGCAGACGGTTATCGTAAGTCAGGTATTAAACTTAACCAATGGGTAGCACAATTCGATAAGTGGGATGAAGCAACTTTACAGGAACGGCAGGCAGATTTGTTAACAAGAGCGTTAACAGTTTGGCCACGTCCCAATGTGTCAACTCAGCTTGCGACAGACGATCCAAATTCATGGGATACGTTGGATGTGATTCTAGAAGCCAACCCAACCGGCACTAAGCCAGTTGCTTTCAGTTTTGTTGATGATCAGGTGGTTCAAATTAAAAGTTGGACTGATTTATACAATCAACTGATTGATCTCCTGTGGGATGCTGACCCATCTAACTTTTTTGCCATGGCCAATAGTGATGAAAGCCTTGTTAAACATGTTAATGAAGTCGAGGCAGATCAACGTTACCGGCAACTAGGTGATTCTGACGTTGCCGTCTACGCAGGTGGAGATAGCGCTTGGAGTCGGGTACAACACATCAAACGATTGTTAGCTGGCAGTGATCATGATTTGTCAGAAGTAAATGTTAAAACGCGTAAAGTTAACCATTCATAACATTAAGTGGTGTGTGACACGTCAATAAACCGAAAAGGAGTCCTTCATGTCCCCAATCGACACCATCAACCGCGTCATCAACATGGTTTCACTGGTCATCCTGCTCTTTTACATTGTTAAAACTTACCGACAAGTCCGCTCGTTGGACTTTTTGGATTATTTTGTCCTTTACCTGAAGCATCGCCAGACGATTTATGCCGAGATGCAGCGGAATCCGCAGATGCGGCAGAAGCAGCTGTTGTCATTGTTTGTTAGTCTCATGATCCTGACTTTTTGGGTGATTGGTAGTCTTGAGAAATTGATGACGGCTTGGAACTTGGGGAACTTGATCAATGCTTTGATCGTGTTGTGGTTGTTTGGCTACTTTCTTTATCAGACTTGGCAAAATAAATATCTGAATGAACAGAATCGTTATCTGACGTTTGCAAATCATTTTCAACGGAAGCACTTTAACGCGGTGATGGCGATTTTTAAGCGGAAATTGACGGCGTGGTCAGCGGAGGATGATGAAGATGCGCAGGCGCGGGAACGGTTTCAGCGGTTGTTCGATCGGGTCAGTGAGCAGGCGAGGCGGCATCGTAAGACCGCTATGTTGAGCGATGATATGTATGCTTTGTTTGATGATCAACTGTTGCTTCGCGCTGACAGTAAGCCGTTGACTGGTCGTGAGAAGAAGTTGCTGAGTTATTATGTCGGGTACTGGGATGCTGGTCCTTACAATGACTATAGTTTGAGCATGATAGAGGAGATGGATGACCAAGAGCGGCGAATTGTGACGAAGGTACTTAACGTTACGATGGCAATGATGGGATTGGGTTTGGTGTTACTGGCGATTCGGCAAATATTGGGCTGAAAAACGCATATAAAGTCTAATTGTGGCGGCGTGGCGACTAACTTCCGGATGCCGGACATCATGTCGATTGGCTTAGGCGGTGGTTCAATCGTTCGCCAGCAGCAAGATGGCAGTGCCACGGTGGGCCCCGATTCCGTTGGCTACAAAATTACCGACGAGGCGCTGACGTTTGGCGGTAACATCATCACCGCCACTGACATTGCGGTTCGTTTGGGTTTGTCGGATGTCGGCGATCCCCAACTGACCAAGCAAATTTCGCTGAAGTTCGCTCAGGCGGCTTTGCAAACGATCAGCGACATGATCGCCGTGGCGATTGATAAAATGAAGACGAGTGCTGAGCCGGCAACAGTGATCCTTGTTGGTGGCGGGGCGATCATCGCACCGCATCGGTTGAAAGGGGTCGGCAAACTAGTTCGTGACCCATTGGGCGGTGTGGCAAACGCGATTGGTGCGTCCATCAGTCAGGTTTCGGGTGAATACGGCCGAATTTATCCATACAACCAGATTCCGCGCGACAAGGCGATGGCTGATGCAAAGGAGAAAGCTACTGCCGCAGCAATTGAATCTGGCGCGGATGAAACGACGATTGAAGTCGTTGAAGTTGATGAGGTACCGCTGGCTTATCATCCTGAGAATGCGAATCGGGTGAAGATTAAGGTGGTTGGAAATTTGGCGAAATGAAAAAGCAAACCTGATGATGATAATACCCATCATCGAAATTTGTAGACTGTTATTGGTGACCGTAATAAGTTTTCAGACATTAGCTTGGAATAACATATAAAACGAAAAAACGACGGCCAGTTTTGGACGCCGTTTTGTTCATTTCCTCAGGCTGATAGGCTTGGTGATGATCATGCATTCTGGAAAACATGACAAGCTTGATGCCACACCCAATTCCTGCTGTGGTAAACTTGACCTTGTTAACAGGAAGCAGGGGTGTGCATGACGGCAGTTTGATCGAAGACTGCAGTTGCTGCGTTTGATGGAAAGAAGGAGAGATCGTTGAAAGTCATTGCGATTGGAGACAATGTCGTTGACCTTTATCCGGCTGATAAGCAGATGTATCTTGGCGGTCATGCAGCGAATACGGCGGTTTTTGCCGCCGAACTCGGCTTGCAGGCGGCCTATATCGGGACGTTCGGGAATGATGCGCGTGGCGATTTTGCGCGGCGCATGTTGGTCGAACGCGGCGTAGATGTGCAGCATTCGCTACAATATGCCGGTCGAAATGCTTTTACAACGATCACAGGCAAAGACGGGGCACGGCGTAAAGTGGTCGGCGAGCCGCCACAAGAGCTGCGACTTGACCCAGAGGACATCGCCTATATCAATAGTTTCGATCTGGTCTATCTGAATAGTGAAAGTCATGCGGATGCTTTTCTGCAGGCTATCACAGCGCGCAAGGTTTATGACTTTTCGATCCTTGACGATGACAAACTGTTTAAAAAGATTGCGCCACAGATTGATCTCGCCTATCTTTCTGGCAAAGCACGGTCTGATGATGATGTGGAGGCATTGATGCGCCGGGTTGCGGCAGCTGGTTGTGATCGGATTGTTTGTTCACGCGGATTGCGTGGTTCGGCGGCGCTGGTTGACGGCATGATGTCTTGGCAGCAGGCGCTTGGCGTGAAGGCGGTGGATTCGTTGGGAGCAGGGGATGCTTATATTACGTCCTTTGCTGCGACCTTGTACTCTTCGAGCAAGCCAACATTGGATGCCAAAGTTTCGGAATCATTAAGTCATGCGGCTAAGTTCGCTTCGGCGCAGGTTTTGTTGCCCGGTTCATTTGGGCATGGCGCACCACTGCTTTCGTGAAAATTACGCTGTGTTTCGCCATAACGCGCTTGCCAGCCCAGAAACCTTCGCATAAGGACCTTGATCGCAATAGTCAAAAACCAACCATCACGCCCAAGGCCACTTATGCTCCGGTTTCTACCCGGGCTGGTTCGCGCTCACGAAAAAACCGTCGATCATAAAATCGACGGTTTCTTTGATGCTTTTTGATAGACCAAGTCGGCAGCCCATTTCGGGAACTTTGAAAAGATCGGTACTGTGGGTTTTGGATCGCTGACCGTGCGCGTGAACGATCAGCAATGCCGGTAACATCAAATTGGGATTTGAACATGTTCCGATTTTTTAGCGCTTCTGTTTGCGCTCTGATGTTGCTGGTTGCCGTGTCGCGACTTGGTTATCAAAGCTGACAGTTGCAAGTCAACCTTGAGCAAGACATTAACTTTGGTTCTTTTTCATGCGGCATCACCGTCTCCCCCAAGACAATGGTGATGCCGCATGTGTAGAGATGAAAATTCATAAGAGAGATGAAAGACTTGTAGATTCAATACGATATGGTGCGTGAATGATTGCCGATCCAAACGACGTGGGTACCCGCGCTGATTTTTAATTGTGACCGAACAGTCTTCTGGTGATGTCCTGACATGAATCAACTCCCTTCCGGCAAGTACAACCAGAAAAGTCGAAAACCATCAACCTCGCGCCACCGTTACTGTGCAGTAGCTGGTGCAGCTGGCTGACCAGGTGTCAATGTAAAGGTGATGATACCGGAATAGCTTTCAGCCTTAACAGCGTTGTCCTCAGGAATTGCCAACGTTGTTTTGTTCAGATCATAACTGCTAATGCCGGCACCGTTTAGCGATTTGGTCGTGGCGAATAATGGTTGATCTGAATCCGTCAACGTTACCGCTTTACTCCAAGTCGGGGCATCAGCATTCGTCACTGCTGGGGCATCCGGCGTTAGTTCGATGGCCGCGCCTGGCAGAACATCGCCATTAGCGGCTGTGATCGCAGACGCTTTGGCCGACACCGTATACCCGGCGTCCGTACCGCGGAAGTCATTGATCGTTAATAATGAGTTGTCAGCGGAATTAACCGTCTCGTTGACATTGCCTCTAACAATCCCTTCGACAGGCTCACTTGGAAAAGTCAGTGTGTCAGGCACTGCAAGGTCGATTGTGCCACCCGTCACTGCGACTGTCGTATTTGTCGTGCCAACGGTATTGTCCGCAGCTACAAGCGATGAACCGGTTGCAATACTCCCCACAACGAGACCGGCAAACGCGACACCGCTCAACCACAATTTCTTTGACATAAAAGTTCCCCCCAATTGATGTCAAATCGTTCCATTCGCTGGAACAACTTTAATTGTACGCGAATGGTTGCGAGAGCCAACAAAAACGAATTGAGTGAGCAAACAAAATTTATTTAATCGCTTATTAATAGGCTTTACATGGAAACCCGCTTTCAAATTCACGAGATCACAAAGCTAAAAATAACTTTTTGTCTCGTTTTAAGGTAAATAAATGCCGATTTGTGAGACTTAAATTGCCGGTCTAAGCTCCAACCCCAAAAATATCAAAAGAATGATAGTAGTAAAAGTCGATGCTAATGGGACGTTCGAGATCACTCAAAAGTCAATGTTAGCAGCAAGTCAGCCGCCGTTTTGAGGGTTAGCTAATCAATATTTGCAGCCAACCACCATACCGGTTAAGCTTATTTGAAGAAAAGAGGCCGATCATGGCAGATACACACGCAACATCAAGCGAGGCACAACACATCATTAAACTTCCTAATGGCGGCACAACTGAGGGGATCATGCTGCATCGCGGCATGGCTAATCTGCAACATGAGGTTGATAGTGCAGATTTTGCGCCGCAGACAAAGGTTTATTTAGCGTGGCTGAATGACCTGAATGGCAATCGATTTGGCTTGAAAATCACGGATGCGGCAGATAAAACGTTGTTGCGCCACACCCAGTTTTTGGACGATGCAGTCAAAGAGTTGGCATACGCTGATGCGCCAGCAAATGCTGAGCTGACACCGGACGATTTCAACCCGGCGCGAAAATTTTATCTACCATCTGCCGGCTTGGTCGCACTGCTGGCGGCCATTCAGTGGTCAGTGAAGCACGGGCGAGAAGATGTCGTGGTTTACAGTACGCATCGCCCAGAGTTGCAGTTTTATCAGGCCCGGCAGCAACCGACCTTTATCCAACAGTGGGCTCAGCATGAGTTGCAAGCCTTACCGGAGGATTTTCGATTTCGGATTGCACCGAAGCTCGACAAGGCTGCGACACACGAGACAACGAAACTAAGAATGCAACTATAAAGTTTTTGTCGGTGATTTTTTTTTGAGAGGAGGGGCGCACATGGCTAATCAGGAACAAGTTTATGAAAATGTTGATCTGCAAGTGATCAAGTTGCTGTTTAATAGCGATAACGGTGATTATAAAGTTTACGCCGTGCGGATTCTGAATCCGAATCCGGCGCTTAAAATGACGCTCACCCAAGAGGCAACCATTACCGGTGATATGGGCTACTACAATCGCCGAGCGATCATCACCGCTGATTTGGTTTACGATGATGCTGGCTCATTGCGTTATAACAAGCCGTCTTACAAATTGGCGCGGTTGCATTTTGGCTTGCCCAAAGAACCGCGCCGGCAGTGGCAGCTGATTGACACGTTGCTGGTGCATCAGCCGACAGTTCGGCGCCGATTGCATGAACATTTTGCAGATGACACCCCGATCTTGACGATTTTTTCAACCGATCAGGTAAAACCGGATAGTGTCCCGGGCATTGGTCCCGCCACAATTAAGAAAATCGCTACCGCCATCCGCGGCAAACTGGAAATTGCCGTGTTGGCCAATCACTGGGGCAAGGCACTAAGCTCAATGACCTATGAAAAAATTTGGCTGGCTTATAAAGATGCCAATTTGGCCATGCAAAGTATTGATGCCAATCCGTACCTGTTGATGTCAGTTGCCCAGCTTGATTTCAAGAAAGTCGACACCTTTGCTAAGACGCGTGGCATTGCAGCGAATGATCCGCATCGGCTTACGGCAGGATTGCAATATATTTTTCGCACGGCTGTACTCACGCAAGGATTGACCTATATCACCATTACGTGGTTCCGGCAGCAAGCTGCTACTTTATTGGCTGTACGCGAAGCCGATTTGAAAATGTTTGCTGATCCGCAAGAAGCCTTGCAATACGGCTTTTTACTTAATGAGCAGTATGGACTGGTGACGAGTTGCGATATGTTTGCCACAGAAGGATCGGTGGCGCGGATTATTAAAGTCGCTCAAAAAACAGCCGAACCGTTGATGGCTCCGGGTGAGCTAGATGATGCTCTCGATCAGTTTCTCGATCGGTTTCATTTAACCATTAATGATCAACAGCGCGCCGCTTTTCAAAATGTGAACCGTCATGGCTTGAGCGTTTTGAACGGCAGTGCTGGCACCGGTAAAACTTGGTTGACCGATTTGCTGGTTCGGTTTTTTAACGCCCAAGCAAAAGGGAAAAGTGTCTTGCTTGCACCAACTGGCCGCGCCGCCAAAGTTTTGGCAAAGTATACGCACGAGCCGGCTGCTACGATTCATGCTTATCTGCATTTGCTTCCAGGTGAAGAAACCGGCCAGTTTGACGCGGATGCCGACTGGGAAACCTTTGGCGATGCGCGACTCATTGTGGTGGATGAAAGCTCAATGCTGACAACGCCGCTAGCCTACACGGTTTTGAAGAACGTTAATTTTAAAAAGGCGCATGTGCTGTTTGTCGGTGATGTTTTCCAACTGCCGCCCATCGGTCCTGGCAACTTTTTAAAAGATTGTCTAGACGATGAACAGGTGGCGGCGACAACACTGACGCGCGTTTATCGGCAAGATAGCCAGTCCGGCGTGTTAGCACTAGCTAATCGCATTCGTGAGCGGTTAGCGCTGCCTTTTGGACCAGACGATGATCGCTATGTCAGCGGCAACGTGGGGCTGTATAACCAACGCAATGCTGGCCGGGTGTTTGATGCTGGGGTGAAGGCGTATCAGGATGCGCTGGTCAAAAGTGGTCAGCAGATTGATGCGCAATTGTTGATCGTGAATAAAAACATCGGCGCAACTGGCCGCTTGCGATTTAATGCTGAGTTGCAAGCGTTGGTCAACCCGGCTAAAAATGGCGAACCGGAGTATATCAGCAGTTACGTGGACCCGGTCACTAATCAAAAACATCACTTGCGCCTCAATGATCGGGTCATGATTTTGAAAAACGACAAACATGTCCCGCTTGTTGATCCGAAAACATGGGAACGGCGTGCGGTGCTGGGTGAAAATGGCTTGCAACAGACCGATGATTTTGGCACTAAACGTTGGCGTGAGACAATTGTGGCAAACGGCGACGCAGGGGTGGTAGCCCATATTGATACCAAACGCCATTTTGTTGTGGTCCAAATCGGCCAGCAATATTGTTACTACAGTTTTGGCAGCGTGCCGCGCGATTTGACGCTGGCTTATGCGATTACGGTGCATAAGGCCCAAGGTGGGCAGGCAGATACCGTTATTGCCATTGTCAACGGCGCCGACATGATGCTCAATGCCCAAAGCTTTTATACGGCGTTGACGCGCACCCAGCAGCAATTCATCTTTTTTGGTGACTTTCGGGTGCTCTTAGCCCGCACCAAAATCTATCCCATCGACGCTCGTCATGATTTACTTGGTAGTTTTCTATCCCGTCAACTGACAGTCGATACGTTCAGCCGCTATACCTTTGATCAGGTCTTGGCTTGGTTGGATAGGCGGCACGCTGAACGCTTATCCACGCGACCCGCGCTGGAAGCAGAGGAAGTCAAACCAAGCGAGCAGCCATTTGCCGTTCGTTATGCGGAACAACTGGACATCTTGGATCAGATTGTCGATGAGGTTGCTCAATTGCCGGCTAGAAAACCTGCTCGGGATGTTTGATAGTCATATCATTCATGGAAGACAAATAAAGGCGAGAGATTTTCTGAGAGTTCGGAAAATCCCTCGCCTTTCGGCTTATCACGATAACTTTTTAAAGACCTCAGTGCCAAGGCGGAGCAATCGTAGGCCAGATCGGGCTCAGCCGTGCAAACAACACAGGGACCGGGCCTTGTCGCTGATGTTGTTAGGCGACTTCGAGACCGGTTTTTGCGCTCGAAGCGCCGTCTCCGCTCTAGCTACGCGTCGCCTCCCCGTCTGGCTGAAGATTGCGGAGTTTGGCACGGCGCAGAATCTTTATTCTAAATTCTTTTTTGAATATCCCGCGAACACATTTATCGTGCTATCTTAAATTCGCGGACCACTAGCCTTGACCCAATACGTGCGGCCATCTGCTGTTCGATCGAGAAAGCCGTATTCAATCAAATTACGCCGGACCGTGACATAATCTTCAACGTGTTGCTTAAGGATTTCATTGACCGCGGTTTCCGAGTAGTTCTTTTGAGGATCGAAGCCTTTGAAAATTTCCGACAAAATAATGAGCTTGCGTTTCTCTTTTGATGGCCAATTCGTCACGCGACCATCAGCGTCCATGAAACTTTTGAGTGTCTTGGTTCGTTCCTCAGGCGTGATCGCATATCGATCATCGACCATTTTTGCACCGTCGTGAGGGATGATCAGCGCGTCTGGCATCGCTAGCAACGTCATGGCGGCGAGAAATTGTTGTGCCTGTTGTGCCTTTTCACGGAACTTAAAGCGGTAGTTGCGGATGGTGGAAGGCGAGACTTTGAGTCGTTGCGCGATGACAGTATCACTGAGTCCCTGGGCGAACAACTGTAAAACTGTCTGTTGGCTGGATGACACCCCAAGTTGACCAGCGGGTTGTGCCACTAACGCTGCAAGCGCGCCATGATGGACTTGGGCGACATGCTGACGGATCATGGCTTCAGCTGTGAAAAAATGGCCATCTTGCGGGTAGACTTCATCCGCAGCAAATGTGACCGGACAGTAGCGGCATTGGTAATGATGATCTTTGAGCCGATAACCGTACGTTAGTTCTGAATTTTCGCAAACAAAATTATTTGAGGTTTCCATATGAACAAACCTTTCTAATATTTGTTTATATATTAACTTGGATTTTGCGAAACTGCAAGTTTTGAGCTCGCTGATGACTTTTTACCTGCAAAGAAGCGTTTTTTGACACATGCGATAAGTTTAATGGTGGGGCTTGAGCGCGAGCCGCGTACGCAAAAAAACTGACTCAAACTGTCAATGATGGCTGATTCTTCACATCATTACCGGCCAAAAGAGACTGGGTCGGTCATGGTGATACTCATCAAAGGCAATTTGGGCCAGCTTTTTATAAAGACTCACTTCGCGATGAACACCAGTTGTGTTGCGGTTGAAAGGTGGGCATCGAAGCGATAAGTCGGGGAATCAAAATTTTTCAAATCAGCCGCCTTAGTTAACCGATGGCTGGCGGCAAAACGAATCATTTCACCACGGGCCATTTTGGCATAAGTGGCACGGGTTTTTAGTTGACCGTTAACGCGATGGGCGAAACGGACATCTATGAATTGATCTTTTGCTTGCAAGTAGGGGCGAATGGCTTTGGCATATTCGTCAGAGGCGAGGTTGATGATGGGGCCGGGCATTCTGGCTAAAGCCTGATAAAGGCGGTTGCCCCAAAAGTCATATAGATTGCGATGATGAGGCAGACGTAAGTGATTTTGCATTTCTAAGCGATAAGGCACAACGCCATCGAATGGGCGCAAAATGCCATACAGTCCTGACAAAATCCGAAGATGTTGCTGAATGTACACCAGTCCGGCGTCGTCTAGCAAGTCCGGGGCCATGTATTGGTATTGAATGCCAGAATAGCTGAAGATGGCCGGTGACTGTTGGCGAGTCAGGTCACTTTGCTGCAGTTGGTTGTAAGCGGTTTGCGTGAGTTTGTCACTGGTATGCCACAGCGCTTGCGCTTCAGAAAAGGTCAATTGTTGCATCAGCAGCAACAGCTCGCCAGCTTCGGCACGGAATTTGGGCTGGCTTTGGACCGGGAAATCGTCTTGAGCGCGGATCATTTTCTTTGCGGGAGCGATGATAAATTTCATGCGAGCGAAACTCACTTTCTAACGGCTGAGATTAAACGGTCATGCTTGAACAACAAGATGGTCTAACTTTGCGTGGTTATTTGATCAAGCGTCGGTGCTGCGGTGGGTTGCGGAAGGTTGGTTACTGCCGTCAGCTCCATGAGCGTTGCTGAAAAATCACCATGGGCAAGTGGTAAGGTAACACCGGCGTGGTTCAGTTCTAACCCGGTGGCATTTTTGGTGTTGTCGATTTGATAAGACAATCTTGGGTCCAAGTAATGCAGCAGTACATGTTGATAATGGGGAATCGGCGAAGTGACACCGACTGAAGTCAAGACCAGTGCCTTGGTTTTGGCGGCGTTAGTGATCAGCCAACAAACCTCGTCTTGATTAACATGGCTAGGTTGTAACCGAAAAAGCAAACCATTCTGCAATTCTTTGCGATTCGCTTTGTAAAAGGCAAAACTGGCCTTGACCGCCGCGGCTTCAGCGGGACTGAGCTGACTCGGCGGGCATTCGATGCCAGTGATGCCAACCAGACTTAACAGTGCGCGGGTATGCAAGGGCGTTAACCGCGCATCTTGTAGATTCGGGGAGGCGGTGAAATGCGAGACAAAAATTTTGAGCGGGAAAAACAGCGAGAAGCCGTTCATAATTTTCATGCGGTAAACCGGGTCAGTAAAATCGCTGGTCCATGTTTGGTCGGTGTAGGCGATCATCCCGCCATCTAAACGACCACCGCCGGACGAACAGTTTTCGATGAGTAGCTTTGGAAAAGTGTCGCGTAACGTTTTCAAAACCCGATATAAGCCGCGGGTATAGCGATAGCCGACTTCACCTTGTTGATCAGGTGGCAGTACCGGACTGCCAGGTTGACTGAAGTGGCGGTTATAGTCCCACTTGAGGTAATCAATATGATTATCGCGCACGAGGTTAGTTAGAACTGTGATCAAGTGATCCTGCACAATCCGCTGACTGAGATCGAGAATAAGCTGATTGCGAGAACGCAGAGGTTTTTGGCCGACATATTGCATGGCCCAGTCAGGGTGGGTGGCATAGAGCTCACTATTTTCGCTGATCATTTCGGGTTCGACCCAAAGTCCAAAAGCAAGGCCGCGAGCGTGAATTGCGTCAGCCACCGGGCGCAGGCCATGCGGAAACTTAACGGGATCAGGTACCCAGTCGCCAAGTTGGCCAGCATCATTAGGTCGATTTTTGAACCAGCCATCATCAATGACCAGTAACTCAACTCCCAACTCTTCCGCTTTGGGAATCTCGGCAAGAATTTTGGCTTCGCTAACGTCAAAATAAGTGGTTTCCCACGTGTTGTATTCAATTAGGTTTTTGCGCGGCAATGGCATGACATGATCGGCGAAAAAGCGATGGAAAATTCGACTGAGATCATTTAAGCCATCGTTGGTGTAAGCGACGGCTGCTTCCGGCGTGACAAATGGCTTGCCGGGCTTGAGCTGCCAAGCAAAGAGCTCCGGATTCAGTCCCATCACGAGCCGGCTGTTGTCGAACTGATCGACTTGCGCTGTATAGTTAAAATTGCCGCTCCACAAAAGCGTGACGCCTAAAGCTTCCCCAGCAAATTCATTGGTCGCTGGCGCTGCAAGAATCGTCGCCGGGACACCTTGCGGCCCACTGGCGCCATAATTACTGCCGATTGACTTTTTGCCGGGGGTCAGCGGCTGGCGGGTCACTTTGGCCTCATTGAGATGAGCACCGGTCAGCGTAATGAGGTCATAAGCGTGGTCGTCAAAATCCAGTTGAAGGCTGGCAGCATGAGTAATCGTCAGTGTCGTGTCTGTCAGATTACGATACTCAACTTGTTTGAGCAAGACAGGTAAATCGCCGACAATCGTGTATTTGAGCCTGACAGCAAGCGTCTGGGTTTCATCGTGCATCGTTATGATCAGCGTTTGCCCGTGCGGTGTCCGCGCTGTCGGCAAGGTACCGTTAAAGCTTTCATTGCCAGCAAGGATTTGATAGTGGTCAAACTTGAGATTACCAATCAGCTGACCGTGACCGTTACGCACGGCGTAAGCTGGCGTACGGTAATCGCCACCCATCAATGTGCTATATTCCAGCGGCAAGGTCGTCAGTGAGTAAGGTGCGGCATCATTTTGAATGTTAAAAGCATGACTGAAGTCTTCAAGTTTGGCGGTACCGGAAAAATGATCCAGCGCCGGTCCGCAGTAACGTTTAACAAGATAACCGCGAATAACCTGAATGACATAGCTAAAGGTGTCGTTGTGCAAATGAAACAATTGACGTTCCGGATCATATTCAATATTTGCCATAAAGTTTACCCCCATGATGGAAAGCGCGAGCAGGTTTCTGCGACTGCGAGCGCGTTATGGTGACTGGTTTCAATCTATTATAAGCGAATGGCCGTCGAACTGCTTGTGATATCGGGGGAGGGCTTCCTTTCTTACGGGGGCTGTTTGAACACCGACAGAACGAGCTAACTCCGCGGCGGGGGCTGGCGACCGCGAAGCTAGAGCCGTGGGCACAGCTTTGAACTCCCGCAAAACCCACGCGATTTCAAAGTCTGGCCTTGTTGTAGGCGGTAAACCGCCAACAACAATTTCAAGGCTGAGCCCGCCACCGCTCCGCCAGCTCTTTCTTTCTGCTGTAGGAAGTATTTTTTTCGTGTCCATATATTAATAAGAAGCCGCTCTTGAATTCGACTTTCGATGTGGAAAAAGTAGTTCTTGTACCTGGAAAATTATGAGCAATCGGGTTCAAGTTATGGGATAGAAAGCAGAGAGCTGGCGGAGCGGCGATGGGCTCAGTGGTGACGTTGGTCTTGGCGGAGTGGTTTTCTCCGCTTAGACCAAGGCCGAGCTTCAAGACCGCGGGCTTTGCGGGCTTGAAGTCGTGCCCACCACGTTCCAGCCCAATCGCCGCGTAGCCAGCTCGGACTAAGGGTGTTCAACAAGCCAACACAAGAACAGGCCGCCGCAACTATTTTGCTTATAAAAATTATAAATAATAACTACTATTATCTTTGACCCGCGAACCAGCACTCCCGTAAAATTTTAATTGTAATAAAGAATGACTGCGACATTATCAAAAAATATTCGAGGGGAGTGCATCTTTATGAATGCATTTATTGGATGGCTGAATCGGCATGTGGTGCCGATCGCGGCTAAGATTGGATCAATTCGGTGGTTAGTTGCTTTGCGTGACGCGTTTATTGCGATCATGCCAGCGATGATGGCCGGCGCAGTTTCGACAGTCTTGAACGTTTTAATTCGCGATATTCCGACCCAGTTCAAGTGGATGGGCATTGTTGATTCAATGCAATGGCTGATCGGCATTAATGCGATGGTTTGGACCGGCACACTGGCGATTCTAGGCTTGCTGTTTGCCTTCACGTTCGGCTATCAATTAGCAGTCCAGTACCAAGTTGAGCCGGTGACTGGGGGGATTGTGGTACTAGGCGCATTCATCATGAGTTTACCGCAGAATTTCACAGTCGCTTTAAGCAGTGCACTTGGTAAAGGCGCTACAAAGTTGATTACCGATGCTGGTGGGGTCGTTGATGGCAAGAACATCAGCATGTGGGGCTACTTCAACTTTGGCAAGTTCTTTGGTTCCTATGGCTTCTTCACCGTCATGATCATGGGCGGCATCGCCATGACCTTATACATCTGGCTCATGAAAAAGAATGTCACGATTAAGATGCCAGAGGCGGTGCCGCCTGCTATTGCGAAGGCGTTTACCGGGATCATTCCAGCAACGGCTGCGTTGTATTTAGCCGGTGTGATCAACTATCTGATTAGCTTAAACAAAACAACGGTGATCGAATTTATTGCTACCTTAATCCAGGAACCATTGCTGAATATGTCGCAAGGTTTCTGGGCAGTCTTACTGATGACACTGTTGGTGCAAATCTTCTGGTTCTTCGGTCTGCACGGGACCAATGTGCTCGGACCGGTGTTGGATTCCATTTGGTTGACCGCGCAAATTGCTAATATGAATGCGTTCATGAAAGGTGAAGCGTTACCGTTTGTTTGGACCCGAAACGCATTTGATCTGTATGCATGGATTGGCGGCGCCGGCAGTACCTTGCTGCTGCTGATTGCCATCCTCCTGTTTTCAAAACGAGACGATCAACGTACCGTGGCAAAATTATCAATTGCCCCAGGCTGCTTCAATGTGAATGAACCTGTGATGTTTGGGTTGCCGATCGTGCTGGATCCGATTTACTTCATCCCATTCATTTTGGCGCCAGTGGTCATGGTCTCAATCGCTTATGGCGCCCACATCCTCGGCTGGGTATCGCCAGTTAAGAATCAAATCGTCTGGTCAATGCCACCGTTTGTCAACTCGCTGATTGCAACCATGGACTGGCGTGCACCGATTCTACAGGCAGTCAATATGGTCATCGGGTTCTTGATCTATGTGCCATTCGTCAAAGCAGCCAACAAGCTGGACCCTGAGTTGACCGTTGACGAACCGGTGATGAAAAAAGAAAAACGCGTGAAGGAGACAGGCAAGCTGGAAGGTGATGCTGTTTGAAAAATGTGACAGCAAACTTGATCTTGCTCAATCTCAGTATGGCCATCGTGATGTTCAGTCCATTATTGCCAGCACCATGGCAGATCGTTGGCTGCGGCATCGGCATTGGTTTAACGATTGTGTTCGTCCGTTGCTATGTTCAGTTGATCAAGGCACAAAAGCAGGAGGGGCGCGATGAAGATCACCATGAATCTGCCGGTTGAGCCGGCGGTCTTTTTCAAACAGTTACAGCTCTCGGCATTGGCAGACATTCGCACGCATACCGGCCGGGAACCTTTACCGGGAAGTTTGCGCGGGTTTAGCTATGCTAAAAAATGGCCGAATGGTCGGCAGGCGCGGCTGCAGATTACCGACATGGAGCCGAACAAAGTCTATGCTTATACATTGGCAACGCCGCAAGACGACTTTCGCGTTAGCTATCGCCTAGTGCCACTTGCATCGGGAAAAAGTCGGTTGGAATATGAAGAATCCTTAGTCGCAAAAACGGCGCGCGGCACGGCCAACAATCGGGTGAGCGGCCTACTGATGGGCTGGTTTCGGAAACGCCGATTCAAGAAAATGGCCTTGAAGATGTGTCAATCTTAAAAAAGTTGCCTTTAGAGGTGACACCCCATGTGTATCGGCACGGAGCACGAAGCAAGCAATACAAGACAGTGAAACAAAAAACAATGACTCGACAGAAGGAGGCGAAAAAATGGGACAGATTGGGATCAGTCTCTACCCAGAACAAACCACGGTAGCGAAGGCGACTGCTTATCTAGAAATGGCTCATCAACTTGGGTATCGGCGGCTGTTTACATCGCTATTGCAGTTGTCTGGCGAAAAAGGCCGCGATCAGTTGGCCATTTTTAAGGCTGTTGTTGCCAAAGCAACTCAACTTGGATTTAAAACGATTGTCGATATTGCACCACCGTTATTTTCCGAGTTAGAAATTGATTATCATGATCTGAGTTTCTTTCACGAACTGGGCGTCTGGGGCTTGCGGCTTGACGAGGGATTTACTGGGCAAGAAGAGGCGTTGATGACGCATAACCAGTATGGCTTGAAAATTGAGATCAATATGAGTGCTGGCACGAATTATGTTGATGCCATCATGCCGTTTGGACCACGTCTAGATAACTTGTTAGGCTGCCATAATTTTTACCCGCAGCAATATACTGGTTTGGGTGATGAGCGGTTTGTGGCCTACTCGCAGAAGTTTCGACATTATGGCATTCGCACCGCGGCATTTGTGACTGCGCCAAGTGCTGATCATGGGCCGTGGCCGATCAGCGAAGGCTTGCCGACACTGGAAAGCCTTCGCGATCGGGCCATTGCCAGTCAGGTGCACCATTTGCGACTGACCGAGGTGATAGACGATGTGTTAATCGGCAATGCGATGGCGAGCGAGGCTGATTTGCACGCCGCGGCACTGGCCTTCTTCTGTCCGTATCCGGCATTGCGCGTGCGTCCAACGGCGGCCATTTCTGAATTGGAAACCAAGATTGCATTCAGTGAGGCGCATTTATATCGTGGTGACGCCTCAGATTATCTGGTTCGCGACACCCAACCGCGCGTTCGCTACGCAGGACAGGCGATTCCGGCGCATGATGCAACTGGCACGTTACACCGTGGCGATGTTGTCGTGGTGAATGAGACGTATGCCCGCTATGCCGGAGAACTGCAGATTGTCCTGCGTGAACTGGCAAATGATGGCCGACGCAATAAAATTGGTCAATTAACCGATTCAGATCTCGACTTGTTGCCGTTGCTGAAACCATGGCGGACGTTCATGTTAAAGCATGTTAAAAGTTAGAGCCACAAACCGCCGATGAGTTAACAGAAACTGATCATGACAAAGGAGAAAACGCGATGACGCAAGTGAATGAACAAACGATCATGGGCTTGATTATAGCAGGCGGCAATGCCAAGAGTGCGGCCTTCACCGCGATTCAAGCCGCCAAAGCCGGTGACTTTCCTGAAGCAACTGTGCAATTAAAAGAAGCTGATGATGCATTAGTGTCAGCGCATAATGCGCAAACAGAGCTGCTGACCGCCGAAGCCAGTGGCAATCACGCCGAGGTGTCACTGCTGATGGTCCACGCGCAGGATCACCTCATGAATGCCATCACTTTCCGCGATTTGGCGGGTGAAGTTGTCGCTGTTTATCAGCGGATGGCAGAAATGACAACGGCGCCAACTGTGTAATCATGGGCGCAACACAAAAATGACAAACGAAAAGCCGGTCAGATGATGATCGGCTTTTTTGAATGGTGTAAAGCTAACAAGAAACAGTGAACAGGTAGGACAAAATTTGCAATTACCGAAACAAAGAATTTTTGCCCACGTCACAGTGCCTTTTAGGCTTGAAAGATCAAAGTCTACAACTATAGAGCTTGGCACGACAGAGAATTGTTTAGCCCAACCTTTTCACGAATCCCATATTGGGGGACAATGATCAACCCATCACCTTACGCAACTTACCAACGGCAATCGGCAAGGTGAGATAAGGTTTCTCTTTGTCCAAATCGCTCATCACTGTTTTCGGCAACAGGACATCGCTTTGGACGCCGTCAACATACATGACCGCATTATCAAGATTGAAGACATCCGTGCCGTAACGTTTGAGCAACTGTTCCCGCAAGTCTGACATGACAACTCGCTGCTGGTAAATGTAAAAGCCATTGTCGTCGGCTTCTGGATATTTACCACCGATGAGATTCAGCTTTTCAGGAGCATTATCGAGTGGCACAAACACTTTACCGGAAACCTTCTCTGCTTCTTCCTCGTCAACGACACCATCATGATTCACGTCTTGCGCGGCTGTCGCAACCGCGACTGGCGCTTTCGTAACGGAACCTTCCAAAACGGCCATATGCGTCATATCTGCTGGCGTATTAAACATCTCGATGCGAATTTGCAGGGCATCATCATCCGTGACTTCAAGATTCGCAAACCCGTGTGCTTTCCGACCGATACAATCATCATTAAGCGCCTGTAACGTTGCCCTATATCGCTTACGCATAAACACGCCTCCATTATTATTTAGGGTTTCCTAACTCCACCTTTACCATAGTCTTTTTAGCCTAAAAATCAAGGCTGTGAAACCGTGCGAAACAGCGTCAAGTCAAGGGAGAGAGGGGGTATAGACCGTTTTAAAAAGTTGATTTTTTTAGTTAATAAAGCAGCAAAAGAGCCACAAGATGTCGTTGGTTTTGGTGACAGCCTAATTGTGGATGCTAGTGGCAGTTATGCCAAGTTGTCAGCGTGATTCAGACGGGCAGTATCGTGCTTAAGAAACAATATGCTTAAACCTAGTATCAAAAGCTAGCATAAACAGTGCTTTTTCAAAGTGAACTCATTGGCTGGTCGCTGCTAGTTAGTATAACGATTTCAAAAAGAAGTAAATTATTTTTTTATAAACGCTTTCAGTACCGTAATCATGTTTGGAGGTGTATATTTAAATTGGAATCGTTTTAATATAGGAGGTGCGCCATGAAAGTTGTCATTTTCTCCACCTGTATCGTAGATCTTTTCTTCCCGAACGTCGGGGCAGCAATGGTCGAAGTATTGGAACGCTTTGGCTGTGAAACCTTCATGCCGGTTAAGCAGATTTGTTGCGGCCAGCCGACATATAATTCAGGTTACGTGAAAGCTACGCAGAAGGTCTTTCGTAATGAGATCGATGCGTTGCTGTCAGTTGACGCCGATTACATCGTCGGGCCAGCTGGTTCTTGCGTAAATATGCTGCGCGAATACCGCGTTTTACTTAAAGATGATCCGGAATATGCTGAAAAGGCGAAGGAAGTCGCCGACAAAACATTTGAATTCTCCCAGTTTCTGTATCGGGTTTTGAATGTGATTGATGCAGGCGCTGAACTCGATGCCAAAGCTACCTATCATCGCTCTTGCCACATGACCCGGTTGTTGGGTGAGCGGACAGCACCGTTCGTTTTGCTTGATCATGTGAAGGATCTGCAAATGGAACCACTCCCACATATCGAAAACTGCTGCGGCTTCGGCGGCATGTTTTCCGCTAAAGAGCCGGAGATTTCCAAGCAGATGGTGGATGAAAAAGTCGACGATGTGCTGAGTACTGGGGCCAAAGTCCTGATTTCGGCTGATCCTGCCTGCTTGATGAATATTTCCGGTCGTTTCTCTCGCCGTCAGGAAAAAATTAAGATCATGCACATTGCTGAAGTGCTCAACCACAATGTTGACCCGAAACGGATCAAGTTCCATGATCCACTGCCGGTAGAACAGGAGGTGCGCCTATGAGTATCGTTACCAGTGATAAACCATTCTTGGAGCGGGTGAAAGAATCCGAACAGGACAAGTTCATGCAGGCAAGTGTTGCCAAAGCACAAGACGCCCAGTGGGATAAACGCGAGGCGTCACGTCACGAACTTGGCAACTGGCCGCAATGGCGCGATCTTGGCGAGCAGATCCGCCAGCATGTGATCAAATACTTACCGGATTATTTGGAAGAATTTAGCGATAACGTTGAAAAACGCGGCGGGCACGTGTACTTTGCCAAAACGGACAAAGAAGCCGCGGCTTACATCACGAATCTCGCCAAGAAGAAGCAGGCTAAGAAGATTGTGAAGTCCAAGTCGATGGTCACCACCGAAATCAATTTGGACAAAGATTTGTTGAAGATTCCTGGCACCCAGCTGATGGAAACTGATTTGGCTGAGTTTATTTTGCAAGAAGACGATTGGGCAGAACCAACTCACATCGTTTTCCCGGCATTGGCGAAAAACCGTGATCAGGTCAAAACCATTTTCGATAAACTGGGTTACAAAGGTGACAACGATCCAGAACATTTAGCCAGGTTCGCGCGTGAATACTTGCGGCGCTATTTCTTACAAGCTGATTTCGGTATTACGGGGTGCAATTTTGCGATCGCCGACTCCGGGTTGATCAATTTGGTCACCAATGAAGGCAATGCCGATCTGACCATGGCGATTCCTAAGACACAGGTGGTCGTGATGGGGATGGAACGGATTGTCCCAAGTTTGAAGGAAGCAGAAACACTGGATAACATGTTGTCTCGGTCAGCTGTGGGTCAGAAACTGACCAGCTATTGTTCCTTCTCTGGCAAGCAAGTTGACGGCGAAGCAGACGGACCAGAAGATTTTCATGTGGTCATTGTCGATAATGGCCGCAGTAACGCCCTTGGCACGCCTTTCGAGCCCGTCTTGCAATGCATTCGTTGTGGCGCGTGTCTCAATGTCTGCCCGGTTTATCGGCATATCGGTGGTCATGGCTACGGCTCAATCTACCCAGGACCAATCGGCGCGGTGCTTTCACCAGTTTTAGACGGTTATGAAAAGTTCGGCGACTTGCCATTTGCCTCCAGCCTCTGCGCAGCCTGTACTGAAACCTGTCCCGTTCGCATTCCGCTTCACGAATTGTTGATCAAGCATCGTGAAGTCATGATGGATAAGCTCAAGATGGATCACAGCTTCAACGACAAGATCATGAAAATGGTTGGCGTTGGCACTAGTGCTCCGGTTTTATTCAACATGGCACTTGATATGGACCATGCCATGATGGGCGTTTTGGCTACGAAGGATCAAGGCAGCGTGGAAAATGAGTACAACAGTGGTCGCATCAAACAAACTAAGATGCTGCCGAAACTCGCACGCGGCTGGACCGATGTGCGTGACCTGCCACGGCCACCGAAGAAGAACGAGAACTTCCGTCACTGGTTCAAGGAGCACAAGGCAGCATTGGAGGCGCAAAAACATGAGTGATCACACGAATCGGGAAGATTTTTTGAACGCCATCGCTGAAAAAGCCGGCCGACCGCGGCACCAGCTCAAAGATCATCCATTTGAGCCGCTCAATGATCTGCCAGAAACAACCTTGTCTGGCCACTCTCAAGATGAGCTAGAAACCATCGCTAAGAAAAATAGCGAAGGGGTGCATGTCACGTTTAAAACCACCATCAAAGCTGATTTGGCGGCTGCCTTGAATGCTTACATTGAGCAAGATGCGCCTAAAACAATGATTTTGCCAACCACTGACAAGTACGCAGATTTTGGCTTGACCGAATGGACCAACACCGTCAGTCCTAAGCCGATGTACTGGACGCCAGGCAAAGGCCGCGACTTCAATTTGAAGCAAGCGGCGGCCGCGGACGTCGCCATCGGCTTTGCGGATTATTTGCTGGCTGAATCAGGCACGATTACCGTTGCCACCACCCCTGGTCAAGGCCGTGGCTTCCACTTCCTGCCAACCCATTACTTGGCTATTATCAAAAAGAGCAACATCCTGCCACGTTCTCGCCAAGCCATGGATCATTACGATGCTGACATTAAAGCCGGCAAGCTCCAAACCAGCAACATCAACTTCATCACCGGTCCATCCAACTCTGGCGACATCGAAATGACCCTCGTTGTCGGGGTCCACGGCCCGTTGGACATGACTTACTTGGTTGTGGAGGATATGTAGTTTGAGATTTTTAGTTCCTTAGTTCTTCAGTTCTATTCTGGGCTAAGCTTTAATTGATGGTCCGAGCTGGCTACGCGGGGATGGGGGATGGCGACCGCGAAGCTAGAGCTGTGGGCACGACTTCAAGCCCGCCAAAACCGCGGTCTTGAAGATCGGCCTTGGTCTAGACGGAGAAAACCACGCCACCAAGACCAATTTCACGGCTGAGCCCATCCCCGCTCCGCCAGCTCTCTGCATTCTGTCGTAGGATTAGGGCCAAGATAGGCACATCTTCTGTCAATATGATGACAGAATGAGATGTTTCAGAAATCTGTGATCTGACTTTGACAAGTGATTGCCGAAGTTTCTCAGGTCTAGCTTATTAGTGAGCAGTTGTTCTTGGTGAGTTGTCAATATCATGGCGAGTGTTTCGGAAGTCCGTTTTTCTCTATTCTGTTGTGGTGACTCGATGGAGAAGAAACGGGCTTTTTAATTTGGCACTATGTCTACCAAACAAGCGTTTTGTGATACACCCCCTTCTGATATTTGAAGACCCTAGTGCGAAGGCGGAGCAATCGTAGGCCAGATGGGGCTCAGCCGTGCAAACAACATCAGCTCCAGCTGGCCGGAGATTGCGGAGTTTGGCACGGCAAGCCCCTTTTTAGTCCAGATTGTTTTTCCAATTTATTCGATATTTGACAGATCACAAGGTCTAGATGAAATTATGGCTCAGCTTGTGCTTTTGTCTTTGATTAAAAAGATAGCGCTATCGTTCACTATGGTATACTAAACACGAAACGCGCCGTTGCGGCGTAATGCGAATGAAGGAGAACACAAAATATGACTGAAGCAATTGATTTGAAATCTGGGATGGTCTTTGTTAAGGATGGCAAGCTCATCAAGGTACTGGAATCCAACCACCACAAGCCTGGCAAAGGCAACACCGTCATGCAAATGAAGCTCTACGACATTCGTTCCGGCGCTAACGTTACCACCACCATGCGGCCAAGCGAAAAAGTCGAAATTGCGATTATGGATCGTAAAAAGGCGACTTATCTCTATACGCAAGACGACACTGCCTACTTCATGGACAGCGACAGCTACGAGCAATATGAATTGCCAACTTCAAGCATTGAGCATGAATTGAAGTTCATGCTGCCCAACGTTCCGGTTGAAATTGAATTCTACGGCGATGAAGTCATCGGCTTGGAACTGCCAGGCAGCGTTGAACTTAAAGTCACCGAAACCCAGCCGGCTGTCAAAGGCGGCACTGTGGCGGGCGGCGGCAAGCCAGCAACATTGGAAACTGGCTTAGTTGTTACCGTGCCTGATTTCGTCAAAGATGGCGAAACTATTATCGTCACGACCGACACAGGAACTTACAAAGGCCGCGCGCAAAAATAATTTCCAAAGCAAGCTGACCACACAGTGAATAATCTGTGTGGTTTTTTGTTATCCAAAAACGTGTCATTTTGCCGCAGCCGGTTGCGCGATCGCTTGCCGGTTCATTGAATCAACGCGTGCCAGCAGACAGCCAGGTGGTTGAGCAGCTCAAGCAAACCCCGTCACACCAAGGTAGAATAATTGTGACTCCTGACCAATTAGCCTAAAATACAGTCCGAAAGGGTGTGATGGTGATGACCATGCCACGCGCGCAACGAATTAAAATTTTAATTGTTTTGGGGATGATGTCGTTATTAACGGCTCTGTCTGGGTC
The DNA here is from genome assembly GCF_053819265.1 of Lacticaseibacillus sp. 30. Lineage (NCBI taxonomy): Bacteria > Bacillati > Bacillota > Bacilli > Lactobacillales > Lactobacillaceae > Lacticaseibacillus > Lacticaseibacillus sp. 30. The sequence continues at coordinate 57,888 of NZ_JBSOQX010000017.1, forward strand.
GAGTACGAACTTGGCCATGCCGAAAATTTCGGCGGATCTCATGATTTCCAGCAGTGCCGCGACTTGGATTGTGTCCATCGGCCTCATTACGACCTCTGTTTTACTGGTCATGTTTGGCCATATCGGTGATTTGGTCTCAAAAAATCTTGTCTTTTTGATCGGCGAAATGGTATTCATTGTTGGTTCATTGTTAACTGGGATCGCGCCGACTTATCTAACCATCCTTGCCGGTCGCGTCATTCAAGCCGTTGGGTCGGCGATGATCATGGCGAATTCGATGGGCATCGTTAGCCAATACTTTCCTGATGCTAATCGGGCAGAGGCGTTAGCGGTGATCTCAATGTTTGTTTCCGTCGGGTCGATTTCCGGCCCGGCATTTGGTGGCATTTTGATTACTTGGGCAAGCTGGCGATGGATTTACCTTTTCAATGTCCCAGTTGGTCTGCTGATCGTGTTTGCGGGGATGCGACTTTTGCCACTGCGCCGGCCAGCAACTGGAGAGATTAAGCAAGTCTGGGGTAACGCCAATTGGACAGGGCAAAATCTGTTTACTGGCGGGATGATCTTGACCTTTGCCAGTGGCTATTGGCTTCAGCAGCCGACGCAACATCTGTTAGGATTTCTCATCCTTGCTGGTGGGGCGATTTTGACGTTGTTGGCTTTCATCCAAGATCAACGTGCCAAGTCACCGTGGATTGCGCCAGCATTGATGCATAATCCCGATTATTTAATATCCGTCAGCGTGCTGCTGATCGTCATGTTGGTTAACTCCGTTTCCAACATTTTGTTGCCATTCTATTTGCAAAGTTACGGCGGCATTTCTGCCTTTGAAAGCGGCCTGTTGATGATGCTACAAAGTGTTGTCATGTTGATGATTACACCGTTTGCCGGCTGGCTTGCCGATCATTGGAATCGTTACTATCTCACGATTCTGGGCTTGTTAGTCCTGATTGTGTCACAAGTCGGCTATGCCTTTTATCCAGCAAAATTGTCGATGGCACCCATCATCTGGCCGATTGTGCTCAATGGAGCGGGCATGGCGTTGTTCCTTTCGCCAAACAATGCCTTAACGATGGGGGCGGTTGATGCCAGTGTCTCTGGTGTGGCCGGATCGCTGAACTCGTTGGCGCGAACCATCGGAATGACCATCGGCATCAGCTTTGGTGCTACGTTACTTTTTGCCCAGTTGCCAGGCGTCACGCGAATTTCGCCGCAGTCGGGGGCACCATTCCTGCATGCATTGGCCTTTGTTTTCTGGTTAGCAACCATTGTTTCCGTGGTTGGATTAATAATTGTCATTTTTCGAACAATTCGCAGTCGGCGAACGAAGGCTTCAGTTCAATAAATCCAAGTGAAACATATGAAAGCGGTTAAATAAAGCTGAGCATTTGCTCAGCTTTATTTGTATAAGATGGCAGCTTGTCTGACAAAAGCGAAAATTCTATGAGCAAAAGCCGAATATTAGTCCACTATTTGACGATTTTTCGATTCTTGCCAGTGTTATTTAATATAAGCTATTCTTAGCATCATCAATCAAAATGAAAACAAAAACGCGTGTGAATTATTAGCTTAGGTGGGCTTCTTACTGCCTATAAATAAGGAATCCATCTAGAGAATATTTACGGGATATACAATTTTTAATTTGAGATCGGTAGCATAAATGTGACAAAAGTAAGATCAAAGAATTAGTTTTTTTAGGCGAAATTGAGGATTCGCTTATTTACATTAATGGATTTCTAATGTAAGGTAAGTTCAATCATTTTAGGAGGGAACAGGATGAAATTTAGAAAGACAATGGTTGCGGGCTCTGCGCTCGCGCTTGCAGGGGTGTTAGCAGCCTGTGGTTCTAATTCTTCTAGCAGCAGTAAAGGTACTTCGATTACACGGATGGAGAGTGATGTGATCTCCACGATGGATCCATCAACGACCACCGATGCTATTTCTGGTCAGGCATTGATTGATACCATGGATGGCTTGTATCGGTACAATGGCAGCAAATTGGAAAATGCCATGGCCAAGAGTCAACCAACTGTTACTGATGGCGGGAAGACCTATACCTTCAAGTTACGTAATGCTAAATGGAGTAACGGTGATCCAGTCACAGCCCAAGATTTTGTGTTTGCTTGGCGGCGGACGGTTGAACCGAAGACCAAGTCGCAATACGCCTACCTATATTCAGGCGTTAAAAACGCTGATGACATCACAGCCGGTAAAAAAGCGGCCAGCACGCTTGGGGTTACCGCCGTCAACAAGACGACTTTGAAAGTCACCTTGGATCACGCGATTCCTTATTTCAAGACCATGTTGGTTAACCCAGCATTCTTCCCACAAAATGAGAAATTCGTTGAAAAATCTGGTAAGAAATTCGGAACTACTTCCAAGTACATCTTGTCCAATGGTCCTTACCAGTTGAAGAACTGGAACGGCACTGGCAACACTTGGAAAGAAACTAAGAACACTACTTACTGGAATGCTAAGAACGTTCACATCGATACCCTTAATGGTCAAGTTGTTAAGGATTCGCAAACCGCGATGAACCTGTATCAGTCGAAGAAACTTGATATCGCAGCTTTGCAAGGTGAACAAGCGGCTCAAGCAAAATCCATGTCTGATTTCAAAGGCCTCAAGCAAAGTGCGACCTTCTATCTTGAATTGAACGAGAAGAAGGATCCAATCTTTAAGAACACCAAGATTCGTCAGGCAATTTCCATGTCGATTGATCGCGAGGCATACATTAAGAAGGTTCTGAATGATGCTTCCATCGCGGCCAACAATGTGACCCCTGAAGGATTGTTCGAAAAGAACGGTCAAGACTTCTCCAAGACGGCATCTAAAGCTGAATCCTCCGCTGTTAAGTACGATCCAGCCAAGGCTAAAGAGTTGTGGACAGAAGGTTTGAAAGAAGTCGGTCAGTCCGCACCAACTTTGGAACTGCTGACAGACGATACGACCAATGCTAAGCGTTCTGCCGAATACTTCCAGAGCACCTTGCAACAGAACCTGCCAGGTCTGAAAGTTACCATCGCTACAGTACCATTCAAGACGCGTCTATCTCGTTCCCAAAATGGTCAGTTCGATATGGTTATCTCCGCTTGGAGTGCTGATTTCCCAGATGCTATTTCCTTCTTGGATCTGTTCACCTCCGATAACAGTTACAACGATGGCAAGTGGTCAAATGCTGAATACGATGCTTTGATCAAGCAGTCCAAGACGACCGATGCGACCAACGCAACCGCTCGTTGGAACACCTTACTCAAGGCCCAAGAACTGTTGACGAAGGAACAAGGCGTTGTACCGCTGTATCAACGGGTACAAACAACCTTGCAGCGTAAGACCATTACCGGTTTGAATTACAACCCAACCAATTCCTACAACTTTGTGAATGCGAAAGTTAAGTAGAACTTAGTCGGATTATGGTCTAACAACCGCGTTTTTAAACCAAAACGTGAGCAGTTACGAATAACTGCCTGCTAGTTTCAAATAAGTAGTTCTCACAAACGGCGTTGTCTCGTGTTCTGCGGCGGACAACGCTGTTTGCTTATCAGGGCGTGTGCCCATAAACAGGAGTGAATCATGGTCAAATATATTTTAAAACGGATCGGCTTCCTGCTCCTGACACTGTTTATTGTTGCCAGCGCTACCTTCTTCCTGATGAAGTTGTTGCCGGGGACGCCGTTTAACAACCCCAAAATTCCAGCAGATCAACTGCTGATTTTGAAGAAACAGTATGGATTGGATAAGCCGGTTTGGATGCAATACCTAACGTATATTGTCGGAATCTCACATGGCGATTTTGGAATGTCCTATCAATTTCCTGGCCAAACCGTGTCAAACTTAATCGCTTCTCGGATTGGACCATCTCTACAAATTGGCGCACAGGCGATGGTCGTCGGCACACTTGCTGGGATCTTGCTTGGTGCCATTGCCGCGATCCGCAAGAACACATGGGTTGACGCGACTGCTACCATTTTTGCCATTCTCGGTCGCTCAATTCCTAACTTCGTGTTCGCCGCACTGCTGCAGCTTTTTGCTTTCAAAACTGGCGCCTTTCCAGTAGCACTTTGGGGTGGCTTCTCTTATAGCATTTTGCCGACAGTTGCCTTGGCGATCGCACCGCTTGCCCAAACGGCCCGATTCATGCGAACTGAAATGGTCGATGTGCTTAGTTCTGATTACATCGAACTGGCACGTTCCAAAGGTGAATCACGCTGGCAAGTTGTTGCCAAGCATGCGCTGCGTAACTCAATGATTCCGATTGTGACCATCATCGGACCAATGGCTGTTGACTTAATGGTCGGCTCACTGGTTGTCGAGAACATCTTTGCGATCCCCGGGATTGGGGAACAATTCGTTAAGTCAATTACGACCAACGATTACCCAGTTATCATGGGACTGACCATTCTCTACAGTGCCATGCTGACGGTTGTGATCCTTGTCGTCGATATTCTTTACGGCTTCATTGATCCACGAATCCGATTGAGCGGGGAGGCAAACTAATGGCAACAAGTAAATTAAGTCCAGATGCATTCAAGCATGTTAAAGTGGATGCGGCTGAACAGGAACGTATTGCCACGCCTGCGCTGACGTTCACGCAAGATGCGATTCGGCGATTGAAGAAAAACAAGGCCGCAGTGATTTCCCTGTGGGTGCTCGTTTTCATCGCGTTCATTTCTATCATTTCTATCTGGTTATCACCTTCTAATCCAAACAAACAGAGCCTGAACTATGCGAACCTGCCGCCCAAATGGCCAGGTATTGATTTGCCAGGTTTGAACGGCTACATGAACGGTCAAAACAAATACGCCGGCATGGGTAAAAATGTTTACTTCTTGCTGGGTACCGATTACCTTGGCCGTGACCTGTTGTCTCGAATCATGGTCGGCACCCGAGTTTCACTGTTCATCGGGATTGTCGCAACCTTCTTCGATTTGACCATCGGGGTTTTCTACGGCATCATCTCCGGCTGGCGCGGGGGCATGACCGATACGTTGATGCAACGTGTTATTGAAATCATCTCCAGTATTCCTAACTTGGTTGTTGTCATTTTGATGCTGCTGGTCTTCCGTCCTGGTTTGACCTCCATTATCTTAGCGATTGCCTTCACTGGGTGGGTGACCATGGCTCGACTCATTCGTGCGCAGACGTTGCAGTTAAAAGATCAGGAATTCGTCTTAGCTGCTAGAACGTTAGGCGAGTCGAGCATCAAAATTGCCTTTAAACATCTGATCCCTAATTTGAGTTCAACGATTATTATTCAAACGATGTTCACCATTCCGACAGCAATCTTCTTTGAAGCCTTCCTGAGTTATATCGGGATTGGGCTGCCAGCACCGACTGCTAGTCTTGGGACCTTGCTGTCAGATGGTCAAAAGAATCTGCAAGTGCTGCCATATCAGCTGTTATATCCGGCGATCGTGATTGTCATTCTGATGCTGGCCTTCAACTTGCTGGCTGATGGTTTGCGCGATGCCTTTGATCCGCGCAGTGAACATTAGGAGGTGGCAAAATGAGTAAAATTCTAGAAGTAAAAGATTTACAGATTGACTTTGCCACCTATGCCGGCCCTGTCCACGCCATCCGCAATGTCAATTTTGACCTTAACAAAGGTGAGACGCTGGCCATTGTTGGTGAGTCTGGTTCTGGTAAATCCGTTACCGTACGAACGGTGATGGGGTTGTTAGCCCCGAATGCGAAAATTACGCATGGCGAAGTGCTGTTTAACGGCGAGGACATTCTCAAAAAGTCCGAGAAACAGCTTAATGCTATGCGTGGCAATGATGTCGCCATGATTTTCCAAGACCCGATGACCTCACTGGATCCAACTATGACCATTGGGAAACAAGTGGCAGAGCCGTTACTGTTGCATAGTAAAATCAGTAAAGCCGATGCGCTCAAGGAAGCTGAACGCGTGTTGGATTTGGTTGGCATCAAGGATGCCGGCGGTCGCTTAAAGGACTATCCACATCAGTTCTCTGGTGGGCAGCGTCAGCGGATTGTCATTGCCATTGCGATCATCAATCACCCGCAGATTCTGCTGGCTGATGAACCAACAACCGCTTTGGACGTGACGATTCAGGCACAAATTATTCATCTGTTGAAAGAAATTCAGTCGAAGATCGACACCTCAATCATTTTCATCACCCATGACCTTGGCGTAGTTGCTGGGATTGCCGATCGTGTTGCGGTTATGTATGCTGGCAAGATTGTTGAGTATGGTACGGTTGACGAAATCTTTTACAATGCCCAGCATCCGTATACGTGGGGGTTGCTTGAAGCTATGCCAACACTTGAAACCAAGAGTGATCGACTATACGCCATTCCTGGGACACCACCGGACTTGCTTGATCCGCCAAAAGGTGACGCGTTCGCACCGCGGAATCCATACGTGATGGCGATTGACCTCGAGCAGGAACCGCCATTCTTCAAGATCTCACCGACCCATTCGGCGGCAACTTGGCTATTAGCACCAGGCGCACCGAAAGTGGAATTACCGCCAGAAATTGCGCGGCGACATGCCTTATGGGCAAGTAAACATCAAGATGAAAAGGTGGTGAACTAACGTGGTCGACAAAAAAGACAAAAAGGTTCTTGTGTCCGTCAAGCACTTGGTTCAAACCTTCAATGCCGGGAAAAAAGACCAAGTGAAAGCCATTCAGGATATCTCGTTTGATATTTATGAGGGCGAAACATTGGGCTTGGTTGGTGAATCTGGTTCTGGTAAAACCACCACTGGTCGGGCGATCATTCGCTTGTACGACCCAACCAGCGGCGAGATTTTGTACAATGGCAAGGACATTGCCAAACTGAAAAATGGCTCCAAACAGATGCTGGCTTTCCGCCGAGCAACGCAGATGATTTTTCAGGATCCTTATGCGTCCTTAAATCCGCGGATGAAAGTCAAAGACATCATCGCGGAAGGCATTGATATTCATCATTTGGCCAAAAACAACGCTGATCGTGATCATCAAGTTGAGCAGTTGTTGGAAGAAGTCGGTTTAAACGCCGATCACGCAACTCGCTATCCCCATGAGTTCTCCGGTGGTCAGCGCCAGCGGATCGGGATTGCCCGTGCATTGGCCGTACAGCCTAAGTTCATTATCGCCGATGAACCGATCAGCGCGCTGGACGTTTCCATTCAGGCGCAGGTCGTCAACCTGCTGAAGGACATTCAGGATCGCCAAGGGTTGACGTACCTGTTCATTGCGCATGATTTATCGATGGTCAAGTATATCTCAGACCGTATCGCTGTTATGCATTATGGACGGTTGGTTGAATTGGCAACGGCGGATGAAGTTTATAGTCATCCGCTACACCCTTACACCAAGAGTTTACTCTCAGCGATTCCGGTACCTGATCCAGATGTTGAGCGCAGACGCGTGCCGCTGCCGTATGACGCCAGCAAGGTCGAAGGCGACAACAAGAAACGTAAAATGGTTGAGGTTTATCCTGAACATTACATTTTTGCCGCTGATGACGAAGTAGCGGCTTATAAAGCTGAAGCCGAAGCAGATCATCAAGGGGTTAAAGCTGCCCAGTAAACGCCTACTGAGTGCTGTGCTTCAATGATCGCGTAAGAATGCCGAACATGTGAAACTTGCATGTTCGGCTTTTTGCGTACAAATGTCTTACCCACACATTTCTAGACGAGTAAGCACATTCTTGTCGTTGATGTCGTCAAAATGCTGACGTAATAGGCCTAATCGTTACAGTTTTGGTTAAGTTGGACTGAACTTTTCTGATTATTGCCGCTAATTTGGTGCGCTTTTGCTACACTATGGTCAAAGACAGAACGTGCGTCGGACCGGTTGCTGGCCTGATGAACGTGTTTATAAGGAGCGTGCAGAAGATGACCAAGTTTTACTTTGTGCGGCATGGACAGACGGAAACGAATTTGGCGCGGCGATTTAACGGTGGACGAACCGATACGCCGTTGACAGCGAGTGGCCGCGATGGTGCGATCGCAGTTGGACGCTTTTTGGCGACGACTGGTTTTGCGGGCATCTATGCCAGTCCGATGCCGCGGGCGCAAACAACGGCTGAATTAATTGTGGCCCAAAGCCGAGTCGTTCAACCGCCGATTGTGACGGATCGTGATTTGCGCGAGGTAGATTTAGGCAAATGGGATGGTCAGCCGCTCACTTCTGTCCAGGATGATCCTGAGATTGATCATTATTATCATCATTTGACGGCGTTTGATAACCAGCGTATCGGTGCAGAATCATTTGCCCATGCGTTAAAACGTGGACGGCGGGCAATCAATCGGATTTATGATGCCCATCCAGACGGCAAAGTGCTCGTTGTGGCGCACGGTTTAATCGGCATGCTGTTATTAAGCACATACCTCGGTGCCGATCTCGATTCTGCGCGTGATGCGATGCGCATTCCGCCGAATAATAGTATCAGTGAATTGGACACCTCGGATGGCGAACAGTTCACACGTGGCAGCTTATGGGCCTTTGTGCCAGCAACCGCGGAAAGTAAATAACAATGCTGAATAAATTGGCATTGTTTTTTTATTGTGTATTTTTTAATTAATTAAGCTGATTTTTGGCAGTTCCTCATTGCGAGCGTTTACAATAGTTATAGAGCAAGAATTGGTGAGTTGATGTGGGGGATCAGTGCGGTTATGTTCTGTGAGAATAGGCCATCTTTAGATTATTAAATAATATTATAAAATCTTTTGATAGCCCGGCGTTTCATCTAATGTTAAAGCATAACGCCGCACATTAAAGGTGGGGGAAACCATGTTAGACAATATCGGGAAATTGGTGCACCAACAGCGCCGCAGTTTGAACTTGACGATTGAGAAGTTGGCGGAGCGATCCGGCGTCTCGATCAGTCTGATTTCGCGAATGGAGCGTGGAGACGTCAACAATATCAGCGTAAAAAAATTGACCGACATTGCGCGGGCTTTAAATATGCAGGTAGGCGACTTCTTCATTGCTCCCGAAATGAGCGATATTAGCACATTAGCGGTGGTGAAATACTTAACCCACTTACCAGAGAAAGAACGGGCGCGTGTTTCCGAGGTACTCATGCAGGTGATTAACCTGTAAGTACCACTTTTTTAGAACAGTCTGTCACTTGAGGCTGTTCTTTTTTGATATCGAAAATGTCGGTATGACCTTAAAAGGATAGGGCAACCCATTGTCAGTCAGCTGGTAAAACGCGTATACTAAATGCACTGATTTTAGACAATGAGCGCGAACTGGCACGGTTAGCTTGGTTTGACAAAGTGGCACTGGAGAGTTGACCAAGTATTGGCTCGGCTAACAGGCTTTCTTCACAATAACCGACGGCCATCTGGAGAACGCATTTTAAAAGAAGGAGAATGATCGACATGACATTTGAAGCAATTTTACCGTCCCTTAAAGCCGGCAAGAAGGCCGTTCGCACCGGCTGGGAAGGTACTGAGTTGTATGTGCAACTAGTTCCGGAAGGCAAATTCGAAGGCGATACTTTGAATCCGTATTTTTTGATCAAAACTGCCGACGAAGCTTTCAGTCTCTGGTCACCGACTGACTGTGACATTTTGGCTGAAGATTGGCAGCTTGTGAACGAATGACGCATTTCGACTTCACCGACAAGACCGTCATCATCACCGGCGCGGCTTCTGGCATCGGTGCGGCGCAGGCGGCGGCTTTTCAGGCAGCTGGTGCCACTGTGGTAGGAATTGACCTCCAACCAATTAGCAACCTCACAGACGCCATTCAGGCCGATGTGAGCGATCCTGCCACGGCAGCAGCGATTGCGGCTCAATATCAGCCAGATATTGTCTGCAATACGGCGGGCGTGTTGGATGGTTATCAAACTGTGACCGATACGGCGCTCTCGGCATGGCAGCACATTCTCGATGTCGATCTTACCAGTCAGTTCTTAATGATCAAGGCGCTGCTGCCGGGGATGCTGGCTCGTGGTCACGGTATTTTCATCAATATGAGTTCCATCGCTGGTTTAGTCGGTGGTGGTGGCGGCGTGGCGTATACCGCTGCTAAGCACGCCGTCATCGGCCTCACCAAGCAATTAGACCTCGATTACGCCGCCAAGGGCATTCGCGCCAACGCGCTCGCACCAGGCGCTATCAACACGCCCATGAACGCCGCTGATTTTGCCGGCGACGGGAAAATGGCTGCGTGGGTTGCTCAAGAAACCCCAGCCAAACGCTGGGCCAAGCCCGAGGAAGTCGCGCAATTATCCTTATTTCTGGCCAGCGATGCTGCTGATTATATTCATGGAACCGTGATTCCCATTGACGGCGGCTGGCTCGAAAAGTAAACTGAATGCATTGCAACACCAAAACTGAAAACGGAAGGCAATCCTTCCACGACGATACTTACTTTCCTTTGATCGTCGTTACTACTGGCATAGCCACAAAGGAGAACAAACATGCAAACAACTTCAACCACCCATCGTTCAATCGTCAGTCTCGCCAAAACCGCCATGATCACGTCCATTTACGTCGTGATGACCCTCATGCTCAGTCCACTCAGCTTCGGGGTCGTACAAGTTCGGTTCTCCGAGATGCTCAACTATACGGCACTCTTCAACCGCCGTTATGTCTGGGCCGTCACGCTGGGTGTTTTTTTGGCCAATTTAACCTCACCAACCGCACTCCTCGATGTCCCAATCGGCACCCTCGGCACGCTCGTCTTCATCATCATCAGCCGCTGGTTAGCCAAACTCGTCCAGCCAAAATGGGCTAAATTCACCATCATGGGCATCTTTTTTGCCTTATCCATGTTCACCATTGCCGGCGAACTGACCATCCTCATGAAAGTCCCATTCTGGCCAACCTATGCTACCATCGCGCTTGGCGAAGCCATCTCGATGGCCGTCGGTGGCGTTGTGATGATGATTTTGACACGGTTTGTGGATTTGGATAAGTAAGCGATAAGGCTATTGAAAGAGGCTCCTATAGAAAAACGTTTACTGGCAGGAAGGTTTCGCTGAAGCTTTTCGATCTGGCAGAAGGGCACGCAGGCCTGATTGCTGTGGTCAAAAGTTGTCGCAGGGGTTAGGCTTCCGATGCACCTGATTTTTGCC
>NZ_JBSOQX010000018.1:0-64804 GCF_053819265.1 Lacticaseibacillus sp. 30
GAAGTACCAAGGACCCTGCACATTTAAACGAAACTTTGTTCAGTTTTCAAAGGACGACCTTGTCAAAAGACAACTTTCATATATTATCACTAGCTGTTGAAATATGTCAACAACTTTTTGAATAAACATGCAACCGATATGAATCTCGGAATCGGTTATGAATTTGACAACGGAGAATATATTATCAACTTTACGAACCCGCGTCAACACTTTTTAAATGAGGTTTTGCTAAGAATTTAAAGTCCGAACGTTTGCATTAAAAAAGCAGTGAATCATTTGCGATTCACTGCATAAAGATGCATGAAACAATTAATCTTCCTTGGTGATTGCGGTTTGTCCTTGCATGTATGGTACAAGCACATCAGGAATTTTCACAGAACCATCAGCTTGCTGATAATTTTCCAAAATAGAAGCCACTGTTCTCCCTACAGCAAGCCCTGAGCCATTGAGCGTGTGGACAAACTGCAATTTGCCGTCGTCATCACGATAGCGAATTTGTGCACGACGCGCCTGAAAATCAGTGCAATTGCTGCAACTTGAGATCTCACGATAGCGATCTTGCGCTGGCATCCAGACTTCCAGATCATTCGTCTTCGCACTGGTGAAGCTAGCGTCATTACTTGCCAGCGTGATGACATGATAAGGCAATCCGAGCTTTTGCAAAAGATCTTCGGCATCGTGAATCAAGTTTTGAAGTTCTTTCCAAGAATCTTCAGGCTTGCAGAACTTGACCATTTCGACCTTATTAAACTGATGCATCCGGATCAAGCCGCGAGTATCGCGACCGGCACTGCCAGCTTCAGAACGAAAAGCCGGTGTAAGTGCGGTGAAATTAACTGGAAGTTTTTCAGCATCAATAATGTCATTCCGATAATAGTTGACCAAAGGCACTTCTGCTGTTGGAATCAGAGTCAGTGGTTCACCATCATTCGTGATCGTATAGGTCGCATCAGTGAACTTTGGAAATTGACCAGTACCGAACATAGAATCATTGTTAACGAGGTATGGGGGAATGATTTCTTCATACCCTTCTTTTTGGTGCTCATCCAAGAAGAAGTTATAGACGGCGCGTTCAAGACGTGCACCAGCGCCCTTATAGTAAACAAATCTGCTACCGGCAACCTTTGCCGCGCGTTCAAAATCCAGAATGCCTAATTTTTCACCAATATCCCAGTGATGCTTTGGTTCAAAATCAAACGTTGGTATGTTTCCCCATTTGTATTCTTCACGGGAATCGTCTTCATTTAACGACATTGGCACGCCATCAGCCGGAAAGTTTGGCAATCGGACGAGAATGTAGGTTACTTTTTCATTCAGCTGGGCGAGTTCTTTGTCTAAAGCCGCAATCTTTTGGCCTACTTCCCGCATGGCCTTGATTTGATCGTCAGCATTTTCCTTGTTACGTTTCATAACCGCAATTTGGCCTGAAACATCATTGCGCTTGGCTTTAAGCTCTTCAGTTTGAACGGTCACCTGACGCCGGCGCGTATCCAAAGCTAATAATTCATCAATCTCTTCACCTTTAATCGCACGTGCAGCTAACTTTTCCTTGGCCCATTCCGGTTTTTGCCGGATCAGTTTTAGATCTAACATGGTTTGTCCTCCTCATATGGTCATGATGCGTCTGAAATCTCAGTGCACACAAAAAGCCTTCCATCTCGTTGGGACGAAAGGCCATTCCGCGGTGCCACCCAAGTTTGACGCCTATGCGCCACCCTCAATAACTGATAACGGTCAGTGGCCGTGCAGTTCATCACTACCCACTAAGGCGCTGGAATATGGATGGCTGACAGCTTTCACCAACCGCTGTCTCTCTTGATCATCCAATAGACGCTTCAGACGTGTTTGCTATTCATTCTTAAAATTACCGCATTTAGCACTGATTAACAAGCGCCTACACTGTTTTTATTCAAAAATAATGGGAGCCAGTCCTCTTGGCCCAAATGCAAGCAGCTATTTGTCTTTTAATAAATGAACCGGGCATCTTCTAAAACTTTTTTATCCCAAAGTTCACGGAGTAAGGCATACAGTTGGCCGTAATGGTCATTGCTAACATTGATATGCCATGGGAATATCTGTGCCTTGCCGGCTACTTTTTTGACTGGCTCAACCGAAGTCGTGATGACCAAATCGGCATCTTTCAGATTAGCATTGGGCGACGCTAATTCGACAAATGGGATAGCGTGCAAAAACGCTAGCAAGTCAATATAGCCCGTAATCGTTTGTTCAACAACTGGCGCAACCACAATTTTCTTTGGCGGCTGAAATTGGATGAGTAGTTGGTGCAAGTTGCGATACAGCGCTTCGGCCAAAACATCAATGTACCCGTCAAACGATTCGAGATGTTCTTCATCCACTACTTTTTCAAGCGTGGCTTTGATCTGAGCATAGAAAGCCGGATCATCTTTGGTCTGCTGCATGTTGGAACTGAACTCAGCGAGTAAAGTTGTTGTGAAGTCTTTTTTGAACACCAACACGCTGACGGTGACACTCAGCATATTGGCTAACAACAGATTATACGTCTCTTCTGGCAAGTGCAGATGTAGCTTAAAGTTATATGGGAAACACGCAAAGAAGGCTTGAATCAACTGATAAATTTCGGGATTATAGCGGTTGTACCGTTCGATCACACGTCGCTCAAGCGGGCCATCACTGACAATATACAGCGGCGCAAAATTAAACAGAAAATAGAGCGCATCGCTTTCCCCTTGTTGCTGCTGCTCAGATAAGCCATCTAAAACTGGATGTCCGTCAGTCAGCGCTTCAGCAATTGGTGAAAACAGATTTGGCATTGGATACCGTAAAATCTGTGAATCCGGATCATGCGTCAACACCTGCCCTGTCAAAATGCGTTGATGTGCCACCGCAATGTAATAGAGCAACAATTCACGTGTCACGACATTCACATCGCCGCCCTTAAAGGCTTTAAGAACGGCATCAAGAATTTCGCTGGCACGCTCATGCGTCATATTTTCAAATGGCCAATCCGCGCCATTCGTTGCTAACCAATATGTTAACCCCAAAAAAATTCGGATATTTAATTCTGACCCAATAAACGACAATGTCTCATATGAAAATTGAACCCCACAGGTTTTGGCGTAACCGCGAATAGGTTTCAGATGTCGCAAAATGGTGGCTTTGGAACTATCGGACGCCATTAAAAAGTCATCAAAGTTTTGATAGCGCTTATATAAAACTGCGTCCAAAAAACGATATGGGTTCGACTTTTTCACCAGATCATAGCGAAATTCATCAATTGGAATGGCAAACAACATTTTAGTGGACGCATGCTTGCGACCCAGTATCTCCTCCAGAGAGTTAACCAACCCAGTGTAGGTATTATAGACACTCCCATAGTTACGATTAGTAATCGCCGCAATTTGTTTTAAATTCACATCGCCGACAACCGAATAATGTGCGTGATCACCAGCCAACTGCGTTCTCACCGGCGTCTGCGCAATTCGTGCCGAGATAATGGCGTGAAACAAATTGAGCTTTTCAGCGTCGGACATCGACAAAAAGATGTCGTGATTGGCTTCCATGGACTCCCCACCCCTAAAATACGATTTTGTGTCTTTTATTATACGTCATACTTTGTCAAGACGCAGGTATTCACCCCTGTTACGAGTACAAGTCGGGTCTAAAAACTATACCAAATTGTTATTGTTCATTTACTCGGCTTTAGAAAATAGCGGGTTTCCCTAAAGTTCAATGTTTCACTAACAAACTGTCATCATTTTTACTTTTTTTGTTATAATTGACGTAGGTAGGGGTGAATTGCTTTTAGATAAGGGGGTGTACCATGCTGTATGAACAAACTTTTTTAGATCGCGCTGATCTGCAGAAGTTCCAAATGTTCGCAGCGATCAAAGATACCAATGTGCAAACATACACGATCAATACCCTCAGTCAGCACCTAGACCTTTCCTATCAGCAAGGGTATAACATCCTGCAGGAACTTTTCCGCGACTTGACAGTTTTAACAAAACATCCAGAAAAAATGAAACGGAAACAAATCAGTCTTCTGGTCGATATCGATATTACAGTGGACGATTATCATCTGTATTTGTTGCAGCACGCTATCGCGTTCCAATTTGTCGATTACATTGTGCAAGCTAATCACCCGTCCACAGACAAGTTCTGTCGTGCCCATTATATCAGCCGTTCCACGTTGGTTCGCAAGACGTCTGCTCTCCGTAATCTTCTTAAACGATATCAGCTTAAGTTGTCCTTTAGCGACTTAGGCTTTGCCGGTCAGGAAAGCCGCATCAGATTGTTCTTGTTCGCCTTCTATTGGATTGGCTACCACGGCGTCGATTGGCCATTCAAAGTTTTAGATGAACAAAAAATTGTTCAGGAATACACCGCCTTACCCAGTGCCAAAAAGAATCCAGTCGATATTCTTGAAGAAGTATTGTTTTGGGCCATCAGCCGCGTACGCATAAGTGGCAACCATTTCGTTGACGGCGCAGCGCCATTTGACAAAATTTTCGATGAGTATTCACCTTTTCAATATCCGGTTTACACGAAAGAAATGTTTCCTGCTTACGACACACGGTTTATGAAAAGCGAAAACGACTTCTTCTACTTTCAGCAAAATCGCACCATTACATTTTTACCAACTGACGCCACGAGTGATGCTTTTATCCGCTACCTAAGTGACAAAAAAACCGTGACGACAGATTTCACTAAGCGACTCTTGGCTTTTTTGAATGCTCATGTTCGACCTGACAGTGATTTCGATGTTTATCACGAACACGAGCTAGTTCTGAATCTAGCTCGGATCGCGTTGAACAATGAGTTTCTGGGCGGCGATTTCATGCACATCGTGGATTACTATCAACCTGAAGGGCTGCCATACACAGAGACTAAGCTGTACCATACCTTGCAAACGTTCATCGCTGGTTTGCCAGACACCCCTGCCTACCGTCGTTTTCTTGGTAAAAATGCAGGATTTTTGCGCATTATTCATTATCTTTTGGCTCCTTATTTGCGATACTTCTCAGAAACACCAGTTGTGCAAGTGAAGCTGGTTTACCTAGGACATGATCTCCTCAATCGCCGTTTGGTAAACTTTCTGGACGATCTTAGTGTCGTTGATTTGTTGCCAGATGATGCGCCTTGTCAGGAAGCTGACTTGGTGATTACCAGTGTCGACAATGAAGCCGCCATTAGAGCAGCAGCACCATCGGATTTCAAAGGCGAGGTTGCCACTTGGATTATTGATGATGACGACAGTGCTATTTTCCAACTTTATATGTTGATTCGCCGCCTTTATCTCGGCAAAACAGCTTCAGCACGCTCATCAGAAACTGGTACTTTTAAGTGGTGATAGCATCACCTAAAAAGGCAGTTCCCACTCAGTTCAATGTGTGGAAACTGCCTTTTTGCATCGTTAATTTCGGTGATCTCGGTGAGCGGACAGATCAACTTGGTCTAACGGAATCATTTTTGTCCGATGCTTCACTTTGTACCAGACGAATAAGACAATAAAAAGCGGGATTGACATGTAGGAAACCAGTAATCGACCCCAGGCAAAATTTTGAACTGCCTGCAAATCCTGACCAACGATGACAATGAGACTCATAATAATCGCCAGAATTGGGCCAACCGGAAACCATTTTGCATGATACTTGAGTTCACTCAGATCGTGTCCTTGCTTCACGAAAGCGCGCCGAAAGCGAAAATGTGAGACAGCAATGCCTAACCATGCAAGAAATCCAGTCAGACCAGAAGCTGCAACCAGTAGTTGATAGACATGCGGTCCCATAATGCTGGTTAAAAAGGTGAAAGCACCAACCAAGGTTGTTAACAGCAGTGCTGCAACTGGAATCCCCCGGTTATTCGTTTTCTGGAAAACGCGCGGCGCAAAACCGGAACCACCCATTGCCCACAACATGCGGGTCGAGGCATACATCCCTGAGTTAGCCGAGGACAAAACCGATGTCAAGATGACCGCGTTCATGACGCTGGCCGCTCCTGCTAACCCAATGCGATCAAATACCAAAGTGAATGGCGAAATCGCAACTTGATCGACACTCGCACCTAATAAATTCGGGCTGGTATAGGGAATGATGGCAGCAATGATCGCAATAGATAAAATATAAAAGAGCAAAATTCGCCAAAACACCTGTTTAATCGCTTTAGGAATACTCGTTTCCGGCGTGGCACTTTCTCCCGCGGTAATGCCAATCAGTTCAGTCCCTTGAAAAGAAAAACCAGCAACGACGAAAACGGCTAGGGTAGCTGGCAAACCACCAACAAATGGCGCCGCTCCGGTTGTGTAATTTTTCAAACCAATCGGTCCATTGCCGCCCATGATCCCAACGATGGTCAATAGACCAACAACAAGAAAGACCAGCACTGTGACAATTTTGACTAATGAAAGCCAATACTCAGTTTCACCAAAGGACTTAACAGAAATAATGTTGATGACAAAAATCAACGCTAAGAACCCCATTGAAATCAGCCATCCAGGCACATCTGGCAGCCAAAAATGCATCACGATTGCGGTGGTGGACACATCAACGGCCACCGTGATTGCCCAATTGAACCAATAATTCCAACCAAGTGCGAACCCAAATGCCGGATCAACAAATCGGCTAGCATACTCGGAGAACGACCCCGAAACGGGAACATAGGTAGCCATTTCACCGAGACTGGTCATTAGGAAAAAGACCATCAACCCAATGCCGACATACGCAGCAATGGCCCCGCCTGGTCCAGCGGTGGCAATCGCACTCCCACTGGCAACAAAGAGACCAGTGCCGATGCTGCCGCCTAAGGCAATCATGGAGAGATGGCGAGTTTTGAGTTCACGTTTGACTTGATTTGATTCTGACTGTGCCAATAGTTTGCTCCTTTTGAAGTTTTTGATAGGTTGAGAATGCGAGGCTCGGGGAGCGAGGTTAGCTTTCTATAACGCGCGAACCAGCCCAGAAACCTGCGCATAAGGATCTTGGACGCAATGGTCAAAACCCGGCCGCCCGTTTAGATTTAAGGCATCTTCGACTGGCGGCCGTAACTGATACTGGGTTAGCTTTCTATAACGCGCTCGCAGTCGCAGAAACCTAGACATAAGGACGTCGGCCCTAACGGCTGGCCCGTTTAAATTCACAGCATTTTTCGACTGAGTGGCTCATAATCGGCTCTTGGTTAGCTTTCTATAACGCGCGAACCAGCCCAGAAACCTACACATAAGGACCTTGGACGCAATGGTCAAAACCCGGCCGCCCGTTTAGATTTAAGGCATCTTTCGACTGGCGGCCGTAACTGATACTGGGCTAGCTTTCTATAACGCGCTCGCAGTCGCAGAAACCTACACATAAGGACCTTGAACCTAAATGGCCAAAGCCCGGCCATTTAGGTTCAAGGCCACTTATGTTCCGGTTTCTAAGCGCTCCTGCTCGCGCTCACAAAAAAAGCCAACGGGCGAGAATCAACCCATCAGCTTATCATTTTTCTAACAATGACTAAACGTGATCCGATTCATTAGCGCCCCGCGATGTTCGCGACAGTCCAGCGGATGTTGTCCAACTGGCCCAATGTCGGATTTCTGAACAAATCCGGCATTTCGGCATCCGCCCCTTTTGCAACCGCGCATCTGGCGTTCAGGCCATTGCGGTTGGGATTCATGACAAATGCAACCTCTAATCGTTATTGGTTTACACGTTAACATGTTCGGCCTTCAACAGCAACTGCCTCTCACAAGGCTTTAACTCAATTCTCAGCCTTGCGAATATCGGCGACCAGTGTTGCCGTGTCAAATTTTTGCTTTAAAAAAGCATCGTTGGTTGTCGGCAGATGTAGCTGGAAGTCACTAAACTTTTGCAGAAACAATTCGCCACTGTCGAGTTCGAAGCCAAGAATATGGCCACCCATGTGATGATCAGCGTCAAGAAAATGCAAGTGGAACCCCGGTGACACCGCACCCGCATAGAGATCAGGCGAATAATACCCAATCAATGTACCCTTGATATTCTCAGCGTTGAATTCTTTTTGACCTGAAGCTGTTTCAGTAAGCGTTGGATACGGTGGCTGTTGTGGCAACACCGCGCGTGTATGCATCTGCGTAAACCGCCCCTCAACGCGTACTGCAGCAAAAAGATTGGCCGTTTGAAGGCGTTCCAAAACCGTTTTTTGAAAGCCTGACAAATCAAGTCCTTGTAGTTTGCCTACAGATTTATCAGCTTGATAATGCACGTTTGCAAACGGTACTTCTTCTTCTGACCCGACTTCGCGAACAGCGCCTTGTGCATTGACTTGATAAACTTTGCTATCAATGATCACAAGTTCGCCATCTAACCCCGTCAAAGTGCCAATACCAGTATTGCCATGCTGCAGCAGTTCTTCAATCTTTTGCGTACCAGCAAACAATCCGGGTACAAGCATTGCCAATGTGCCATGTTGATATAACCGATCAGTATTCACAGATGGTCTCCTCCTATTACGCGATCGCCAAGCGCAATGCTGACGAATGAACAAAAGCTTAGTAAATTTGGTCAGGAAGCATCGCCGCGCCAAGCTCCGCATTATCAGAATAATCAACTGGAATATCAACTAAAACTGGGCCTGGTGTAGCAAACGCCTCATCCAAAACCTGCCCTAATTCACTTGGTTTATTGACCCGCAGTCCCTTTGCTCCAAATGCTTCTGCATACTTCACAAAGTCAACCGGACCAAAGTCAACGCCAGCTGCACGACCGTACTTCATTTCCTCTTGAAATTTTACCATATCATAATGGCCATCATTCCAAATAATATGCACTAAGTCTGCATGCAAGCGCACTGCTGTTTCTAATTCCTGTCCGGAAAAGAGAAAGCCGCCATCACCAGAAACTGAGACAGCCTTTTTTCCTGGGCGAACCAACGTTGCAGCAATCGCCCATGGTAAGGCGACACCGAGCGTTTGCATCCCATTGGAAAACAGCAAATGTCGTGGTTCATAACTTCTGAAGTGCCGGGCCATCCAAATATAATGACTCCCAACGTCAACAGCAACGGTCATTTCATCCGTGACCCGCTCCTGTAAGGCAGCAACAATGCTGAGCGGATGAAGCACTTTTTGATCAGCAATTGCCGGTGGTACATCGCTATCCTGCAGTTTTGCCTGAAGGTCTTCTAAATAACGCTTGCTGCCAGGTGCAACTTGGTAGCCACGTAACAATGGCACCAAAATATCTAACGTTTGCGAAATATCACCAATGAGTTCAGTTTCCGGCTGGAAGTTATGATCAATCTCAGCTGGAACATCATCAATGACAATGATGCGCGCCTTGCCATCCGCATTCCAGTTACGTGGTTCATATTCAACGGGATCGTACCCAATAGCAATGACCAAATCACTATGTTGTAACAACATGTCACCTGGTTGATTGCGGAACAGGCCAACCCGGCCGAAAAAGTTGTCAATCTGACGGTGAGAAATGATGCCAGCACCTTGGAAAGTTTCCACAACAGGTAGTTCCGTTACTGAAAGTAATTCGCGAATCTCTGCTGTTACATCACTTGACGATGCCCGCATTCCTAACAACAACACTGGCAATGACGCTTCCTTGATGGCGTGCGCCAGATACGTCATATCACTGGGGCTAGCCGGTCCAAGTTTTGGTGCGACCAGTGGTTTTATCGGTTCCGAGTTGACTGGCGAATCTGTGACATCTTGCGGAATAGAAACAAAACTTGCACCTTGCTTGCCAGATTCAGCCGCTTGATACGCGTTCGCAATTATTTCACTCACGTTATCGGGGTCCTGAACTTCAGCCGCATATTTGGTGATCGGGGCAAAAAGATCGGCGTTACGCATGCTTTGATGAGAACTTCGCAGCAAATCAGCGCGTTTGACCTGACCGGATAAAGCCAAAACCGGATCACCTTCAGCCGTTGCGGTTACCAAGCCGGTTGCCAAGTTTGATGCTCCCGGTCCTGAAGTTGTCAGGACAACCCCTGGTTTGCCGGTCAAACGGCCGATGCCAGCGGCCATAAACGCCGCATTTTGTTCATGTCGCGCAACGATTAGCTGCGGACTCTTTTCTGATTTAGGATGCTCCAGACTTTCAAAAACCCGATCAATTTTGGCTCCAGGAATCCCAAAAACATAGTCAATGCCGTGATTCGTTAAACTTTCGACGATCAAATCCGCGCCATAGCGCTTCTCTTCTGCCATTTTGCCACTTCCTCCTGATTGATGTGTTTCATATTACGCTTATTGTGTTTCGATTCAACCCTATTTTTATTGAAAAACAGCAATTAAACAGCAAGTTACTGTTACATTATTTCCATATATCTGTTTCATTCCATTGACAATGCGGCGTACTTTTCTTACGAATGGTTTGCTAACGCCATCATGCCACAAAAGTTGATCACGACCCAATAGTTTGCCTAGTCTTCACTGAGCCGCAACACATTTAGTTAAAAAAAACACCGCCTCTAAAAGACGATGTTCATTAAATACACTGCATAAGCTGGATAAACAGATCATTGCATCTTACGACTGATTTTGCCAATACCAGTCTGCGGATCAGTCAGTTTAATTGTAAAACCAAATTTAGTGAAAATATGCCGCAGCTTTGTCAAATTAACCTTGTCAAACGAACTAATCGTACCGTCGACTTGGGCAATGTCAGCTTTCGTTGCCAAATTAATGAAAGCTTTCAAAGCAAGCTGGGCCAAGCCCATATTTTCAAAATCGTAGAAAGCGAGCCGGCTCTCCGACCCAAGGGTCTCCAAGACAGTGATGTGCATGCCGTTATCCCAACGATTGGTTTCAAACAAAAGTTGTGACTGATAATCCGCTTTGGAATGGCCATATTTATCAACATTTTCAAAAGGCGTATAAACGTAAATTGAATTTGTTTTTTGCTTTTGCTCATCGAATTTAAAATCAGTAAACACAATATATTGGCTTACCTTTTTTTGGGCTGCGTCCTGCGGTTGATTCATGCTAGACAGCACGGTTAGCCGCGGATCTGCCTCGATCGCTGCAAGCCGCTTGTTATACGCTTGCTGATACTCTGTTTGCACAGTCATCTTGAAACCTCCAGACTATTACTCGTTTTCATTATAACATTTTTCAAACCGATGCCTATCTAAAAGAGAAAAACCGGGATGAATTCACCCGGCTTTCATAAAATAGCTATAGTAATTTCTCATTTTTCAAACTGATTGGGGAGTAATCGGTAGTATCGCTCATTGCGCGGTTGATCAGGTGTCAACCCACGAGGGAGCGGCACTTCGAACTGAAAATCAAAGCCGAGACGCTGTAACAAGTTGATGGAAGCGATATTTTCTGGAAAGACACCTGCCCAGACGGCTTGAATGCCGTTATGAAATTGATCATCGATCACCAGTCGCAAGCCTTCGGTCATGAAACCACGATGCCAAAACTGGGGATGCAGGATATAGCCGATTTCCCGCGTCATATCATCCCCGGTCAACGGCGATAAATCACGCGGATAGACGCCGATGTTGCCGACAACATGCTGCCGATACACCAATGCCAAATCCTGCTTTTCACGGGCAAATCGTCGAATGTGTTCTAAGGCGGCTGCTTGCGACTTTAAGGGGGTCATGCCGGCTGGTAATGTGGCTTGTTTTAAATGTGCATAGGCGAAATAATCCTCAACGTCAGTCAATTCAAATGGCCGGACAGCGACTCGCGATCCTTTCAGCATCAGCAGCTCCTTTCAGACTAACGGTCTCATGAATTGGAAAGATTTTTCTACTTTGTGAGATCGTCGCAGCTTTTTTTTGGTTTCTTCGCCATATTTTAAAGTGACGAAACTATTTTTCTTTTCATATTATCGAGTATTCACAACCAGATAACAAGCCCTAGCCCCTTTCATGATGTGTCCATCACAAGCTTCCAACGCTTTGTTTATTGAAATAATCGGTAAAATAAAGTTGTTATCTGGTAACTGTCCGTTATCACCGACTATATTGAATGCAGTTTAAGCTAGTGACCAACACTTGGACTGAGATTTTTTATAAGAGAGGAGGACGCACCGACCAGAAATGAAACGCACATATGTCAAGTTGATGAAACGACTTAAAACAATCGAATCCGAAAACTAGCGACCTTATTCATGCTTATATTTTCGCCAGATGTGGTGATCTTCATTAAAATGGCTGCACTGGTGTGTCGGTTCATCACGATCAACCTGAGCAATTCAACCTGCAGATAGTCACTGACAACTATCTGCTACATAAAAGTTGGATAAAAACATCCACCGATACCGCTTCGACGACGGTATTAGCGGTCTGTGGAGGGTTTATCATGAAAAGAATCGCTTTGTTTGCACTAATGGTGCTAGTCATCAGTCCATTTCTCATTGCAGCAGGGCAAAAGACTACGGCAACAACACCAGAGTTTGCTGTTACACCTGTGCTGCCTAGTAATCAAAAACAGGCAGACGCAGGCTATTTTGACTTGCAGGTCGATCCTGACCAACAAGAAAATTTGCAACTTCGAATCAGCAACCTATCTGATCAGGTGCAAACTTATACAATTGCCGTGAACCCTGCTTATACTACCGACAGCGGTGCCATCGCCTTTGATCGCGCTATGCCGCCTTTGAACCAAGATGCACGCCGTTTGAATACGCTCATTAGCGGGCCGGAAAAAGTCAGTGTACCAGCGAAAACAGAAAAATTGGTCACTTATATATTAAAAGCACCGAGCCAGCATTTTATTGGCGTTATTTCTGGCGGTTTCTATGTGTCTCCTGAAAATGACGCCAGCACCAACAAGTCGACAAGCGGCGTTAGCTTCACAAATCGCTTTGCTATCGGGATCACCACTATTTTGCGCCAAGATTTCAAAACGCCTAATCCGCCACAACTGGCAATGACAAAAGCAGGCATTGGTACGATTAACCACTATGCCGCCGTCCAAGCAACCATCAGCAATCCTTCTGGCAATCAGTTCGGTGACATCACGAGTGACTATGCCTTAAGCAAAACAGGAACAAAAAAGGCCTTGATAACCGGTCATTTTGTGGGGCAAGCCGTCGCTCCGCACTCGTTTTTCACCCAAAGCATCCTGCTCAATGACCGCAAACTCATGGCTGGTGACTATTCCCTCAAATGGACAGCTAAATCAGGCGACTTTTCTTGGACAAAAACACTTGCCTTTCACTATAGCGGTCATTTACCAAAAAACACCCTACAACCTGTTGTCAACAAACCAAAGACAAAAGCACCTGACAATCCACAACTGCCTTGGATCATTAGCGGTATCGCCATTGCGCTTCTCCTCATCTTGACCGGTACATGGGGCTGGAGCACTTGGCATCGGCGGCATAACCAGTAGAAAAACGTGCTGCCTGAGCGCGATTGGCTTATGATGAAGGGAGAGCGTGAACTGATGCGGTTAGAAACCGGAACATAAGTGGGCTGGGACGCGATGACTGCACTCTGGTCATTGTGGCCAAGGTCCTTATGAGGAGGTTTCTGCGCCAGTGATCGCGTTTAAAAAGAGCGTGAATTGGCGCGGTTAGAAACCGGCATATAAGTGGCCTCAAATGCAATGATGCGCCATGGTCATTGTGCTCGAGGTCCTTGTGAGACGGTTTAGGCGTCAGTGAGCACGTTTAAAGGAGGACTTCCCATGTCAAACAATCGCATGCTCGGAAATGAGTTTCAAACAGCATATGAAAGTGCTGGCGGAACGGATATTTTAAAATTTTTAGCGAATGTCAAGCAGGCATTCCAGTGCATTACGGATTTAACTGCACGAATCACTGGTATGCCAGATTCGGTTAAAAGTGAGTCTGTCTCTCAGTTATTAGTTCAACAATTGGATCAGACAACCTTCGCCGAAAGTGCCGTGCGTCAATGGGAAGACGATTTGCATCGCTTTGCTGCTTATCTCACACCACTAGAACCACCTATCGCAATTCTTGATAGTTGGGATACATTAAATGACTTTTTGGAAGCGAATCAAGCATTATTGAGCTCATTGCAAAACGTGCCTCTATTGACCCAAGAAACTCAAGAAGTCAAAACAACATCGCAGTTGTTCGTCTATCCAGCAGAACCCCTATTCCAAGTCGTTCAGGCCGACACTGGCGAAAGCGACTCAATTGATTTGGCCGGTTTGGCAGATGCTGATCCTGAAGGTGTCGCTGAAATTGCGCAGAATCACGGTGTTACACCTTTTGCAGCGTTTAATGCCCAGCCTTGATTTTAGGCTGTCAATCCTGTATGCTTGACAGGTTAAATTATGAAAAAGTGAGGTGCTAAAACATGCGGAATAACATCATCTTAGGCAACAATGAAACCGGCGAACGGATCTATTTGACTTCCAAGAACAAGCGGAATACACCTGATCGTTTGCAACTCAAGAAGTATTCACCGAAGCTGCGCAAGCGCGTGGTTTTCACCGAAGTTAAGTAATTATTCAATGACTTCATCAGTCTATATCGCCTCCTATCAGTGTTTATCATTGGTGGGACGCGATATTTTTTTGTCTTTTTACGACTGCTGATGAGCCACCACTGGCACAACATTATTGTTAACATGAGCAAGTTATTAGGCTGGCCATTCTTCAACATGCTAAAGTTACTTATAGTAAGTGTGTGACGCTGGCCTCAAACAAGAAAGGTTGATTCCTATGACATTTGTTTTGCCAGATTTACCTTTTGACTATGCAGCTCTTGAACCTTACATTGACGCAACAACGATGCACCTTCACCATGACAAGCATCATCAGACATACATTGATAAACTTAATGCCAGTTTAGATGGTGTCCCTCAGGCGGCCGGCAAATCCATTGAGCAACTATTGACAGGGCTTGATGTGCTGCCAGAAAGCGTGCGCGTTTCCGTCCGGAACAATGGCGGCGGACACTATAATCACTCATTGTTTTGGACGATGCTGAGTCCTGAAAGCACCATCAAACCGGACGGCCAATTATTAGCAGATCTTGAAAATACCTTCGATTCATTTGACAAGTTCAAAGCCGAATTCAGTCAAGCAGCTTTATCTGTTTTTGGATCAGGTTGGGCCTGGCTTGTCAAAGACAACGCGACCTTAAAAATTGTGACGACAGCAAATCAAGATTCACCAATCACGTATCATCAATACCCGCTGCTAGGCTTGGATGTCTGGGAGCACGCGTATTACTTGCATTATCAAAATCGCCGACCAGAATATGTGGACGCCTTCTTCAAGGTCATCAACTGGCAGACGGTTGAAAATCGCCTGATGCATCCTGATACAAATGCCTGACGACGTTTGGTCACTAACCTTAATAAAAGCCGAAGTGCAAACACATTTTGCACTTCGGCTTTTTTTCATGTCTTCGTCTGAATCTACTGCACGTCATACTAGGTCAGATTGTTGGCTCAATTTGGTGTGCTTCTGTCAGCAGTTGGTTAAACAAAGCCGGCACCGGCAATTCAGCCGTAATCCGCTTTTCCGAAAAAGGATCCGTAAATTTCAACCGCGTCGCCTGCAAGGCTTGATACGGTATTCGCGCATCTGGCTGACCATAAAGGTGATCGCCAATTAATGGATGACCTAAACTTGCAAAATGAACGCGAATTTGATGTGTCCGACCGGTCAGCAACTGGACATCAACCAAAGTATTGGTTTTTTCTTTTAAAACCCGGTATTTTGTCAGCGCCGTCTGGCCATCAGCTGCCACAATTCGGTGAATGCCATCCGCCGCTAATTTCAGAGGTGCATCAATTTCACCTTTTGGGGATGGCAATTGACCGCTGACAACCGCCAAGTAATGCTTCGTCAGTGTGCGCTGATGTGCTTGATCAAACCGGCCTTGTGCGTATGGATGTTTTGCAGCCAGCACCAGTCCGACAGTATCGCGATCAAGTCGAGTCATGATGGCTGGTTGTGGTGCGTCAATTTTTTGCTCAACCAAATAGCCCGAAATACGATTCAATAAACTCGAATTCGGTGTGTGGGGTCCGGGAACGCTTGTCAATCCAGCTGGTTTTGAAACAATTAGCCAATTAGCATCTTCATAAATGACTTCTAAAGGCGCAAACTCTGGCGTCAGCGTTTTGCTAGTCGGAATTTCAAAGCGGATAATCTGGCCAGCTTCAACCGGACCATTGTCAGATACTTGCCCATCAACCCAGATCAAATGATCCACTAGCATTTTTTTGAACAAGCGATGACTGACGCCTTGCTCTGCTAGCCAGCGTTTGACCGTTGTCGACCGTGTCACCTTTGTCGTAAATGAATATCGCATACCTTTTTCCTTTCACCATCCCTCTTCCGCACTTAAAACCGAACGAATCGGAATCCAGATTTGCATTTAAACGGGTTTTGGGACTATGGTTAGACTATGGTTAATGTACAAGAATAAGGAGGAACAGGCAAATATGCAAGTGGAAAAAGACGTGATCTACGATAGCGCCTATAATTTAGCCGCCGATCTCTATGTACCTGACGAAGCCAATGGCGGTGCCATCGTGTATGCACACGGCGGTGGCTGGTTTCACGGCGATAAGGAAAATGAAAGCGATTTAGGTGAATATTTTGCTGATGCCGGCTATCTATTTGCGATTCCGAACTTTCGCTTAGCCCCTAAATATTTATATCCAACAGCACAAAACGATTTCGATCATTTCATCAATTGGTTACTTGCTTCCCCTTATGATTTTGATCGTGAGCGTTTGGGACTTTTGGGGGCAAGTTCAGGCGGCACCATGGTTCTGCAAAACAGTTTAGCTTCCGGCTATCCGCTCGTTGCATGGTCCCCTGTTGTTGATTTTGCCAACTGGGTTCAAAAAAATCAAATGGTAAAGGCTTCTGTGGATGGGAAAAAAGAACTTGGTCTTACCGAGATCCACGAAATTCATGATTCATTTTACAAGTATTTTGTGCAGACTTACCTTGGCGGCTTAGACCCGCGTTTGTTGACCGCGGTCAATCCCACCAACCATTTAACCGATCAATTAGGTCCGGCATTGTTGTTCAATTCAGCTGATGAATTGATGCCACTGCCAAGTGCCTTGCACTTTTTACAACAAGCTGCCATGTTTGGTCGCGATATCGGACTGCATGTTGTGCCCGGAACCGGTCATGCCCGCGACTACACAAGTTTTGCCTTGCCAGAAACCAAGCGCTTTTTTGATCATCACTTGTTTACGACGGTTGAAGACAAAACGTTGAACAAAGCGACAGACTGAGCTTAACAACAAATTAGGCCAGTAAAATAGCGTTGCGATCAACCTTCATTCCGGATGGTGATCGCAACGCTATTTTTATGCGTCAATTTTAACAAACATCAACCGTCACCGGGTGCAAAGGTCGGTTCACGGTTATCTTAAGTAAAGAACTTCATGCGTGATGCAGAATCAATGGCGATGCGACACCGGGCGCGACCCATTCAAGGCCACCACTAACTGGCACCAAATAAATGGCATCAGCGCCGACATCTGTCGGGATCAAGACAAAACCATTGCCTTCTGGCGTTACCTTATAGCCGGTTTTTGTTGTTACGCCAGCCTGAACAACGGTCAGCTGGTCTGCCGTAATTGTCAGCGTCACGTGCTCATTCTGCCATGTGCCGAGATAAACCGGTGCAGTGTTGCTGACATCCTCAGCACTGACCGAAGGCGTTGCTCGAGTCGTACTTGCTGTCGAAGCTGTCTCGGTATGCACAGTCGCAACCGTGCTCGAACGGCTGATCTCTTCAGAAGGTTGTGTTGTTGCCGCTGAGGAATTTGTTACAGCGACTGTCGAAGAGGCGGTCGCGTTCTCTTTTTTAGGTTTTACTGTTGCAGCTGGTTGCTTTTTAGGCGTTGTGACAGTGACTGTTTTTGTGTCAGTTCAGGCATTTGCCTGATGCTGATAAAGAGCAGCACCGGAAGCCCCACTGAAGGTCAAAATCGCTGTTGCCAACAAAAACCACTTTTTCATGTCATTCACTCCCAACCAGACATACTGTCGTCGACAGGTCCGTTTTCTTATTATCTCTAGCCTATCATGCTGCCTAATTAAATGTTACAAAACGATGTCAACACAAGCAAATCTTAATAATTGCGGCATTCTCACTGTCATCTTTTTGTAACATTTAAAAAGCGGTGGTTCCCTCTTGTCGAAGCAAACATATGTTCGTATAATCGATTTGAGGTGATCATCATGACTTATGAAGAAAAAATCGGCACCGAAAGATTCGATGCCATGGTGGCGGATTTTTTCGCAAATCGTTACTTTGATCGCGGCATGCGTAAATGGCAAGGCTACTATCTTTCTGATCATACAGCCGCTTTAAAGAAGCAATCTAAAAGCGAAGCGCTGGTTTATCCCCCGCTACCCCTTCAGGATCAAGCGGTCATTCGCGCAATCTTGCTACAAGCCTATGCAGAAGGCCAAACAGTAACAGCCCAGCTTAACCTGCAAACACCCAGTGGTCAGATGCTGCCACCGATTCGCGGCAAGGTTGGCGGTTTAACTGACAGTGACGTGGTTAATATTGCGGATCAAAATATGGCAATCGGATCAATTCGGCACATCGAACTCATCCCGTTTGCTGCATCAACGCATCAAAAAAATACGCCAGACTAAGGTAGTCGGCCGTGCCGCCGGGGCTCAAATTTCGTGCAATCATTTCGGCGTTTAAAGCGCGCAACCCATTAGGTAGCCGGGACGCCGGGACATGTAACAACGCTTTGGCCGCATCCTGAACAAACCGTAACCCAGCTGGCCCCCCACGGTGCAACACATTAGCATCTTCAACTTGTGCCATCAGATGAACCATCAGCTGTAGATAGCGCAGATCGCCGCGTGTCGTGGTTTGCCGTAAGTAAGGCAGGATCACCGTCCGGATCGTCGGGTAGCCGGCTAACGCCTCGCCACGCACGCCAGTCACACCATGCTTCATATACAACGCCTCGCCATGACTCAACTGTTTTTTTTCACTGAGATCGCGAAAATCGCCGCTCACGCCTTGCGCAATTTGCGCCACTGCCGGAAAAAGCGGGGCAAAATCATGCATGACTAACTGCTTAATACTTTGCTTTTGCAACAACCATCCCAAAGCACCCAGTAAAAACCCAAAAGAAAAATTAGCCCCGCGATGCGTATTCACACCTACTGTAGCTGTCATCATCGCTTTTTCAGCCTTTACCCCGATCGTCCGCAATTGCTGGTACAACTGTGGTACCGTTGCCGCCGTTAATCCAGCATGCAGATACTGACCAAAATAAGGGGCCAGCGCATGAATGCTGGCCTCAAAGGTGGTGACGTTCATATCGCGATGAGCGCCATTGGACTCCGGATCAACTAAGCCCGGCTTCGGCGCAAGCAAAACCTCTGCCCGCAGACTCGTGACCGCTGCTTGGGCGATTGTTTGTTCATTCAATGTTCTTTGCCTTCATAACTTTCAGAATATATTGCAATGAGTGGCCCAAATGTTCACGAGTGATCAGTTTGATTTGATCATCATCGCGGTTTAACATCCCCCGATAAATCAGCCAATGTTCCTGAATCGCAAGATTACGCCGATCATCCCCGTTAATACTGATGTCACGAAAATAGATCAAGTAATTTTGTAATTGGTTGACAATCATTTTCAGGCGCAACATATGGCTGGCATCGTAAATAAAGTTATTAAACTCGGTAAATTTGGCCATGACTTCAGGCACCCGGCCAGCATCATTCAACCGATCCGTTTCTTCCAGAAGCGCACGCATCTGTTTAAATTGAGCCGGCGTCATTAGCCGCATTGCCTTACGTGTTGCTAAAACATCTAATTCCTTGCGAATATCAAAAATCTCGTAGGCATCGTTGATCGAAATGCCCTTCACAATGACACCGATACCGGTTTTACGTTCGACCAGATCTTCTTCATCTAATCGTTCAAGCGCATACCGAATCGGTGTCCGACTGATATTGAGATTTTCGGACAAATTCTTTTCGTTAATACGCTCGCCGCTGGGTATTTCCCCTAACAAAATCGTCTTGCGAAGCGCTTCGTACACCGCCTCTTTAATCGGCCGATTCTCCGAAAGATCCAGATTCCTTTTGACTGCTGGCACCACTTGATTCATCGGTCGTTCCCCCTCGCTTCGTGGCCTATTATAGCAAAAAAGCCGTTAACGGGGGTGTTAACGGCTTAAGGGAAATGAAGCTAGGAACAACTGGCAACTAGTGTAGCAGGCTCACGCAACGACGGTCAACATCAGATCAATCATGCGTCGGCTCAAAACTTAGCGACACCTTCTGCTCCGGCACATCATAAAACGGATCTTCGCGCCGGCCAAGAAAATCTTTAGCTTGATCTGGGAACAAAGCATAGCTTAAGACATCCTCTTCGTCGTGCGCATATTGCGCAATCGCTTGACGGAACTCAGGCATTTGCGGCTTGATTAAATCCGCGGGACGTTGTGTGACAACCGGTGCATCACCAATGATCTTTTTCACCATTTCGGGTGCAATTGCCACTGGCGGCCGACCATAAAGGCCGCGCACGTAATCCTTAATTTCATTTGGAATCAACTTATAACGCTCACCGCTCATGACATTCATCAAACTTTGTGTGCCCACCATCTGCGACAGCGGTGTAACCAACGGCGGATAGCCTAAGTCAGCTCGGACACGCGGCACTTCCTTCAAAACATCGCCATAAAGTGCTTCTTGTCCTTGATCTTTTAGTTGCGCCAACAGGTTAGACAACATCCCGCCTGGCACCTGATAGATCAAGGATTTAGGTTCAACATCTTTCACGCGCGGATTCAGTTGACCGGACTCGCGGAATCGATCGCGAATCGGTGCAAAGTAAGTGGCGATGTCACTGACCGTGCTTAAATCAACATCAGTCGGATAGCCAAGATCTTGCAACGCAACCAGCATGGATTCTGTTGCTGGCTGACTGGTGCCGCCAGCAAATGGCGAAACCGCGGTATCAATGATATCAGCACCAGCGCGAACTGCTTCCAGATACGTCATCTCAGCCATACCAGCGGTGGCGTGCGTATGCACTTCCAGTGGCACGCTGATTTCCTGCTTAATACCGGTAACCAGATCAAACGCCTTCTGTGGGGTTAAAATGCCTGCCATGTCTTTGATTGCAATTGAATCCGCACCCATGTCAGCCATGTCTTTGGCTAACTTGATGAAGTAGTCGATCGTATGGAAATCACTGGTTGTGTAACAAATAGCAAGTTGGGCATGCCCGCCTGCTTGCTTCGTCGCTTCAAGCGCCGTTCGCAAGTTGCGTGTATCATTCAACGCATCAAAAATACGAATGATATCAATCCCGTTTTCAACTGACTTTGTGACAAAGTCAGTGACCACATCGTCGGCATAGTTCTTGTAACCTAACAAGTTTTGCCCGCGCAAGAGCATTTGCAATTTGGTGTGCTTGACCGCCTTACGAATCTTGCGCAACCGTTCCCATGGATCTTCATTCAGATAACGGAGACAGGCATCAAAAGTTGCCCCGCCCCACATTTCCAAAGATGCATAGCCGGCAGCATCCATCTTATCGAGAATCGGCAAAATATCACTGATCGGCATCCGCGTGGCAATCAGGCTTTGTTGCCCGTCACGCAAAACGGTTTCCATGAATTGGACTTTCTGTTTAGGCATGGGGTGTCCTCCTTTTAAAGCGCATTCACTGACCCAGAAACCTGTGTGTAAGGACCACAAGTGCAATGCCCAAAGCCCGGCCATCACATTTGTGTCCGCTTATGTTCCGGTTTCTGGACGCGCCAGTTCACGCTCTTTTTCAAACGCGCTCGCCAGACCAGAAACCTGCACATAAGGACCACAAGTGCAATGGCCAAAGCCCGGCCATCACACTTGTGCCCACTTATGCTCCGGTTTCTAAGCGGTCTGGCTCGCGCTCTCTTTTACGATTGTTTCCACCACTTGTTGTACCTCTGGCAAACCGTGCCGCCGTGATCGGGCACAGGCCTTGGCGTCGCCGCCGCAAACCAGACAGGCACGTGGTGGCAAGGCAAGATCCGTGCGAGAAACTTGATACAGTTCCGCATCGCGTAACGTGACAACATCAAGATCCAGCAAGTCACAGAACCGTTGCTGATTTTCAAACGCGACCATGAGCCGCTTGAGTGACAAAGGTGACAGCGTGGTCAAAAAATAAGCTTCCGGTCCAGTTGGCAATAAGTCAATGTCCGAAGATCGAACGACCTCGCCAAGTTGCTGCGTCAAGGTCTGCATGACCGCCGAAAAAACGGCTTCAATTCGAGTACCAGTTTTAACCGGTCCAGGAATGCGCAAAGTCACGTGCAAGAGCGTATTGGTTGGTGCAGCCACCAACAACGCTCGCTCTTTAACCACGCGAGCATCTTTGGCAGCCAGCATTTGACCAAGATCAACTTGTGGACCATCTAAAATGGTTAATTTAAACATTGTGAACCACATCGATCAAGGTGCCATCGCGATATTCGATCAAAGCGACCACTTTATCGCCATACTCGATGGCTTCCGGTGTACCAGTAATTTGATAGGCCATCTTTTTCAGATCTTCAATTGAAAACAGCGGCACTTTCAGATTTTTAAACATTTCAATCAAATCAGTCCGTGCTGGATTAATAGCGACGCCGACTTCGGTCACGACAACGTCAACACTGGCACCCGGTGTCACAACAGTATTGACATTTTCAACAATCGTTGGGATCCGACCGCGAACCAGTGGCGCAATCACCATGCTCATTTTGCAGGCAGCACTTGTGTCACTATGGCCACCAGAAGCGCCACGGATAATGCCGTCAGAACCCGTGATCACGTTAACGTTAAAGTTAGTATCAATTTCCAGTGCCGATAAAATCGCAATATCTAACTGATTGATAACTGCACCTTTGCTTAACGGTGACGCGTACATATTAGCATCAATCTCGTAATGATCTGCGTTCTCGCCTAATGAAACCGCAGAGGGATGGTCAAAGTCCTGCACATCGATAATCTTTTCGACAAGGCCTTCCTTCAACAATTCAACCATTGAATTGGTAATGCCACCCAACGCAAAACTAGCTTTGATGTCTTGGTCCAACATCGCTTGCCGCAGAAAACGCGCAACAGCCAGCGAAGAGCCGCCAGTACCGGTCTGGAATGAGAACCCATTTTTGAAGTAGGCCGATTTGGTAATGACCTCTGCCGCATACTCCGCAATTTTTAATTCCTTCGGGTTCTTCGTGAAACGGGTCGCACCTTTGGCAATCCCAGTTGGATCGCCAATCGCATCAACTTGCACGACATAGTCAACGTCGGTTTGCGGAATGCTGATTGGCGTATTCGGATATGGCATTAAACTGTCAGTAATGGCAACAACTTGATCCGCATATTTTGCGTCAATCATGGCATAACCTAACGAGCCACAGGTCGCCTTACCTTTTGTGCCGTTAATGTTGCCGTACTCATCACTGCTAGGGGCACCAAGAAAGGCAACGTCAATATGAATATCGCCACGAGCAATGGCTCGGGCCCGGCCGCCATGTGAGCGAATCACAACTGGATTCTTCATGATGCCGCTTGAAATTGCTGCCCCCACTTTGTCGCGCAAGCCGGAACTGGTGATGTTGGTCACCACACCGTTTTTGATGTGCTCAATCAATGGTTCATGTACATTGGCAATCGAACTTGGCGCAATTGACAGGTTCTTGATCCCCATTTTGGCAATCTCAGCTAGGACCATGTTCATCACATAGTCCCCTTCACGAAAATGATGGTGAAAAGAAATGGTCATGCCGTCCTTCAGCCCAGTTGCTACAATGGCATCGTGAATTGACGCCACGAGTTTGCTGTGATCCGGCTTAACCGGGTTGATGTGGCGGGCATGTTCATCATAAGGCTTAATGTTGGCAAACTCGCCGCCATAAACACCGTATTGATCCGCATATGGTTCTGGGATATCACGGTTGAGTGTATTCTTGACCATCAGTCTACCTCCATTCCTGATGCCTTTGCGAGCGCGATGGTATACTGTGCCCGTTCGACAACTGGCTTATCAACCATCTGCCCGTTCACAGAAACAACCCCCGCGCCCTTAGCTTCGGCTTCTTTCAAGCCAGCAACAATCTCACGTGCTTTTTGAACTTCCGCCAAAGCAGGGGCAAAAACCCCATTAATGACTGGAATTTGCCGTGGATTGATGACGGACTTGCCATCAAAGCCAAGCTGTTTGATTAAGGCGGTTTCGTGGCGCAAACCTTCTTCGTTGTCCACTTGTGTATAGACCGTATCAATCGCCGCGATGCCAGCTTCTCGCGCAGCATGCAGGATATAGTTACGGGCAAAAGACAATTCAGCGCCATCCGTCGAGCGGTGGGTATGTTGACTCGTCAGATAATCTTCTGCACCCAACGCAATCCCAATCATACGTGATGAAGCTTGTGCGATTTCGCGAGCATTCAAAACCCCTTCAGCCGACTCAATTGCAGCCATCATGTGCGTGGTGCCATTTTGAATGCCGTACTTCTCTTCAACTGCTGTGATGACAGCATCAACATCAATAATGTCTTGAGCAGTTTCGGTCTTTGGCAGGCGCACCACATTAATGCCGCCAAGAACCATCGCTTCAATATCTTGATCTCCGCCTGCATCTAACGCATTCACCCGCACAACTGTTTCCACGCTACTGTAATCAAAGGTCTTCAGGGCTGAATAAACCAGCATTCGTGCCGTGTCTTTTTCCTTCAAAGAAACAGCATCTTCAAGGTCAAACATGATCGCATCAGCACCATAAATCGGAGCATCACGTAACATGCCCGGATTGGCACCAGGCACAAACATCATGGTTCTTCTTAATTTATCCATGCGTTGATCTCCTCCCAGTCAAACGTCTTATTGTCAGACGCACGATAAACAGCGGCGATCGTCCGCGCCTTGATGGTACAATCCAAGGCGCCTTTGTCATTCGCGTCAACGGCAACATTTTCGATCCCTAACTTGGCCAAGGTGGCCTCAATGACTGATCGAATTTGATGACCAAACTGTTTTTCTACACTGCTTTGCAGTTGAATGGCGACCCCACTGGTAGCCGGTGACAAGGTGATTTGAATATCACTTGATTCCAGCGTACCAGCAGTCGCAGGATGCTTAATTTCCATGTGTCGATCGCTCCTTTATTTCTTGATAAACTTCTGGGTAAACCAATTGCTGCACGGTTTTCCAATCTTGTTGTGCCATTGCCGCGCGAACACGGGTAGCACTGACAACATCGCCGTCAATCATGAGCCGCGGCACGACGATCAGTTCAATCGCCGAACCAAATGTTGCCGCTAGTTCCCGATTGTAAATGGCCGTTACCGGCGACAGCGGTTCCTCACCGACATAACGACGAGTAATCCCCAATACGGGTGCAATTGCTTGTTTAAAAAGCGCGGCATCCAGCCGAGCTTGGACAGCAGCCACATCGGCATCTGCCCGTTCTTTGAGAAAATAACTCGGAAAAGTAGTATTTGAGACCATATAGTCATTGGTTGGCAACACCACGACGTTTGGCCAGCGAACGGCAACTTTTCTAACTAGCGCCAACCGCTCATCGGCTGTGAACAGAGACCGTTCCGCTGATAGGACGAAAACGTAAACGACCGGGTTGGTTT
This sequence comes from Lacticaseibacillus sp. 30, assembly GCF_053819265.1. Lineage (NCBI taxonomy): Bacteria > Bacillati > Bacillota > Bacilli > Lactobacillales > Lactobacillaceae > Lacticaseibacillus > Lacticaseibacillus sp. 30. The sequence continues at coordinate 25,540 of NZ_JBSOQX010000018.1, forward strand.
TGGCCGCCGCCTCAATTAAATAGGCATGGCCACGCGTAATCGGATTGGCATTCATGACAATCGCTGCCGCTGGTTTTTCTGGCCGCCGCTGCTTTTCTAACGAAGCAACATAATCGGTCAAGTTGGGATAACCGCGTTCAAGTAACACAACAGCATCGGTTGCTGCCAGTTGCTTGAAGCCCAATGACAGGAAAAATTTAACGGTGGTCGGTTTGGTATAGACAAAGCTGTGGGTCACACCATCATCGTCAAGCCGATCCAGTAATGCCTGAATTACCTGTGCCAACAAGTTTTCATGCTGGATTGCCGGTGTAACTGCCACTTCCTTGATGATGTTACCGGAAAGCGAACCAGTTGCCAGTAACGTTTCTCCTTCAAAAATACCAACTGTATAGTCAACCTGACGATCTGCAGCTAACCCGGCAGTCGTCAGCAAGGCTTGCCATGCTGCTGCTTCTTGCGGATTCAATGCCAGCCAGATTCGTTTTAAAGTTGCCATGTTACTTCGCCGCTTTTTTAGCTGGGGCAAATTTCAGTAATAACTTCGCCACGATATAAATAATGAATAAAACGATGAAAACGCCGCCCATACCGATCAGCATCAATTCACCCGCTTGTTCAACAGCAACTGGGTCAATTTTCATGGAAGTACCTCCCTTTTTAACGTGCTCACCAGCGCAGTAACCTGCGTGGGTCTAAACGCGATCTCCAGCCCAGAAACCTGCACATAAGGACCTCAAGCCAAACTGGCCAAGACCCAGCCAGTTTGGCTTGAGGCCACTTATGCTCCGGTTTCTAACCGGGTCAGCTCACGCTTTTATGCGCCAAAGAATGATAGTAACAGTCCGCCGGCAATGACAGAGCCGATTTGACCGGAAACATTAGCGCCAACGGCATACATCAAAACAAAGTTCTGTGGATCTTCATCGGTTGCCATTTTTTGAATCACTCGGCTCGACATTGGGAAAGCGGAAATGCCGGCCGCCCCGATCATTGGGTTAATCTTATCTTTACGGAAAAGATTCAATAATTTGGCGAACAATACACCCCCGACAGAGTCCATGATGAAGGCGAATAATCCAAAAGCAATGATCATCAACGTTTGAATGTTCAAGAATTGATCAGCTTGCAATTTAACGGAAATCGTTAGCCCAAGCAGAATCGACACAATATTGACCAATTCGTTTTGCGCGGTGTTAGATAGCCGATCGAGCACCCCACATTCTCGCAGCAGGTTGCCAAACATCAGGAACCCAACTAACGGTAAGGAAATTGGGGCAATAAACCCGGCAATGATGGTGATAATGATTGGAAACAGAATTTTTGTCGTCTTTGAAACGCCTTCTGCCTTATAAGTCATCCGAATCCGGCGTTCATGTTTTGTGGTCACTGCCTTGATGGCCATTGGTTGGATGATTGGCACCAATGCCATATACGAATACGCAGCGACTGTGATGGCCCCTAACAGATTTGGCGCAAGTTGGTTCGAAACGAAAATCGAAGTCGGGCCGTCTGCGGCACCGATGATGCCAATTGAAGCCGCTTCTTTGATATTGAAACCGAAGAAGACAGCAACAAAAACGGTGGCAAAGATCCCGAACTGTGCTGCTGCACCGAACAGTAGCATGAATGGGTTTTGTAATAACGGTCCAAAGTCGATCATGGCGCCGATCCCGATGAAAATTAGCAGTGGGAACAGTTCCGTATTGATACCGGCTTTGAATAAAACATCAAGCACCCCTTCTGCTTTGGTGCCGCCAACAACTTGGGTCAAGACGCCTGTTCCTGGAAAGTTGACCAGAATGGCGCCCAAGCCCATGGGAACTAAAAGGGTTGGTTCATATTCTTTTTTGATTCCCAGATACATCAGGAGCGCGCCGATCAGCATCATGGCGATTTGACCTAATGTGATCGTGGTGATTCCGTGAATGAGCGCTTCCATGCCATCCCTCCTCCTTAAATAATGCTGATGAGATTGTCGCCGGAATTGACATTCTGGTTAAGTGTTGCAAACACCTGGCCGATGGTACCTGCCTTAGGCGCCACAATTTCGTTTTCCATCTTCATGGCTTCCAGAATCATCAGCGGCTGATTTTCCGTGACTGTATCACCGTCTTTAACCAAAATTTTGGTGACCGTGCCTGGCATCGGTGCAGTGACAACTTCACCTTCCCCAGTCGGCGCAACCGGAGCTGCAGGTGCTGGCGCAGCTGGTGTGGCCGGTGTCGGCGTTGCCGCTGGCGTAGCTGGTGCGGCCGGCGCAGGCTGGGCGGCTGGCGCACCGCCAATTTCTTCCATTTCGACCAAATAGGTTTTCCCATCAATCGTGATCTTGAATTTCCTCAACATCTTCTTCATTCCACCTTTTTCTTGATTGACTTGACCACATAATTGGCATGGCCATCACCAGCCGCAATGGCGCTGGCGATCAAGCCGACGCGTTTTGCTTCAGGATTTTCGACATACAGATGCTTCAGCACTAACTGCGCATCAGGAGCTGTATCGGCTGTGACTGCTGCGGCAATCAGACTGACGGTCAGTTCTGATGCCGGATCAACAGCTAAATAGTTTGGGACATCAATCCAATCATCATCAACCGGCGCGGCCGGTGCTGACATTTGGGGTGGCACTTGTTCTTTTGTAGACGGTGTTTGCTTTCGTCGCCGCAGCCAATTAAACATCTGGACACCTCCTCGCAATATTTTCTTGTTGATAAGTTATATAGTACGGGGAAAAGCCAATCATGATTGGCTTTTCGGTGTATTTTTCAGTTAGGACGTTATTTTTGCGGCAGGTAGAATGGCACGTGACCGAATAACATCACCGTGACAACGAAGATAGCGAACACACCTAACGCATATTTACCAGCTTCGCGCTGCCATTTACCCATGTCCAAACCGGTTAACCGGAGTAATAGATAGATGAAGGCAACTAATGGTGACAGTAAGTGGAACGCCTGACCCATCAAGGAAGCCAGCGCCATCTGCATGTTGGTGAACCCATATGCTCGACCAGCTGTAGCCAGAACCGGCATCACTCCGAAGTAGAAGCCGTCGTTACTCAGGAAGAAGGTCCCTGGTGCAGAGATCAAGGCAATGACAAGGCCCCAGAAGCCAGCCAATGAATCAGGAATAATGGAAGTGAAACTCTTGGCCAGCGCTTCTGCCATCCCAGTACCTTGGAACAGACCCATGAAGACACCAGCAGCAAAAACAAGAATAACAACTTGGACAGCATCGCCACCGTTAGCACCGATCCGCTTGCTTTGGTCGCCCAGTTTCGGATAGTTGACCATTAAAGCGATACAGGTTCCAACTAAGAACAACAACAATGGTGGCATTGCAATGGCTTTAATGAAGGAACTTGCAACCAACCAAGCAATCAAGACGATTGTCAAAATACCATTGAAAAGGAATAAGTTCGGGCGCCGAATTTCAGAAACTTCTGGGTCGACAACGGAAGTCATTTCATCGATTTCAGCATCCGTTAACTCTCGGACACCCAACCGTTTCCGTTCTGCTCGGCCCATGCGCGGTGCAACGTAGAAAACAACATACGCTAAGGCAAGAATCATACCTGGCAACAGATATGTCAGAATATCAGCGTCAACTTTCAACACGGCCATTGCTCGGGCAGTTGGGCCGCCCCAAGGCAGTAAGTTCATGATGGTGTTCTGCAAAATAATCAAAACACCTAAGTTCATCATGTTCATGTTGAGCTTTTTATAGATTGGAATAAATGCGGAACAGCAGATCAAAGTTGTCGTCGTACCGTCCCCGTTCAATGACACGGCCATCGCAACAATCGCGGTTGCCATCAAGACTTTCATCGGATCGCCCTTCGCGATTTTGATCATCCGGGCAGTGATTGGATCAAACAAACCAGCGTCTAACATAATTGAGAAGTACAGAATTGCGAATAAGAGCATGATCCCCGTGTTGGCAGTTGTTGTGAGTCCCTTCAACACGAAATCGCCGATCGTACCTTTATTAGCCACCCCGGCCACCATCGCAATAATCGCAAACAGCAGGGGGATCATAACCAAGGAAGTAAATGGTGAAAGTTTCTTAGTCATGATGACATACATAAAGACCACGATCATGGCGTAAGCAATGACGGTGAGTAACATAGTCCCAACCTCTTTTCATAAGTTTTTGTCTCTACCGTCATAGTACGTGATTATCGTCACGAAATCGCCTCTTTAGCCCGTTTAGAACACTAAAAGAACAATCACTGATCTTCCGATAAGAAAAATGTCAAGAAAAATAGAAAACGCCTCCATTGGCTTAAAATTAACCTTTTAAGTCAATGGAGGCGTCCATCAGTTATGAATCATCTTTGGAAAAAGATAATGCTGGCGTGATGTTCATATATTCACATGCTACTAATACAGACGCTTAATTCTGTATCAGTCTACCAGTCTTGGAAACGTTCTTCTTCGAGCTTTTTTAACAACTCCTGGTAATTTTTCCGCGATGGTGCATGGCTCAAGGTCGTCTGTTGCAGCTCATTAAATCGCTCTGCTAAGTAGTATGCAGTCAGATAGAGCGTCAGTTTTCGCTTGACGATCGTCTCTGGATCTTTGTCGTCAGGCACTTGGTGCGATTCAACAACAAGGTTCGCGAACTGTTTCGGATTTAACCGTAAATCATCGGGTTCATCGGCTTTCATCGTGATACCTCCTTTTTTAAGTATGCCTAATACTAACATAAAAAAACGACCGTAATCTGTCATTGAAAAACATTTTACGGTCTTCGAAAGTATGAAGTTAGATGATGTAAAAATCTTGCTGGCAGCTCAGAAACAAGCCACACACGACTGCTCGTGGGATAAAAGAGGATCCCGTTTTTAGCTGCATCACGGGCGGCAATGCGATAAATAACTGGATGAGTGTCATGACGGCCACCAACTTGCTGAGCAGTGGCGACATCTTCAGACAGATGCACAAAATCCCGATTCATCGGCAGTAAGCCTTCCTTAGCAATCACAGTGGCCGCCTGATGTGAGGTGCCATGATACAGCCACTGCGGTGGTTCAGTTGCTGGTGTGAGCGGCATGACTGGCACACTGTGACCGTAAACCGCCCGAATCGTTGTTCCTTCCAGTGCAAATCGCTTTTTAGTGCTTTGTGCCATAATAGCTTGTAAGACTTGGCGATCAAGATGCATTTGATAATGCGCATTGAAGCGTCGCACCAATGTTTTCCAATCTGTCCGACCATACTGATCTAACACCAAGCCCAATTTTTCTGGATGGTGGCGCAAGAGCATGCTTAACGTCTTGCTAATCTTGACTAATCGCTTATCCATCATTGTCCGTTCCCTTTTCCACCTTTTAACCTTAACTAGGAGAGAAAACGATGAAACTGCATTTTTCAAAAGCACAATTGAACGACCTTGATACGATCATGACTATCGAAACAGCAGGATTTACGCCACAAGAAGCCGCCACTAGAACCAGCATGGCAGCGCGCATTGCCAACTATCCGGACACCTTCATTGTTGCCCGCGCTGGTGGCACGATTGTTGGTTACGTAGTCGGGCCAGCAACTGATCAACCAACGATTACAGATGATCTTTTCAGTACTAGTCAGCCCAATCGGCCCGATGATCCGTACATCGCTGTCTTAAGCCTCGCTGTGTCCCGCGCCATCGTCATCAAAATGTCGGCTCTCAATTACTTGAGCAACTAACCCAGGTCGCACGTACACAAAACCGCCAAGCGATCACCTTAACCTGTCTACAACGGTTGATCCCTTTTTACGAACATCAAGGCTTTCAAAATGAAGGTCGTGCTGCCTCTACTCATGCTGGCGAAATCTGGTACAACATGGTTAAAAAGATGCTCTACTGACAGCCTTCATCAGCTTATTCGGGATTCAGATGTTGGCGCAACACTGGGGCGGTTTCGTTGACCAGAAAAAGCGGGCCATCTGCCTGCGCCGGAAAACTTGTTGCCAAGCCGCCTAGATCAAACGGTTCAAAACCAATCGTCCAGATTAACGACGCCACCACTTTTTTTGCCTGTTCATCGTCACCGGCGTACGGTACCGCAATCCGATCAACTGGTTGTTCAGGTTGTGCCAGCCTAGCGAGAACGGTCATCCCAATCGTATTAAACGCTTTGACCACTTTACTTGATTGAAAATGCTCGGCGACGACCTGAGACGTCGTTTTTTTATGACGTTCAATCTCAGCAATCCACGCATCGCGATCAGGAAAATAATTGGTAGCATCAATGATGATCGGATCTTGAGCCAATGGTGCCGGTAAAGCCTTAATAGCCAAAAAAGGCACTGCCAAGACGACAATTTCTTGTGCTTCGGCTTGTTCAACTGTGCCAGCTTCTGCTCCTAGAATGCGCGCTAAATCCTCTAGCGCATCGACTGAACCCCGATGTGCGATGACAACTTCATTGCCTGCTTGCACGAAAAGTTGCGTCAGAACCTGTCCGACATTGCCTGATCCGATCATACCAATTTTCATCCGATATCACTCCACCCTGTTATTATTTTCATTATATCGCGACACCTCTTTTCAGGGCAAATAAGCCTTGTTTTTTTATGTATCGGCTTTTCCGGTTTGACTTTGACTGGATGTCAAACGATGCTCATGCTGATGACGCTGAGCCAATCACTTAAGATCAGTTAACAAATAGTTTTCAGGCTTCAACTATTTTGCTTTACATACTAGTCAACGCTCTTTATACTACTAGTAGGCAATGCATATTAGTTGGGAGGTACATGTGATGGCAACAGATACCAATAGCCAAATGCTCAAGGGGATTCTTCAAGGCTGCCTGTTAATCCTGCTTTCCCGAGAAGAGCTTTACGGCTATGCCATCAGTGAGGCGCTTAACGATTTTGGCTTTGTTGATATTCCCAAAGGCACGATTTACCCACTCCTGATGACAATGGAGAGAAAAGGGTTGTTAATCAGTCATCTGCGTCCCTCACCTGACGGCCCCAGCCGCAAGTACTACGCTGTCACAGCAGAGGGTATGGCTGCGCGTCAAACTTTTCAACAGCAGTGGTCACAACTGAAAGACCATGTCGATCAGCTCATCAACGAGGAGGACAAGCCATGAAACAACGGAAGCAGGAAACACAGCGATTAATTGATGAAAATAACCAACTGCGAAAACAGCTTAATGCTGAAAATCGCCATTATTATGAAGATTTACTTGTTTACATGCGTGCCCATACACTTTTACGTGATGATTTTATCGTTGAACAATACCTACTGGCCATTCTTCAGGACCTTATTGATGCGCAACAAAGCGGTATGAATGCTCAAACCTATTTTGGTAAAGATCCAGAACGGACAGGATCTGAAATGTTAAAGGCCATTCCCAGAAATATTGCCGATTTTGCTTGGTTTAATTTAAAGTTGATATTGATGATGTTTATGATTTTTTGGTTGCCACAATTAACGCGACCTGTAACCAAATTTGACGTTGGCAACTTGTTGATTGTTGCCATTATCTCAATTGTTGCCGTTTGGGGCGTCGAGTGGATTATTGGTAGTTATGCATTTATTCATCCAACTCGAATGCAGACAGTTGCTTTTTATGCTGGTGGTGGTCTGCTATTTGTTGTCATTATTGGTCTGCTTGCCTTCTTTAAATCAAGCTGGGAGATCACTTTGTCTTCATCGACTGTTCTTGTTATCACCTCTCTGGGCTTGCTCGTTGGCATCGTTTTACCTTTCTTTCATCGCCTAACTGGCCAAGATCGGATCCTTTACTTCTGGTCAATGTTTATTCTGCTGTTAGGGTTCTTGAGTCGACTCCCTTTTCTTCAACGTTTCATGCATGCCAAGATCGACCTAGGTGCTTGGCAATGGTTGCTTTATGTTGGGATGGTTGTCGTTCCTGTTCTCTTTGTGTTAACTGTCTGGTGGATTCGACGCAGAAAAAAATGACTTCTTCATCAATTTTATTAGAGTTGATCCCCACTTTTTAATCAATTCTGCGCAGAACATGTAAAATAGCCTTAATCCCAATCAACTCAAAGGAGTGACCCCCACTTGGATCTCAATGACACCCTTCGTCACCAACTGCACCATCGTTCCATCCGCCAGTTCAAGCCGCAGCATTTAAGCAGCGCCACCATTCGAACATTACTGGATGTGGCACAACATACAGCGAGTTCAATGTACTTGCAGCTGTTTTCGGTTATTCACATTCTCAATCCTGAAATTCGTGCACAAATTGCTAAAATCAGCACCCAGACCTATCTGAATGGCAATGGTGAGCTGTTCATTTTCATCGCAGACCTCAATCGCGTTGCGAAACTGACAGCAGCTGCTGGTCAATCACTGGATCGTCTTGGCCGAATGGATAAGTTTCTGCAGGCGAGTGCCGATGCTACACTTGCCTTACAAAATATGGTTGTCGCTTCCGAGAGTCTTGGCCTCGGAACAGTAACCCTTGGCAGTATTCAAAATGATGCGCAGGCCATGATTGAGCTGTTGCATCTACCTAAATACACCTTTCCACTACTTGGTCTGGCGATTGGTTTTCCCGACGATGATCCAGACGAAAAGCCACGGATGCCACAGCAATTGGTTGCTTTCACCGACCACTATGATGAACCTGTCCCTTCACCAACAGCCATGACTGACTTTGACCGCACTGTTAGCCACTACTACGCCACTCGCCGCGGCGATCCGCGCGAAGAAAGCTATACCGATCTTGCGATTGGCGCCGCCAACACCACACCGGCAAAACGCGGCGATCTCTTCAAAGTCTTGAAACACCAAGGCTTTTTTCCGGAAAGCTGAGGTTAGTCTCACCCCCCAACCTATAAAAACATGCCGCACCGAGTTCTGTTTAACGTCAAACAGGGTTCGGTTTTTTGCTGTCAACAAACGTTAAGCTTGGGCCATATCTCAAGTCGTCCCCTCTTCTCAATCATCGCATAAGAATTATTGACTGACGAGTCAATAATTCGTTGACTAGCCAGTCAATCGCGACTATACTGCAGGCGAAAAGGTTGATCAGACACCGACATATTAAAACGTGTTTCAAGTTTGACCTTAAGGAGGATGACAAAAATGACAACGGCTATTATCGAACTTGACCATCTTCAAAAAAACTTTGGCAAGTTTGCCGCATTAAAAGATGTCAGTTTCACGTTGGCACCCGGTCAGGTTCTGGGTTTTCTAGGACCTAATGGGGCCGGCAAATCCACGACCATTCGAGTTATTTTAGGCTTATTAAAAAAGAGTGGCGGCTCAGTGACCGTCTTCGGCAAAGATGCCTGGCGGGATGATGCGGCGATTCATCCACGCATCGCCTATATTCCTGGAGACGTTTATTTATGGCCAAATCTTTCTGGCGGCGAAATTATCGACCTATTGCTACGTTTAAATGGCCGCCAGCATAATCAAAAGACCGATGAACTAATCAAGGCCTTTGAATTTGATCCGAAGAAAAAAGCTCGTACCTATTCAAAAGGCAATCGTCAAAAAGTAGCGTTAATTGCTGCGTTGTCGCAAGATGCCGATTTGTATATTTTTGATGAACCCACTTCTGGGCTTGATCCATTAAATGAACAGACTTTCCAGCAAGAAGTTTTAAAACTGAAAAGAGCCGGTAAAAGTGTGCTGCTATCAAGCCACATTTTGTCCGAAGTCGAGCGAATGTGTGATTCAATTGTTATCATCCGTGATGGTAGTGTGATTGAGAGCGGCAATCTTGATCAATTACGGCATCTATCGCGGATTAAAATAGAAGTCACCACCGCTACCCCAATGACTGCTTTGGCAAAGCAAGCTGGCGTTCACGACCTCACTTATCGCGATTCCGAGCACACCAAGGCGGTTTTCACCGCTGATCGAGACGCGCTTGGCACCATCATGACCACACTGGCCGCCAACACCGTGGTCGACATGCAATCAACGCCACCTACGCTTGAAGATTTGTTCCTGCGTTATTATGGAAAGCAAGGTGAGACCCATGCGGCACAGTAATCGGAACGCAGGTTATCTGCTTCGGGCAAACCTCAAACAAAATCTAAAATTTTCACTCATCTGGCTTGTCATTTTGATCATGATGATTGCCAGTGGTGCTGGCAAATTGGAAGCAGCCTTTGCAGGCGGGGCCTCGGGCTCTAAAGAGATTGTCAAAATGCTGCGAGCGCCGGGCATGGCGGCAATGTTTGGCGCGATGCCAAAGGTGGACACGTATAACACAGCGATTGTGTTTGCTGGTGTGATGGTCGTCTTCATGATTATTTTGCAGGCCTTATGGGTTATGCCGCTGATGATTCGCAACACCCGCGGTCAAGAAGAAAGTGGCTTGCTCGAAATGGTTCGCGCTCGCAATGTTGGGCGAACGGCTGCCATCACCGCCGCTTCGCTGGAGCTTCTCATCGACAGTGCCATAATGGGTATCCTCTATTTTGTCTCGTTGGCCGCTGTCAACATGGGTGGTACTGACTTGTACGGCGACTTCCTGTTTTCACTGGGGATGGTGATCGCCAACTTGCTATTCGGAGCCATTGCGTTGCTATTCGCGCAACTAACCAATAACACACGTACAGCCAATATGTTGAGCTACATGGTGCTGACTGCCGCTTATTTGGTTCGGCTGGTCACCGATATCCAGCATCAAAATCTGACGTGGTTATCACCAATTGGTTGGTTCGAAAAAGCAAACTTCTATACTGATAACAACCTCTGGGCTTTAGGTTTGGCCTTACTGGTCAGTATTCTGCTTGCGGCCAGCGCCACCATGATTGCCCGCAACCGCGATCTGGGCGCCGGGATTATTGCTGAACGCACCGGCCGAGCCAAAGCTGCCGGCTGGCTTCGCTCGATCCCTGCCTTACTGTGGCGAACTGAGCGCGGATTATTTGCTGGGTGGTTAATCGGCGCCGTGGTGTTTGGCGGCGTCATGGGTAGTGTGCTCGGCGGCGTTGGCGACATTCTTAAAACGAATCCGCTTTATCGTAAAATACTAGATGTTGGCCAAATCAACGCTGCCAATCAGACCATGGTCCTGTCATTCTTAGGCATGTATCTCGGCATTTTCGTCGCATTAGCCGTGACTGCTGGCGTCCAAGTGGCATTCCGACTCAAACGCGATGACAACCTTGGTTACTTGAGCGTCATTCATGCCGAAAAGCCAACGCGAACCACGATCAGTGTCAGCTACTATTGCTTTGGTCTGCTGGCAGGCGTGTTCGTCCTTTCTGCCGGGCTGCTGGCCTTGTTCTTCACTGGGAACACTGTTCTCAGTCACCCGTTGCCGCTCAAGTACCTCGGTCGCCTATTTGCGGCTAGCGTTCCGGCTGTGATATCGTTTATCGCCCTTGGCATCGCACTAGTCGGTCTGTGGCCACGCTTAAGCAGTCTATTCTGGCTGTATATGGGAGCCGGTCTGATCGTTCAAATTTTCCGGGGATTGTTTGATTTGCCAAAACACGCAGGCAACTTCACACCTTTTGGCTGGATTGCCAATGTACCGGTTGAAAACGTTGATCACACATGGCTAATCGTGATGGTTGTTAGCGCTATAGTATTATTTATTCTTGGTATTGCCGGTTATCGTCGTCAGGATCTGAGCTTATGAAAAATGTTGTGACAGATCCCGAAAAAGTCACCCGTATACTCAAAACAGCGACGGAAATTTTCGGCCAGCAAGGCTTCATCAAGAGCAAAACCGATCAGATTGCCAACCAAGCACAAGTATCTAAGGGCTTGCTCTTCCATTATTTTGGCAATAAACAAGCGCTGTATCTTGACGCTTTCAAATATGCCTATCATCGGATTTATGATCACATGGACCCCCAAAAGTGGCAGAATGCCCCTGGCTTGGCTGCCATGATGACCACTGCAGTTAAGTATGAGTTGAAACTGCAATTCAAATTCCCGGCTGAATACCGCTTGATGATGCAAGCCTATGCTGATTTACCGCATTTTCCCGAACCGTTACGACAACAAGTGCAGCAAGAAACAACTGCCATATCCGCTGAAGCCGATCGCATTTTCCGCGAGAAAATTGAACAGCTGCCTCGTCGTGATGGCCTGTCAGTCGATGACGTTTTCGGTGTCGTTTCTTCCTTAATCGCCCAACAAACAGCGGTCACCACCAGACTCATTGCCAGTGGCCATTATCGCAAGTTTGAAGATCTGCAGTCCGTGGTTGAGACGATGGCACGCCAGTTATTGATTGTCGAACACGGCTTTTTACCAGATGAAAGTTGACGTCAGCTGATAGATTAAAAAAACCGCCTGCACTGATCTGATTCAGTACAGGCGGTTTTTTAGATCATAAACCAGAAATGCCTTACCTTATTCAACTTTTTTTATACTTGTCAGCTTGAACAGACGAGCAAACAACCAGAAGTTTAAGATGCCAATTGCTAGTAGCAGGCCAAAAGCCAGCTGACTGCCAATCCCAACATTTTGGGCGTGAGACAAGCCTGGGATAGTAACAGCCGTCATCATGCCAGCTAAAACGGTATTCCCCATTGAACCTGTCACTTGCTGCCCTGTGCTATATAAGGCATTCGCGTCGCTTTGATCATCAGGTTGGATGACTTTCAAGCCATATGCTGTACTGTTGCCAAAAGCCATGGAACGGCCGATGGCAAAAATCAGATACAAGATCGTGACCCAAAGTACGCTGATGTGGCGGCCAAAAATCGTAAAGCCGAGCACGCCGAGCGTAAATAGCGTGTTGCCAAGAAATAACGGCAACCGTCCACCAAAATGGTCTAACATCCAACCGTAAACCGGCTGACCAAGTCCATTGAAGACACTGCCAGGCAAGAGAGTTAATCCGCCAATAAAAGCAGTTGCCCCGTCAACAGTTTGCACATAGTTTGGCAGCAAAAAATTAATCCCAACATTCGAAAATTGCAAGAGAATATATGGCAGAAAACTGTATAAGAACCCTGGATCGTGGAAAACATCCAACTTAAACAAAGTTTTGGCGTGATGATTTGACAACCAAACGAAAACTGTCATGGCTGCAACCACGATCAATAAACCCACACACGCAGTTAACCATTTCCGATCACTGACACCATTCAATGCAACGGTCAAACTGATCAAGGCCACACCGAGAGCCGTAAAACGCAGCCAATCAAAAGCAAAATCTGAAGTTGGCGAGTATTGTTTGATTCTTCCCTGTCCCAGCACAAGTAACAAAATTGCAAAAGGCAAGGTGCTCCAGAAAATCATTCGCCAATCAAAGAAGTTTGCCACGGCACCGCCAAAGGTTGGTCCAAGCGCCGGTCCAATCAGAATAATGAGGTTCGCGACGCCCATGTAGGTACCAAGTTTACTTGTCGGTACAGTATCCAAAATAATATTGACCATCAGAGGACTACACAAACCGACACAACCTGCTTGAACCAGCCGGCCCGCAAGCAACACCCAGAACACTGGTGCCAGTGCGCACATCAAGTCGCCAATAATGAACAGCAATGCTGCCGTCACAAACAGCTGTCGGTTGGTAAATCTTCTTTTCATGTAGGCAGAACTCAGCATGATTAGCGCCGCGGCCAAAAGATAGCCCGAAGTCACCCACTGGACGGTCGTCAAAGACACATTAAAATCATGCATCAAAGTTGGAAAAGTGACATTCATTGAAGTTTCGGTTAACACCCCCAAAAATGACATAAGCGCTACAATGCTGATCACAAGCAATGCGTGCCGAGCATTAGTTTCTTTTACTTCAATCGTTGTCTTCGCCATGATCAATCCCCTTCGGTTTCTATCATAAGACGCAATATTTTCAGTAACAACGTCAAATTTTAAAAGGGCTTATGAAAGCGGCCTGAAATAGCAGCCATTTTAACAATCTTTCCATCCATAAATGCGATACGATAGAAGCATTAGTTAACGGAGGAATCACACATGACAATCATCTTGCTTTTCCTCGGCTTTTTGGTCGGGGCATTTATTATGACAATGGGCGGCGGTGGCGGTGCTTTTTACCTTGGCATCATGACCGGCGTCGCGCATCTGTCACCCGGCACTGCTGCGGCGACATCGCTATTTACCGCCATTCCGGCCTTGGCGGTTGGGTGTTACAGCCATTATCGTACAGGAAATATGCGTTTTCACGCGGGTAACGAAATCCTGATGACCGCCGTGCCTGCCACGATTATTGGCAGTCTTGCAGCGCCACATATTCCCGAAGTCGTCTATTCATGGGCGATCGCGGTCATTTTTGTGGTGCTCGGTGTCCAAATGTTACGTCAATCGTTCGCGCGCAAAGTCAAAAAAGCCACCCAACCTGCGTGGTTCGCCTATGTCCTCGGCGCAATTAGTGGCCTCATGGTTGGTGTTGCCGGATTAAGTGGTGGCGGCCCGATCATGGCCGGTCTCATGTTAATGGGGCTCGACATGCCTCATGCGGCAGCGACTTCTTCGTACGCTTTAGTTGCTTTGTCAGTCATCGGCTGCCTTTTGCACGCCACCCAAGGCACGATCGCTTGGCAGGTCGGCGGCTTATTGATGTTAGGCTCGCTGGTTGGTGCCGCGATTACCCCGCGTATTCTCAATCGCTTCGATCCGCGCCTGCTGACAGCTATCTTGCGGCCAATTCTTGGGATCATGCTCCTGATAATGGCGGTGGCCCAGGTTTGGTAACGCAATTCAACTAACTTAACCAACAGTTAATTTTTCTGTGCCAAACTTGAAAACAGCGCGATTGTTTTCCTTCACCTTGGCAACGATAATGAAGGTGAATAAGGAAGGGGTGAACGATCGTGCATATTGATCAAGTGATTCGCGAACGGCGCCTAGCTTTAGGACTCACGCAAGAGGAACTCGCCAACAAAATTGGCGTTTCGGCCCCAGCTGTTAGTAAATGGGAAAAAAGGGTGTCATATCCTGACATTACCTTGCTGCCGGCGTTGGCTCGCATTTTAGGCACGGATGTTAATACGCTGCTTACTTTCAGTGTCACGATGGATCCAGAAGAGAGTCGCCACCTATACGAAAAACTGATGACGACTGCCAAAGATGCCGGATGGCAAGCGGCCGTTGATCTCGCCGAAGCGCAGATTGCACATTACCCGTCAGTGACCATGATGCACTTGATGAACGCAGCTTTTTTACAAACCTTGAAAGACCAAATACCTGAGACAGCTTGGCCTGCTGTGTATCAACAAATTGTTGCCATTTATCAAACTGCGGAAAAAAGCACTGATCTGCCACAGGCACAAGCAGCGGCCCAAAGTCTCTTCTACCTGTACCTCAAGGAAAAAGATTTTGATGATGCCGAGAATCAACTGAAGATGTTACCAACTGAAGTGGTGGCTTATAACGCTATGAAGCCAAAGCTGCAATTACAACGCGGTCAACTCAAGGAAGCGTATATCAGCGGTGAAAAGTTGCTTAGCACCGGTTTGAGCGCTGTTTCGCTTGTCCTGAATGTGCTTACCAAAGTTGGAATAGCTGATCACCAACTTGAAACGGCGAAACGCTATGCTGACATGAGCCAAAAAATAGACAACTTGATACCTATCACCAATCCGTTTACATTTGAATCGCAACTAAAAATTGCAGAAGCAAGTGATGATCCTGGCCAAGCCGTCACAATCCTTAAAGAATTATTGGCTAATATCATTGACCAGCCACAACCAGCGATCCTGCAGCATCTCACACTCGTCAAGCCCAAGAAAACGACCGCACCTGCTGAAGCTCGGCGGCAACTCCTACAAATCTTCACCGCCGATCCCGAAATGGCTTTTCTCCAAAAAAGTCCCAGCTTCCAACAGCTACTCCATGAATACAATCTCTAACAAAATGACATCATGACTAAAACACGAAAGGCCTTCGACAGGTAGCAAGTTGTCGAAGGCCTTTTAATGTCTCATTCAATTAAATCAGTTCGTAATTTTCCCATTATTCAGAAATTCATACAGATACCGATTCACCAATGGGTTGTGCTCATGTAGCTGGCTATGCTGCGCCTTGCTATTGGTAATCTCGCGCTCAGTATAACTTTTCGCCCGCCCGGCAACAACATACCGCAAAGACCGTGCTGAATTGACTGGCACTCGGCCATCTGTCCCCTTGCCTAGGTTGCCAAACAGATTCAAAACGGCGGCAGTTTTGGGAAAATACCTGCGATTGTCATACAACGGTTTGTACCGATCCGACATAACGTTAGGCCGGCCGTCTTTAGCAAGGGTAATATGCTGTCCGCCGTTCATTCCCGGCATACCGGGAAAACCGTTAAACGGCCCGGCAATTGTGATTAGTCGCCGCAATTGCGGCATCCCCTGCTTATCTGCCGTCACTGCCCAGTTTGCCCAAGCAGCCGAACCGGCTGAGTGTCCGACAGCGTTGAAGTTCTTGATACCATAATGTTTCTTCAGTTGTTTGAGAATTTTACCTAAGGTTGGCGCATCTGGTCGGCCACTGCTGAAGACAACGGCAATCAGTGGGTGTTTCACACTGGCAGACCAAGAACCGCTCACGGACAACTGCCCAGTGTTGGTGACGGTATAGCGTAATACTTGCTGATACCCGGGATGTTTGCTGAGATCAGCAATCATATCTTTTTCCGATCCATAGCCACCACCAAAACCATGAACAAACAATGTTGGCGTTTGGTACGTACCTGCTGCTCGCGCAGTGGACGGTGCCGACCCGCGATTCATCCAAAACCACGCACCGCCACTAATGATGAGTACGATGACCACTGCCAGTATGACTTTGATCCATTTTTTCATGAGCATAAGCCCTCGCCTTCATTTGAAGCTTCATGCTTTGCATTCTAACACGATCTCACTAAATTAAAACCACAAACGCTCTTACTACGTCTATCAACTATTTAAGTGAATTAACTTGCCAAAGCACAAGATCCTTGGTATAGTGTATTAGTAATCTAATACACTAGTAAGGAGGCACACCGTGGAATTTGACGATAAGATCCCAATCTATTATCAGATCAAACAATACTTGTATCAGGAAATCATCACCGATCGACTTAAATCAGGCGATCAACTACCGGCTGTTCGGCAACTTGCCGCAGACCTAACCGTCAATGTCAACACGGTTCAGCGCGCCTTGACTGAACTCATTCAGGAAGGCGTCCTTGAAACAAAACGGGGACGCGGCAATTTCGTCACAAATGATATGAAAGTGCTAATTGATATGAAAAAACGCGTCATTGCGACAGAATTAGATCGCCTTTATCACCAACTATCAGAATTGAATTTAAGTGATGAGGAAATGAAAGACGCATTCGCCGCTTATGTTGATGAGCAGGAGGTAAAGCATGACAACTAACATGATCACAGTCAAACAATTGACTTATAAACGCAATCGTAAAGTGATTCTGGACGACTTGAACCTTGACCTCGTTCAAGGTCACTTCATCGGTTTATTAGGTGCAAACGGTGCCGGCAAAACCACATTGATGCGACTGTTAAACGGGGTCGCGACCACTTTTCATGGCACCATTCAAATTGGCTCATCAGAAAGTATTGTTGAACGGAAACAACTAAGCAGCTTCAGTGAGTCGTTAAATGGCGTCAACCCAAATCGAACGCTCAAGCAAATTGCCACTTATTATGCCGACATGTATCTTGATTTTTCTGAAGCCGAGTTTGCTAACTTCCTGAAGACATTTGATCTTGATTCCCACCAGAAGCTGGCCGCCCTGTCAAAAGGTAATCGCAAAAAATTGATCGCTGCACTGACCCTTGCCCGCCAAACTCAACTTTATCTGCTAGATGAACCTTTTGAAGGTATCGATAGCATGACGCGCAAACGGATCATCAGTAACTTGATTGCGTGGAAACCGGCAGCGGCAACCGTGATTATTTCGGATCATCACGTAAGCGACGTTGCCAATGTGTTGGATGAGGTTGTCATCATTAAAGACAAGCACGTGGTGGCACAAAAAAATGCCGAAGAGTTGCGAGAAAAAACCGGCATGGGTATTGAAAACTATTATGAAAGTTTCTATGAAGGAAGTGACCAACAATGACTAATACATGGACAATGATGCGAACCTTGACCCGGCAACGTTCACTAACAGCATTTAAAACATTCATCGTGACTTTGGTTGCGACCGTTGTATCAATCCTACTAGCGATGTTCACTGGTGAAGCAAAAATCACCGTCGATTTTGTCTTAACCCTTCTCTTTGCTTATGCTGTAATTGGCGGTTTGGTGTTTTTTGTTAGATTGGCGATCATTCAAGAGCGTGTTTGGGTCAATAACTACTATCGATCAGTGCCAACCACCAACCTTAAACTTTATACTGCTAATCTGCTGGCAACCTGCCTATCATTTCTGATATATGCTGCCTTCGAAGGTGTTGTTTTACTAGCACTTGCAGTGACGCGTTGGGGTATCAACTTACCAACGGGTGATCCCATGACCGTGTTAGTCGAAATGGGGATATTCCTGATTGTCTTAGGGATATTTATCTGGGCATTTATCAGTCTCGTTCACTTGTTATCAGTGACCATTATGGCGTTCCTGCCAGAAACTCGAATTCGCCTTGTTCAATGGATTATCTATCTGGTGGTTATCATTGTTGCTTCGTTCATATTCGATCAGGTTCAACGCCTGTTCTTACTACCCTTTGGTGGTTATGACAGCAATACTTTGACAGGTTCTTCAAGCGTTCTCGTCGGCATCGGGATCTTCATCGTCACCATCCTGCTGATCTCAGCAGTGAATGTTTACCTGCTTGAAAAGTGGGTTGAAACTAAATAATGCGCCCTAAACGATGAAACCTATTGACAAAAAAATGGGGAAAATATGCTTAAAATCATAGCTAAACAATTTTTACAACACTGGAAGATATGGCTGGCCCTCTTACCGATTTTCATTGTTTCCGGCATCGTCTTCAGTACATCTCTAATTTTACTGACGGCGATGGCAACCATTCCTGTCGCTTCAGGCACTGATTATGGTGTTTTTATGCAAACGCCGATCATCATTGGTGGGGTCGTTTTGTGCTTATTAACGAACAATGCCATGAAACAGTGTATCGATTTCTTTGATGACACGAATGATGTGATGCTCTTGCTAGGGGCATCCCCTGTCCAGTTAAGTTTTCTGATGACTGGGCAAGTGCTCCTGACTGGTGTCCTTGGCGCGGTTATCGGCATGCTTTTCGCAATCCCAGCTGGCCGCGGTTTTTTAAGCCTCTTACCCGTGAGTGCTTCTTCTGAGTCTTTAGTCAGGCTACCTCTGAGCTTCTCATGGCAAATGGTTCGAACCGTTTTAATTCTTCAGGCTTTGTTGATCGTGATGACTTGTATGCGTTACTGCCTTAAGACTTACCAACGAAGAAAAGGCGCGTTAGTTGCGAGTCTGCACAAGCATCGAAAAATCGTCGGTAGTTTTCTAGGAATCGTCACCCTTATAGCAAGTTTGGTTGTGACAATCCTCCTATTTTTAAAACCTGTGCCTGATCCAACTTCAGCCAATGCGTATAACAACAGTATGAAGGGTTCAATGAATTTTTTACTGTTGCTATGGCTTTTAGTGATTATCAGCATGAACTTCCTGATCAGACCGTTGTTTATCAAAATGGTTCGCGTCATTGTTCATATACCGTCCATGGCCAAACAGCCGATGATCCGTTCCGCCTTTCATGACTTGCAACACCACGAGGAGGCGGTCATTAAATTAATTCGCCCGGTCAGTGTCATCGTGTTACTTGCCGGAAACTTCATCGCTTTGTTTCTTAATACGAAGCTGCTAGTGGATGGCAACAATGGCGGCGCGGTTATCTATGATCTGGCAGTGAGTCTGATTTTTGTATTTGGGGCACCTATCATGATTAGTCTTGCCAGTATTTTGACATCAATTAGTCTTTTTAAAATGAAAACGGCAGCAGAATCTGATCATTACTTTTTCTCTGGGTGCACCCCAAGCTGGATCTTCAATTTAAAACTGACCGAAATCGGTACTGCAACTATTCTCACAATCTTAATAACATTTCTTGGAACAAGCCTATTCGCTATTCCGCTGTTGCGAGTTGCGTTTTTAGGCGGCGGTGATCTTTCTAAGGCAAACTGGACCGTCAATATCCTCCTGACTTTTGGGGTATTCGGAATATTTTCCCTTTGTTTGACGCTGGTCTATTGGTCAGAACGGACGCACCGCAAAGCTTATGTCAATGAATAAGCATACGAGGAGGAAAAGAGATGAATGATGTAGTCGTTTCCGTCAAACATTTAACAAAAGAGGTTGCGTTAGCTCAGGGAAATACGCTGAAGGTGCTTGATGATATTTCTTTTGACGTCAATCAAGGCGTATTTGTGTCGATTGTTGGTCCATCCGGATCAGGAAAATCGACACTGCTCTACTGTATTTCTAGTCTATTACCACCTTCTAAAGGCAAAATCCTGATTAAAGGAAAATCACCATACGAGTGGCGTGCTTCAAAGTTGGCAAAATTTCGTCGGAAAGAGATAGGTTTTATTTTTCAGGACTTTCAGTTAGTCAGCTCTTTATCTGCTTATGACAATTTACTGCTTCCGGGTATTCTAAATGGTCAGAAAATTAAACCGCCAATGGTTGACGCATTAGCAGCGAAACTCGAATTGACAGCCGAGTTACACCAATCGATTGACGCGCTTTCTGGCGGAGAACAACAGCGCGTCGCCATTGCGCGAACTGTGCTTGCTGACCCAGATATCATTTTTCTAGATGAACCGACAAGTGCACTAGACACGCATTCACGTCAGTTAGTCATGAAGCTATTTCAAGAACTGGTCAATCAAGGCAAGACTTTGATCATGGTCACCCATGATTTAGAACTCGCTGGGGAAACTTCACGGTCGATTGTGCTACGAGATGGCCGAATTGAAAGGGAGATTCAAATGCCCGCGGCTGAAACTGTGCGTATCTGAATCATTGGCAGGCAGTTTCTGTTTAGCTAATGATTGAAGTGATATTACAATTTTCCAGTTCATTTCCACGTCCTCTTCGCATCAACAATGAAACAGCGTCCCTCAGCCTTTTTAAGGCATGAGAGGCGCTGTTTGTGTTAGACCTTTCTGTTCATTTGTAACCACTCGCTGCGTAATAAGGAGTATTCATTTTCATCATGGAAACCATCTGCTAGTTTTTCCCCGGCGCGATGAGTGCCATCGTGATGAAAACCGGCCTTTTTGGCGACGGCATTGCTTGGTGCATTGTCGACAGCAGCGCGAATGATCACTTTGTTGACCCCGTACTCTTCAAAACCGATCTGGCACATTGCTTTCACCGCCCGATGCATCAGCCCGTGACCACGCACAGCTTGTTTAAGCCAATAACCGATATCACCACTTTCATCACTCGGGCGAAAATGATTGAAGCTGATCATCCCAACCGGCTCATCCCGATACCATAAAACCAAGTTCATTGACTCCTCACGGCCAAAATGATCATTGACGCTCCGCAAAAATGTTGCTTCCTCGGCCTCCGTTTTTAATCCATTCGCCCAAGGCAAAAATCGACCGATATCATCGCGTTCTTGATCGATAATTGCAAAGAGCGGTGCTGAATCCAGCCGTGGACGCGGTAATGCCAACTTAAAATCGTCATCAATCACATAACTTAACATGCTAAACACCTTCATCTCGCGTTTATTGCGCTAACACCCAATGCGCCGGTGCTGCTTCGACCAGTGAGGCAGTCGGATCAAGCGCCTGCCGGTCAAAGTGCAACACCGGTTTTTGCTGCTCAAGCATTGGATCAGCCTGCGGAACCGATGACAGCAGCGTCTGCGTGTAAGGATGCAGCGGATGGTGATAAATTGCATCTGTATCGCCCGCCTCAACGATGCGACCTTGATACATGACCACAATTTTATCACTAATGTAGTGAACCATCGATAGATCATGGGCAATAAAAAGATAGGTTAAGTGTTGTTCATGCTGAATTTGTCGCAACAAATTGACAATCTGTGCCTGAATCGACACGTCCAACGCTGAAATCGGCTCATCAAGCACTAAAAACTTAGGCTGCACCGCCAAAGCTCGAGCAATGCCTATTCGTTGCCGTTGTCCGCCAGAAAATTCATGGGGAAAATGATTAATCGCGTCTGCAGGTAAACCAACCTGCGTCAACAGTCGTAAAACTTGCGCCAGCCTTGCTTCCCTCGAGGTGGCCAAATGAAAATTGTCGATGCCTTCAGCAATGATATCGACCACTTTTTGCCGCGGATTCAAGGATTCGAACGGATCTTGAAACACCATCTGGACCTGACGGCGAAAGCCTTTGCGCGCCGCATGTGAGAAATGACGGATCGACTGACCGCCAAAAAGAACATCACCACCGGAAATCGGACCAATCCCAGCGATAGCGCGGCCAGTTGTTGTCTTACCTGACCCAGACTCGCCAACCAAACCGACTGTGGTTCCGGCATTGATCGTGAAGTTAATTTGATCAACGGCTTTGATTGCTTGCCGCCCTCTATAAAAAGTGACACTTAGATCGTTCATCGTCAATAACGGTTCTGTCAAACTGGCACACCTCCCGCTTGCTGGCTTTCAACTACTGGATTGTTTGTCTGTTCAGCATGCAACTGAGCAAATCGCGCCCAACGTTTCTGAATAGTGACTGGTGGCTGATAGTGTGGGGTTCGCGGATCTAATAACCACGAACGTACAAAATGTGTCGGCGATACTTGAAACAACGGCGGATCTTTTTTAAAGTCGATTGGCATTGCGTAAGGATTGCGCGGAGCAAAAGCATCCCCCTTAATAGGTTGATGCAAATCAGGTGGCGTTCCCGGCAAGGTAAACAATTGGTCACGTTGATCATCTGAACTAGGAACGGCATCTAGCAATCCCCAAGTATAGGGATGCTGGGGATGATAGAAAATCTCGTTAGCTGTCCCCACTTCGACAATTTTGCCCGCATACATAATCGCCACACGATCCGCAATGTTGGCGACTACGCCTAAGTCATGGGTGATGAAAATGACACTCAAATCATGTTTGGCTTTTTGCGCTTTAATCAACGCCAAAATTTGTGCCTGCAACGTCACGTCCAACGCAGTGGTCGGTTCATCAGCAATCAGAACTTTGGGCTGCATCACCAGCGCCATGGCGATCATCGCGCGTTGACGCTGACCGCCAGAAAGTTCATGCGGATATTTGCGGGCAATCAAAGCTGGGTCAGCTAATCCGACATCTTCAATCGCCGCAAACACTGCCTGCTTCAAGGCCTGACCGTGAACATGGCGATGCACCTTCAAGCCTTCGCCAATCTGGCGGCCAATGCGCATCGTCGGATTCAAACCGCTAAGTGGATCTTGAAAAATCAGCCCCAGCTCTTGCCCGCGCAGATGGGTGTACTGACGCCGACTCGTCTGCAATAAATCCGTCTCGCCATACAGCATCTCGTCAGCAGTCACCACAGCATCCTTGCCCAACAACCCCAGCAAAGCATGGGTTGCCACCGACTTGCCTGATCCCGATTCGCCTACCAACGCTAACGTTTCGCCTTGACGCAAATTTAAATCCACGCCGTTAACAGCATAAACTTGTTCATTACCTTCATTAAAAATGACCTTTAAATTTTTAACTGTGACGATGTCCGTCATATGTTCACTTCCTTCAATCGCATTTTGAACTTAACAATGCCGCTAACCACTTACTTTTCATATAGAAATAGATCGACGATAATGCCGCCAAACAAATTGATCGCCGTTAGCACACTCATCTCTAAATTTGTCGGTAAGTGTTTGATAAACTGTGCGGTCAGATGGCCATGCGGTCGTTCAGTATGCCAAATCAATCTCATAGCCAGCAAGAACACCGTCACACCTGCAAGAAGCCAAAAGGTTTGATGAAGCCCCCACAACAAAGCTAGCAGGAAATGGTTTTGGCGCAGTGCAAGGCATGTTGTCACCAACAAAAGGCCAGCAAACGCACCTGCGACAATTTGCCAATGATGTTTCTGCATCACTCAAAAAACCTCCTTTTCTTCGCATTGATTTCAGGCACATACCAGTAGCTTTTGGGTGAGACAAAGGTCGTCTCTTACTGTCATGTGCGCTAAAATTAGCCTAGCTTTGGAATTTAGGGTCAAGCGCATCCCGCAAGCCGTCCCCGACAATGTTGAAAGCAAAAACAATTGCAACCAACACTAGAATCGGCACATAAAGCTGCATGGGGTGCTGCAGCATCTGATCCTGACCATTTGAAATCAAAATCCCTAAGCTGGTATTGGGTGCCTGAATGCCCATTCCCAAGAAACTTAGACTTGCTTCACCAAAAATATTCTGCGGAATGCTTTGACCGATGTCCAAAATCAAAATGCTCATCATGTTGGGTACGAGATGTCGTGTCATAATCCGCCATAGCGGGGTGTCTAACATCACTGCAGCCGTCACGTAATCCAACCCGCGCAATTGCATCACCAAACCGCGCGCCTGCCGTGCTGAACTCGACCAACTAGTCACTGCCAGTGCAAATAACATCGTCCAAACGCCGTCGCCTAACACGATCATCAACAGCATCGTAATCAACAAACTCGGAAGTGAATTGAAAACTTCAATGATCCGCATCATCACTTCATCCACCCAGCCGCCAAAAAATGCCATAGTCATGCCGTAGATCGTTCCGAATCCAATCGCCAAGATCGTACTTAAAATGGCGACCAATAAGGACACTTGAACCCCAAGGCATAGACGGGTAAAAAGATCTCGTCCAAGTCGATCGGTCCCCAGCCAATGCGCAGCACTCGGACCAATATTCCGACTGTCAACTCGGATTAGATTTGGATCATAGTGTTGTATTTTTGGCCCAATAAGCGCAACCATGACAATTAAAATCAAAATCACGGTCCAGAACATGGCTAACCGATCTTTGAATAGCTTGTGACGCGCTGAGGCCCAGAAACCAACACTTTTAGGCACACCCTCGTGGACATTGATTTCTGGCGTTGCCCCTGACTGATCAAAAGTTGCGTCAGAGCCAACCGATGCAGCTTCACTACCAACTGTCGGTGCTTTTTTGAAAAACTGAAAATCCTGATTACTTGCGGCCATGTGTTGAGTAGCCTCCTTAATGGCACTTTGTTTAAACGCGTTCACCAGCCCAGAAACCTGCGTGTAAGGACCTTAAGCGCAATGGCCCAAGTGCGGCTCACGCCCAAAGCCTCTTACACTCCGGTTTCTAACCGGGCTGGCTCACGCTCTGTCATATAATTTAATGCGTGGGTCTGCCAAGGTGTATAGCATATCGGTGATGAACATCGTGACGATGTAGAGGATGGCCAGTAGGACGGTTTCGCCCATGATGATGGGCACATCGCGGTTATTTAAGGCGGTGACGAAGTATTGGCCGACACCAGGGATCACAAAAATGCTTTCGATGAAAATTGAACCCGTGATGCCGAATGCCAAGGTCACCGGCAAAGAAGTGATGATGGGAATTGAAGCATTGCGGACAATGTGGTGCAACACTATCTGCGATTCTGATAGTCCTTTTGCCCGAGCCGTCATGACATATTCGCTAGAGGCAACATCCACCATCGAATTTTTTAAAAGGCGGGCATAGATTGCGATGTAAGTCACGCCGCCAGCAATGGTTGGCAAAATCGTATAAATCCAGCCGCCCCACCAAGTTTGATCGCCGCTGGGCCAACCAATGATTGGAAACCAGCCAAGTTTGCCTCCAAAGTAGCTTTGCAACAACAATCCCAGCACGAGGCTTGGGATTGACATCAGAAAAAGCGCTACAATGGTGACCGCCCGATCAAGCCATGTATTTTTATACACGGCTGCTAAAATACCTAGTAACAACCCCAGTGGAATGCCAAACAGCATCTGTTGAATGCCCAATCGCGCCGATGCGGGCAAGCGATCCCGAATCAAGCTGCTAATCGTCACTGACGGATCAGAAATTGATTCACCAAATTGACCATGAAGCATGTTGTTCATCGTGATACCATAACGTTCCAAAACTGGCTTATCTAAGCCCGTATTTTGATACACCTGTGTTCTGGTAGCTGCTGGCAATTTGTCGGTTTGCGCACTCAACGCATCTCCCGGAACTGCTGCAACCATAAAGAATGTGGCCGTTGCAATTAAAAAAGTAGCAATCAGCAATTCAACAAATCGTCGAACAATCAATTTGACCATGGTGCTAATTGCCCCCTTTTGACATCGTCATGCTGCATAAACTGACATCTCCTTTAAAACCCTATGGACACCAACCACCAACGTCAATCAACATCAAAAAGTCATCATTCTTTTGATGCGTAAGTGTAATTAAACGTACCGCCAAAGACCGTCGTTTGGAGATTCTTGACAGACTTATTGATATAAATCCGCGATTGCGGGTTGGTCAATGGTACGACACCGAAGTCCTTGGCAACCAACTGATTTTCAAGCTGCTTGTAGAGCGTTAATCGTTGTGCCGCCGTGAGGTTACCGTTTAATTGGTCGTCCAGATCATCAAAAGTCTTGCTTTTATAGCCACCAAAGAATTTTTGGAATCCATTGCCAGAATTCCATAGGCTCAAGTAGGCGTTCGGATCAGCCGTTGCTAACCAGCCATTAGCCAGCAGATCGTATTGATTGTCATTTCGCATTTGGATAAAGCTGGCAGTATCAGGTGCTGTTTTGACGGTCACTTTGACACCAAGATTTTCCTGAATCGTTTGCTTCAACCACGTGGCCGTATCATCACTGCCAAGCGTCAAATAAACAAAGTTCAGTTTAGTCAAATCAGTCGACTTCCCTAATTCTTGTAAACCTTCTTTCAACAATGCTTGTCGCTTCGCCTTCGTGTTGTACTGTGCCTGTGCCGTTTTCAACGGATTGCCGACATACTCGCCATAATTGGTCCCGCTCACATCCAACGACTGCGGCACCATCGTGTATGTTGGCTTGTCCCGACCATCATTCACTGCCTTGTTATAGCTCGTTCGATCAATCGACAAGGAAAAGGCTTCACGAACCTTCACATTTTTGAAAAGTCCTTGGGTTCCACCGTTGTGTTGATTCATGATCAACACTTTCGTTGTCGAACCGTTCTGTTTTCGAGAGACGAGTTTGCTGCTTTTGGCGAGTTGATTAAAATCGCTGATCAGCTTGCCTGAGGCGGATAGTGCGTCCAACTGACCACTTTGCATGAGCGAAAGAACCGTTGATGGTTTTTTCACCGTTGTGTAATTCACGGTCTGGAGCTTCACTTTCTTAGCGTTCCAGTATGTTTTATTTTTCTTGAGCGTGATCTTGTCGTCCTTTTTCCAAGACGTCAATTTAAACGGGCCATTGAAAACTTGATCTTGCACGTCGGTTTTCCACTTTTTGTTGCCGACTTTGTTAATCTTGTCCAAGCGAACTGGGTAATAAATCACGGTTGCCATATCTGACAAAAGTGATGGATAAGCATAGGCCAGCCTGATTTGCAGTGTTTTCGCATCCAAGGCTTTCACCCCTAAATCGGCCACACTGCCTTTGCCGGTGTTATAGGCTTCGGCTCCTTTGATAAAGAACGCGCTCGAAGCCTGCGCAAAAGCATTTTCCTTCTTCAGCAGACGCTGAAACGAATCAACATACTGCTGGGCAGTCACGGCTTTTCCGTCTGACCATTTTGCATCGCGCAACTTGAACGTATAGGCCAACCCATCGGCCGACTTGGTATAAGATTTGGCGCCGGTCAGCACCACCCTATCCTTGCCATTCGTCGATTCAATGGTCGTCAGCCCTTCTTGCACCTCAGACAAAATGTCATTTTCGTTCGAGTTCCGCATATCATTCACATCGAGTGTGGTTGGATCATCTGTTTCTGACAAATTCAAAGTCTGCCTTGAACCCGACGCCGAAGTGTTTTTACTGCCGCAAGCGACGAGAATGGTGGCGAGTGCCAAGCCGGTGATAAGTGCTGTTATCAAGTGGTTCTTCTGCATAAAAAATTCATCTCCCAAAACAAAATAAAACTGGCGATGCATCTAGAGTCCTAGATACACCGCCAGTTTTGTCCTTCGTTCAAGTCAAGTGATCCCGTCACCCAAACCAAACCCTAGCCATGTAAATAGAACTGCTGTGTGATTCACAGCAGCAGCACATTGACATGGACATGGCTTGGTTAAACTTTGTCATCACGGCGACTCCTTCCGAAGAAATTAGCAACAGCATACTTTTAAAAAAATAGTTCGTCAATGTGAAAATTTAAAAAATTGACTCATTGGCATTGCATCATCGTCATCATTTGGCAACAAAAGTTCGATGTATCAGTGCTTATAGGCAACATAAAATCAGCATTAAAAAAACTAATGTTTGAGTTGCGGTACCAGTAAATCAGTCAGTGCTTTGACAGAAAATGGGTTTTGTCCGGTAATTAGCTGACCGTCTTGAACTGCAAACGACTTATATGCTCTTTTTTGTACAAAATGAGCATTGTGTTTATTTGCAACCGTTTTGTTTAAAAAAGGAACAACTTTTTGTTTACCGGCTAAAATCTCTTCAGCATGTGTAAAACCTGTGATCTTCTTACCAGCAATCAAATACTGACCAGCTTGGTCTTTGATATTTAGCAAACCAGCGACGCCATGACAAACTGATGTCACGTATCCTTGATGCTGATAAATTGCCAGCGCTATTGCTTGAAGTGCCTGATTGTCTGGAAAATCCCACATAACGCCATGGCCCCCAGTGAAATAAATGGCGTCATATTCAGCTGGATTGACTTGCTCTGGCCGTAATGATGCTGTCAAAGCGCGTTCTTGAAAATCGTGATCTTCATATATTTTCATGATTGCTGGGTTCGTATATTTCATGCTTCGTGGATCAAGGGGGACAAAGCCGCCTTTCGGACTCACATAGTCAACCGCGATGTTGGCTTGCTGCATCGCATCAACAAATTCTGCTGCTTCTCCCAACCACAATCCGGTTGGTGCATCTGTATGCTGATAACGGGTTGTATTTGTTAACACAACAAGTACTTTTGTCATTTTGCTGCCTCCTGAATCACGGATGTCACATCATCCAAAACTTGTTTCAGCTGATTAATTGAGCTTGTATCATGGGATAAATAATAATAATTCCGCGTTCCCTCGCGCCGGTATGCCACTAATCCCGCCTGCTTTAAGATTTTCAGGTGATGTGAAACCGCAGGCCGCGATAACGCAGTCGCCGTCGTCAGTTCACTTACGCGTTTTCCCTGACAAGGTTGATCCGCTAACAAAGCGATGATAATCGCTTGACGCTTTTCATCGCCCAGCGCGACAAGAAAATCACCAACATCAGATAGTTCTTTTTGCAACTGTTTTAGGCTTGACATTTCTTCACCCTTTCGTTTAATTATTTAAACCATTAAACCATGTAATGTTGTTAAAGTCAATAAATCGACACTTGAAGGTAAGACCACGATTACTGGGATTTTCCTTCCACAGAAATGCGCTTGTCTACTCCTGACCGGCAACAAAAAAGCTGATCACAGCGTGTTGCCGCAACCAGCTAAACTGAACCAAAAATACCATCTGACTTGACGCCTATGCGCGCGCTGATTTGCGCATCAAAACGGCTAACAAGGCGATCCCTGCAAGTGTGAACAAAATTGCCGGCATCAAATTAGCGGCCGTAAACATCACGAAGGCCATCGTGGCGAACAAGCCGCCGATCGACAAACCAATGCCCCATTTTTGAACGGCTGTCAAGCTATGGAAAGAGGTACGGAAACCTAGCGCCAGCAACAATGAACCCGCAAAAGCAACGAGTCCAAAAATAATGTGGCCTAAAATCAACCAGTTGAACATATGTGTCTCCCCCTTATCGTTTGCGGACAAATGCAAACTGCAAAAGCCCGTGTGTCATTTAAAAGTATGACGCCTTAACTATACGTGAGACTATCACCCCTGCCAACTAAATCTTTCGAGAATAATCACCCGATAACATTTCGCCCGCCACATGGAGTTGGCCGTCCTTCAACACGACTGCATGATCCCAAAAACGGCCAATATCATGCCGATGTGAAATGACAATCATCGCCACCGGCAGCTGCCGCAAGAGGAGGCCAAGTGTCTGTGCCGAGGCCGCATCAAGATTTGCGAACGGTTCATCCAAAAGTAACATCGGCCGCTGAGCCAGCAAAGCGCGGGCAATCCCGATTTTTTGCAATTCCCCAGCCGACACATTGACACCATCTTGGCCATGCACAAGCGTGGCCAGTCCTTGCGGGAGACGCGCAATAAAATCGGTTAGCCCAACTTGGTGTAAGACAAGCGTCAGTTGCTGATCCGATACTTGCCGGCCAAGCGTGACATTATTGGCCAATGTGTCCTCAAATAATGCAACAACCTGCGGGACAAAGCTCATGCTGTTTGCTGATGCCGCCAGATCGCGCTTGTCTGCATCTTCAAACTGAATCGTTCCAGCTTGCGGCACCAATAAACCTAGCATGAGGCGAAGCAAAGTCGATTTGCCGCCACCACTTGGACCAGTTATCAACATTTTCGCGTGTGCAGTCACGTCGAGCTTTAACTGTAGCTGGTTCAAAGTCGGTTGCGTAGCATCAGGATAAGTGTAAGTGACATTGCGAAGAACAAACTTAGCTGGTTTTTGTCGCGACTGTCCACCTGTCAACTCCTCTTTATGCAGCGATTGGATCAACGGCAACAACCGTTTGGCAGACACCAAGTTGCGCGTCAATTCAGCATACTGACTTGGCATACTGTAAAACAACCAAGTAAAACTCGGTGTCAACATGGAAAATGCAGCAAATTGACCAATGGTGATGACCTTGAAGCCAACAAATAGCAGCTCAATGCCTAAAATCGCAATGTCAAAAACGAGCCCCAACGAAAATCCCATCACAACTGTTTTGACTTGTTGCATCCCCGTCTGATACTGTGCCTGAGAAAACCTCTGATAGGCGCCGCTGAATAGTTGCATACCAAACTGTTCTTTTTGATAGCTTTTTAACAATTCGCGGCCGTTCAAAATTTGCAAGAGGCTTTCCTGCATCTGACTATTCTCAATCTGTCGCTGATTTTGCACTGTTTGCAAGCGACCGGACATCATCTTCGGAATCAAAAGTGCCGTTGCACACAGACTGATGATCAATATCGTTAGTTGCCAAGAGCTGAATAGACCAAATGTTCCAGCAGCTAAAAAGGAAAAACCACCAACCACCAAAGCCGTCATGGAGCGCATCAACAACGGCGCAGCAGTCTGCGCATCCGTGGTGAACCCGTTGACCCGCCGCCCGCTAGCTTGATTGTCAGTTGCAATCGGCCCATTCATCAAAGCTGCCATCAATTGCGTTTGAATTCTTTGAATCAATTGATACTGACCGCGCGTTTGCAGCTTTGCCATCACAGAGCGACCTAACCCTATCACCAAAGCTGTAGCTGCAGCTAACGTGATCATGCTGACTGTAAAAGCAGCATGTTGCATCACACTTTGAATCACTTGTGCCAGTAATAACTCAAGACCAGCACACCCCAAGGCCAGCAACCATAAAATCGAGACAAGTGGACTGTCAACAAGCCGCCAAACTTTTTTCAAATCAGTTATCATGGTGATCACCCACCTTCAACACCTGATCGGCCGCAGTCACAAAATCAAACGTGTGCGTAATGATCACAACCCCGCGCTTCTTAGCTTCCTGCCGCAGCAGTTGCATGACTGCCTGTTGATTAACCGCATCAATGTCCGAAAATGGTTCATCCAAAACAATAAATGGACGATCTGCGGCAATACCGCGAATAATTCCTAATCGGCGCTGTTCACCCGGAGACAATTGATTAGGTTGTAACGTCTGGTCAAGATCGGCAGCATACCGATCAAGTTGCAGTTGCTGTAATAATGCTGGCAACTTTGTCGGATCAGCCTGAGAAGCCAATAGCAAATTAGCCGTCACGGATGCCGTAAACATCACACTCCGCTGCGGCACAAACGCAAACAACGACGCTGACTTGATTTTAGCAGGCACACCCTGAATCTCGATTTTGCCGGTCGTTGGCTGCAATTCGTTGAGAATCAGCTTCAGTAAGGTGGTTTTCCCAGCACCATTTGCGCCGATCAAAAAGGTGATACCTTGATTATGAATTTGAAAATCCAAATGTTGCAAAATCTCCCGATTCGTTTGCGGATAATGGAAACTCACCTTTGTGCCGCGAATTTTGATCGTATCCGGCTGATAGTCCCTCTTCATAGGCGAAAATACCGGCATTACCTGCTGTGTCAGTCGTGGCAATACGCGATCAATAGAGGTTCGTTGCTGAGCCAAGAAACCAATCGTCGGCGCCAATCCCAAAAATGGCCATAGGATTGAACCCACGCCAGCATTCCAGGCACCTAACAGACCGGCAACTGAACTACCAGTGACGGTTAACATGGCAAACCCCACCATCAACGTTAAGACCTCAGCCAAATAGACGCCACCATTGAAAATACCGGCAAGCGCGCCAGAGGCCGTTGCCATTTGCCTCATGCTTGGCGCCGCTTGCTGAAAATAATCAGCGTGTCGTTGACGACTGTAAGCAAACACATTCAGATTGCGAACCACAGCGACATTTGCCAAAAAATCATTGAAAAACGCTTTGTGCTTGTCATCAATTTGAATAAAAGTCGTTTGCGCTTGATTTTGTTGACAAAACAAGCCCCGCGAAACACCGGCAAATAAACCGCCGAATGCTACAAACATCAGTGCCAACTGCCAAGACTGCGTCACGACATAAATGACGCCAAGAAAAACCGTGATCCCAAAATCGACCAGTGGCAAAACCCCTGCATCCAGAAATTGCATGATATGCTGCGTGTCCGTTACGATCAAATTAGTGGCAGTTCCATTATCGTGCACCTGTGTCGCGTCGTCTTGCAAAAAGTTAGCCATCAAAGCGGTCGCAATGTCACCACTGACTCGTCGTTTGAGACGTTCTGTGACAACGCCTGACAAAAAATAAATCCCAGTGTAGACAACCGCTGCCGCTAACATTCCGGCAAAAATGGCCACAAGCAAGTTGACCTGTCCTGAAAGTGCAACGGTCAAACCAAGCTGTATCAGCATCGAAATTAAAACGTTAAAACCATCAATCAGCACTCGTAGTGTCAGTAAGCCAAGCAACCAGCGATATCGGATAGAAGTGATTCGTAAAATAGTTTGCATGCTTTAAGTCCCCTTCAAGCGATTGTTCTGGCCAATCGCTAACTGTTGGGACTGCGCTTTTGGCAACATCATGCACCTACGCAACAGCTTCAAAACACACTTGCTCGCGGCCACACAAAAAGACGGCTTCGCAGCCGCCTTTAATCAACGCAAATAAAACAATACACATGATTAACGACCAGAAGCATCCCCGCGAACCGCAACCAAAAAACTGATTGCCAACGCAGTCCCTGCGTTCAAATTTGATAGGGTAAAGCGTCCATTGATCCGCATTGGAAAATGCCTCCGTTCTGTTTCAAATTTTATTAGCCGTAGTTTAGCAAACGACAAAACCATCGTCAATTAATTTGCCTCATCAGCAACACAAAAAGTGTACCCATTTCATTTTCACTAATGCGCTAAATCATCACAGCA
Source organism: Lacticaseibacillus sp. 30 (assembly GCF_053819265.1). NCBI lineage: Bacteria > Bacillati > Bacillota > Bacilli > Lactobacillales > Lactobacillaceae > Lacticaseibacillus > Lacticaseibacillus sp. 30. Next base: position 59,009 of record NZ_JBSOQX010000018.1, read on the forward strand.
CCAATTTTGCTAACAAGTTGCGCCGCTAACCATGATTCCCTTTTTGAAGGCTGCCAACACATCTGCACCATTGGCAATTCGAACACTGCCATCCAAATAAGCGTGAGCATCATCCTTAATGCTGATCGCTCCATTTTGAAAATCCATCGCTAAACCGCTGGCAAAGAAAATCATGTCATAGTCAGACGTATATAGATCCAGACCGGCATCATTTTCCAATTTCACCTGATAGTCCGAATCCGGTTGATCAAGCACAATCAACGTAAATTTCGTCCCGATACTGCAGGCGCCGCCTTGCAACGAATACCGCCCGCCACCATCATCTGTAATCAGCAACAACGTCTTCTGATCAAGATGCTTCTTCTTCATCAAATCAACAAAAGCCTGCGATAATTTGATCGTTGCCATTGTATCGTCACCTTTCTTGTTACTTACTTTTAGTGTGACACTTTCAGGTGGAAAAATCAATTGTGCGCGAGTGAATTAACCATTCATTTGATCATACCAGTGATGAAACAAGTTCGATTGCATTTTGAAAAACGCCTGCAAGACTAGCTTGCTCATTGATGACAATCAACAACCCCTTCACCAACCAAAGCTGAACCGTCATCAGAAAAAGATGGCGGTCAGTAATTTGAATCCCAGATAAAGCCAAGAATTCATTCAAATATGCCGTCAGATCCTGTTTATTTTTCGGCATAAAACCTTGAAACAACGCCGCAAAGTCCAACAACTTCGGGCCAAACCGAGCTTCACCAAAGTCGATGACAACGACTTGCCCTGAGTTAGTCACCAGTAAATTCCAATCCTGTTTTTTGGAGAAAGAATTCTAAGATTATCCATCCAGATGTTTGATACTTTAGAACCACCGCAGGAATCGAACCCGCGTGCGAAAGAGATTCCGCAGCACCAGCGTGGTTGAAGATCATTTTAGGCAAACATTAATTGCCGTTGTAAGTCCCATCATTACCTGTAGCAACGGCGGTTGACGCTGCGTAGTAGTCACCCTGATCAACGACATAAACTCCGATAACAATATTCTTGAAGCCAGAATTAATGATGTTTTCGTAGTGACCGCCTGTTACGCCGTGATTGTTTTCTGGACGTTCATCAACAATGTACTGTTGGAACATCGCATTGGCAATCAGTGTGCTGAGTTTATCAGCACTACCGTCAACATCCTTTTTCCAGAGCGAAGAAGTCGAGATGTTTTCAGTGCTGCGATTCATGTAGACTTCACCCTTTTGATAGGTGACATTTTGCGAGCCAGTTGCTGGTGGATTGACTGGACGGGTGTGGCTGAATTTATACATGACTTCGACCGCGCGCGGCGCTTCCATCTTGTAGGCTTTTGGATCAGATGTCAGCACAGTCTGAGTACGACCAGTTCTTGCTTGCTCGCCATTAACCAGCACATTGAACTTCTTGGCAACTGCTAGCGTCAAATCGGCGTCAGTGTAGGCTTCAGCTTGTTCAATGGAGACCTTCTGATCGTTTGTCTGAATCTGTTTTTCTATGAGTTTCGTTGTCGCATCGTTGACACTCTTGATGGCGCCGATGATGGTTCCGGCAGCCTCAACGTTGCGCCAAATGTTAGTCGTGGTGACTGTCGTGACAGTGTCCCCGTATCCTTCAATTGCTGTTGTAGACGTCGGTGTTGACGAAACCTTGACGTAACCAGTCTTATCAGTCAAGGTATAGCCGCCTTCATCCACGTCAACTTCTTTGTAAACCGTTTTGGCTTGCGTCTTATGGTACTTGTTTGTGGTTGTCACAACCTTCGATACAACATTACCGTTACCATCAAGGCCAAAGTTCGTTACTGTCGTATTTCCAATAAAGTAATAACCATCCGTTGAAGTCAACACCTTGTCATTTTCATCAACATTAACAGTTTTATTAGTTATAGTGACGCCTGTCGTATCCTTCTTCCAGATAATCGTAGTCGTGAAGGTGGTCGTCACATCTCCAGTTACAGGGTCCGTGACATCCGTTGTCTTGACAGAACTGGAGTCCTGATTGTAACCATTCGTGTTGGTCAAAACCTTCCCTGATTCATCCAGGTTCACGGTTTGGTTCTTGATCAAACGCTGCGGCGTCTTTTCCCAAACAACGGTTGTGGTAACAGTTGTGGTAATGTTACCGGTCTTAGGATCCGTTGCATCAACCGACTCTTTAGAGCTGGATACAATTGAATAGCCGTCTGTATTTGTTAAAACATGACCCGATTTGTCTTCATTAACTGTCTTAAGGTCGTACGTGTGTGTTGGCGCTGGGGTCTCGTTCTTCTTCCAAACAACGGTTGTCGTAATGGTCGTGGTTATATTGCCGGTCGTAGGATCGGTGGTATCAACAGATTTCTTGGAACTGGATACCTGCGTGTAACCGTCCGTACTCGTCAAAACGTTACCTGACTCATCCACATTAACTGTCTTATTAACAGTGACGTGCGTCGGTGTCTCAGTCTTCTTCCAGACAACCGTTGTCGTAATGGTCGTGGTTATATTGCCGGTCGTAGGATCGGTGGTATCAACAGATTTCTTGGAACTGGATACCTGCGTGTAACCGTCCGTACTCGTCAAAACATTGCCGGCTTCATCCACGTTCACAGTCTTATTGACAGTCACATGAGTCGGCGTCTCAGTCTTCTTCCAGACAACCGTTGTCGTGACTGTGGTTGTGATGTCACCAGTCTTAGGATCAGTGGTGTCAACGGATTTATCCGAACTGGAGACCTTTGTGTAACCGTCTGTGCTGGTCAAAATATTGCCGGCTTCATCCACGTTCACGGTTTTATTGACAACTTGATGCGCAATCTTGTGATAGATATTGGTCGTAGTATAAGTCGTAATGGTATCACCATTAGCCAATGTTTCAACCGTTTTAACTGGGGTGCCAGCCGTGAGCAACTTGTAACCAGTAAGATCGATTAGGACCTGACCATTTTCATCTTTGTTAATCGTAACCTGCTTTTCGGTATCCTGTGGTACATGGATTGTTGGAATTGTCTTTTCTGCATCAGCAACTGTTTGCTGAACTGCTGGCAATGTCTGTTGATGGTCTGTCGTATCAACCTTGGATGCTTGTGTTTCAGCAGTTGTTATATTGGCCTTGGCTGCTTCCACATTGGTTTGGGCTGTGGTCAACTGATCCTGCCATGTAGCTATCTGGGTATCTAAAGTCTTAATCTTTTGATCAAGCTGGTTGATCTTCGTATTCAGATCAGCGAGTTGTGCTTTGACTGCTTGCGCGACTTGACTATTTTGGCTGGCAACCGATGTCGGAAGTGCCTTTAACGTCGTTTGTGCCTGTACAAAATCGTTTTGGGCCGCCTTGGCCTCATTGTCAACGCTGATCAGTGCCTGATTAGCCGTGTTGAGATTTTGAACCGCTTGGTTTGCAGCCTGTTTGGCTTCTGCCAAGGCAGCCGTTGCATCAGCTAATTGGCCTTCATAACTAGTCAGCTTGCCTTGTGCAACAGCTAGCTGAGCTTTAACAGTCGTAATCGTTGCTTGTGAGTCCGGATTATCTTTGGTTTGCTCGGTCAACGTGTTCAGTTGATTCTGTAAATCTGTCATCTGAGCAGAAAGCGTTTTAACCTGCGCAGATGCTTGATCAACAGCAGCCTGCTTAGCATTCACAGCTGCATTGGCGGTGTCAAAAGTGGCTTGCGCTTGGGCCACTGCAGTTTGGGCTGCTGGCAATTTTGCTTGGGCCGCATCAACCTTGGTTTTGGCTGCGTCAGCAGCAGCTTGGGCAGCTGTCCGCTTGGCTTGAAGATCGGTCAATGTTTGAGCATTCTCAGTATTGAGCAAAGCCGTCAATTTCGCTTCAGCTTCTACTTTGGCTTTTTCGGCCGCTGCTTTTTCAGCTTCTGCTTTCGCCTTGGCTGCCGCAGCTGCCTTAATGGCGGCGTCATTATCTTTGGCAATCTGATCAATACCTGCTCCTGAGGTAATTCCTTGCTGCCCAGATCCAGAACCTGAGCCACCAATAGTTGTGTATTTCACTTCAGCTTGTTGTGCAGGTGTCGAAATCGCTGGTTTAGCAGGGTTCAAATTAAATGTCTGATTCGTGCCAGCAGCATTTTACGTCGTTACTGTTGCGTTGTCGCCACTGCCTTGCAGAGAAAGCTTAGCGCCAGCATAAATCAAGTTCACGTTAGCAATGCGGTTAATGGCTGCCAAACGATCAACTGAGGTTGTGAAACCTGTATGATTCAGCGCCTCGCTGATCGTCGAAAGTGTGTCACCCCACTGAATATCATAAACCGTGCTATTCGACGCCTTAATCTGCGCCTCAATCTGACTGACTGGGCGCAGGGTCCAAACTCGTCCATTATTTGTCTGTGATTGTTGCGAAGTTGCTGGTTGATCGCTTGCATGCACAACCTGACCGCTAGTTGCCAAACTGAAGCCCGCTGTCCCCAATGCAAAAGCGGTCAATCCAATGGCCAACCAACCATGATGCTTACTATGAACCAAGGTAACCTTATGTTCTTTATCTGTAAGTGCTGACCAAAGCTGTCGTCTCATTGCTCTCATCGTTACTCCTCCACATTCTTTTATGAAATTACAAATTTTATTATACTTCGTTATTAACAAAGCTTGTATTTATTACCCCAAATCAAAGCGTATTCTCATAATTTTCTTTTTTTATTGAAGCATCACCTTTTTGAATTGATACGTAAACGTGAATTGTACTTCCCAATTTGAACAAAACCATTTGTCGAGGCAACTAAAGCCATCCTTTATAACCTTAATCTACCGTTTCGTCACACGACTAAGTTCCTGCGATATCCTTAAAAATTCAGTCCAAAGCTGCACGACAAACTGCGATAAGGTAACATACAATAACAGTATGCTTTTGCAAACTCATTTTGGAAACGAGGCCACTCATGAAACATCGCAACCGTTTATTTTGGCTGATTATGCTTGTGGCTGGGATCTTTTTAATCTATAGCACTGAAAGTCCGGTGCCGATCGCTGCTCGCAACACCGTCAAGCAAGGCATTAGCAATGTCTGGACCGCCACAACTGATACCGTCAGCACTTGGCTAAACGGCGGTCCGCGATCTGTCGCAAAAAATGGTGCGTCAATTGCCAGCACCGCGCCAAGTCAAGCGAGTCAGGTACCTTCAGCCACACCGAGTCAAGCGGTCGATGCCACACCAGCCTTGAGTATTGTTCAAGGGCACCAACTTCGAAGTGTCTATTACTACCATTTTGATGACAACTTGCCACAGTCTGAACACGATGTCTTTTTAAAAGCCGTCAAAGCGTATAACGCAACGGGCATCGTCAAACTAGTTGCCGGTCAAGGTAAAAAATCCGATAACCAGATCACGTTTTCCAGTTATAAAAAAGAAATGTCAGCAGAGAGTTTTGGCTCAACGGAACTCGGTGCTGGTGGCCCGACAATTATTGTTGAAACCTATGGCAGCCAAGTCACCGTCATCAACCACGCCCGCGCCAGTCTGAATCTTTCTTATCCTTTACAATCGATCAACGATGCAGTCGCGATGCACGAGCTCGGCCATGCGTTGGGACTCGATCACAGTCAGTCAAAAGCATCCGTTATGTATCCAATTACGCAAGGTGTTAGTCAGTTGTCGGCAGGCGATATTGCGGGACTGAAGGCGATTTATGACAGTCGATAAAACTGTTTTATTTAAAACAGTCAATCTTGTTACTATCTGATTTTTTGTAAAAATTGCGTTACTCAAATCAGCATCATTATTTTTAAATGGGAAATCATTAAATACTACCAAAAACCTCGGGCAAAATCTGAAAATTT
>NZ_JBSOQX010000019.1:0-57080 GCF_053819265.1 Lacticaseibacillus sp. 30
AAACTTGCTGGCAATACGCCGGCTGTTTCAAGGCTACTTTTGGGTTTGAAGACCTTATTTACCTATAAATAGAGCTTTTTACATTATATGTACAGATTAATGCCTATAATGTCAATAAGTATGCACTGTTAAAAATATCTTGTTAAATAACGAACATTATCATTCCTTTGCGCGGGGTCAACTTGTTAAGCTGGTGTTGGAAGAAGAGAGACGCCGGAAACAATGGAAGGAGGCGCACAGATGCCTAAGAAGTTGATCCATATCGTCATGTTGGCGATGTTGATGCTGACCCAGGTCGGCAGCGCCGTTGTCCCTGTAGCCGACAACGGTGAGACAAACATCACTGAACATGACCGTGCGGCGCCAAAATCCGATCCATCCTCACACCAGAACGATGCGAGCGGACAAGCGGCAATTAGCCAAGACATAATTGAGTCTGACAAGAAACAGACAAGTGCAGCAATGAGCAGTTCTGAGAACCAAACCGTCAAAACGGAGATGCCGGAGTTGACCAACCGCCTTGATCGACAAGATGTTGTTTTGGACGATGGCGGGCAATGGACAGCGGCGGTCGGCCAGCATGTCGTGACTTACACATACGACATGCAGCAGGCTGAAATTAAGGTGAAACTAAAGCTCGTCAAGCCGTGGAGTGAGAATAGGACACAAAAAGTCGTTGTGACGCCATTTACAGATATGGTGTCACAACCTGCTCACACGAATGGTGAAATCAATCATGTGTTTGACAGTAATAATTGGGCTGCACATGAGTATGAGATGACGAAGAAGCTATCAAGTGAGGAACAAAAGCAAAAAAGCTTCAAGCTAAGTCTAGACGGGTTCAATGGCACTGATCACGTGGTATCGCTGAATCTAGATCTGAAGTTGCCAGGTCCGATCGTGAACGATCATGTGAGCGAACCCGGCACAGACAGCTTGGATGCACACAGTCTCATCCTGCCGCGTGCAGCGTTGGGTGAAACCAAAATTCAGGTCACGAAGGCAGATGGTTCTGACTTTCCGATTGGGTCGGCTCAGATTTACCGAAAGCCAAACGGTAGCAGCCGCAGTAAATACAGTAGCCAAACTGCCATGAAAGAAAATGTCTCGACAGATTATGTGCCGAGTTCTTCAGCAACAGCGGTCATTTTTAAAGACGTGATTACCAAAGAAGATGGCTTGTCTAATGTTTTGGATGCCAAGCTTAAAGTCGATATCAATCATGTAGGTTCGGCCAGCGATTTGAATGGTCGACACTTTGAGATCGGGGCCTATGTGGAAATGACCAATATCCATGTGCGCCGCGTTGAATGGGCACCAACGCCAACAGATGTCGGCATCGACTTCTCGAACAATTTCTTTTCTGGGATGTCCTTCGCTAACGTCCTCCACTATGACTGGCGGGTGGTCTTTTATGAAAAAGAAACCGGCAAGCGGCTGAATTTTATTCCGCAAAGTGATCTGAATCAGAATTCGACTTTAACCTTTACATCATTGAACCCAGGCGAGTTCGTTTGGACTGAGCAGTCAGATATCAACGCGACTTACAATGCTGATTATGTCACTGACTGGCAGTTTCAAGAAGGTAACTGGATTACCGCGAACAAGGACGTTTTTGATCAAGAGAATCTTGGCGAACGGGGCACTGGTCAGAAAGGCTATACCTCGAAAACATGGGGGAACTGGGTTGATCCGATTGATCATGACAATCTAAGTGAGTGGGAGGACCGCCTCGGCGCGCCAACATTTGGCCGCGGGGCTGTGGCTTATACGCTGAATGGTACGAGTCACACGTTTAAGCGAGGAACCTTTTCGAGCGGTGGAAGTACATGGGTCGCCAATGGCAGCGGACAGATTGAGTTAATTGACCCGAATGTCACCAACAACAAGAGTGTCAGCGCACAAGCGATTGCTGGCGGTGGCGCCAAGGCGGATAAAAACAAGCCAATTTGGACGTCAAACGATCTCCACAATCAGGTGGTCAATGAGCATTACCAAGGCGACCCTTTTTACTACTACATCAACCAAGAAGTGTACAGCATGGGCGATTATGTGGTAAAGCCGACGACCATCACGGTGACGGATTTATTGCCGGAAAATATTGAATTGATTCCGGATCAGAACAATGGGCCACCGACTTATGAACAAGCCTTTCAACTTTTTAACGCGACTGATCCTGATGCACCCAACAAAGATCGGGCCATGACACTGACGCCTGGCGTTTCATCGTTTGAGGTGACTGAGGAAAAGGGCCGCCAACGTATCACGCTGACGATTGGCCGAGCAGATGTGCAGAAAATCTACTTCCACAGCGGCTATTTCTCACTGCGACTCAAGGTTCGGCCAACCCTCGATCCTGACACCATCGATCAACGCGTGACAATGACCAACAGCGCGGTGGTGAAATTCTTCGATACGAAAGAGCGCTATAGCAAGGAAACTAACGAGGTGGATGTGCATTTAGACCCGCTGAATCGTTTTCCCGCCAGCATCACTAAAAAGAATCAGCATGGCGCTTTACTTGAAGGAACTAAGTTTACGTTGAAACAAGCTGGCCAGCCATTGCAGGAAGCGGTCACCAATGCCCAAGGACAGGCGACCTTCACCGGTTTACGCCCCGGAAAGTACACCGTTGCCGAAGTGATGTCACCAGGACACTTGCTCCAACCAGAGTTTGACTTAATTGTCGCTGAAAATGGTGACGTGACGATTGGACGGCAAGGGGAGATTTGGGACAACAACACGGTGGTTAATCAGTTGAAACCAACTGAACTTGAGTTACTCAAGGTCAATAAAAGTAACAAACCATTAGCCAAGGCTACGTTTGCACTGTATCGCGATGGTCAGACTGAGCCGGTTGCTTCGGACAACACAAATGATGAAGGGCGGTTGCTTTTTGATCATCAGCTAACTCCTGGCAACTACCGGTTGGTTGAAACCAAAGCACCTGAGGGTTTCGATAAATTGGCGGGGGTATTCACATTTAAGATCAATCAAACCGGCACCATAGTTGATTTAAAATACAGCGGCAGTGATCTTACGACTGATGATTATGAGTTTAAATTCAAGCCGGACGCCACCGACAAGGTTAATCGCATTAGCTTTACAGTCGTCAATCACAGCCTTGAAAGTTTGTTACCGAAAACAGGCGGCAATGGCATTGTGCTATTTCTGCTAATGGCATTAGTGGCCGGCGCTAGCGGATTACTGCTAGCCATTGTGCTCAAGCGAAAGGAGGCGCGTTAAGATGCGACTACGATTGCTATGGTGGGTTATCCCACTCCTCCTATTAGTTGGCACGCTGCTTGGTCTTCAGCCAGTCAGCGCGGCTGAAAACACTGCCGAAATTGTCTTGCATAAACGCATTTACCGGGATGTGCGGCAACCTGAAGACGTTTGGTACGACAATGACGGTCAGATAATTGATCCGGAAAACCCCGACAAGGCTGGATATAAACTGTTGAGTAAAACTAGTGGTCTGAATGGTGCTAATTTTGAAGTTTACGATGCTAGTTCCTTGTTGAAGTCAGATATGACACCGGATGACGTTCAGGCACTGATCGAAAAGTATCAAAATATGACCCGCAAGCAGGCACTTAAGTTTGCGCGGGCAAACTTGCAACTTGCAGGTCAAGGGAATAAAGGACTTGGCTTGATTAACACCACCACCGATAAAAATCTTGGTGAAGACGGGATTGGACGCGTCACAGTTGACACTGGTCAAGGCAGCTTTGAGAAAGCGTATCTGCTGATTGAAACCGCGTTGGATTTCTCCACCGATCTGAACGTTGACATGGAAAGAAAAAGCTCACCGATGCTGATTGTTTTTCCGGTAAAAGATCCGACTTCAGGCGACCCAATGTCGACCGTGCATCTTTATCCCAAGAACGTCGGTTATGTCCGGGACCCATACTTCTTTAAATTCGGCGTTCATCCTGACGGGACGAGTCGGCGATTAGCCGGGGCCATTTTCGCGATCTACCGAATCGTGGACGGTCAGAAACTATATCTCGACTTGTCACCAGCTACTGACTTGAAGAACAAATGGGTTGCATCAACCGATGCTCTTCATGATGATCGTGTGAATAAATTTGTTTCGGACAAAGACGGTTTAGTGAACACAGGTGAACGATTCTTGTCGGCGGGCACGTATTATTTTGAAGAATTACAGTCAGTACCAGGTTATGAATTGGACGAAAAAAGTCGGGCGATTAAAATCGAAATTCCCGACTCTTGGTTAGATGATGATGACAATTATCGTTATGTACTGATTGACGGCCAGCCGATGAAAGAAAACATCGGCGGGATCGTGACACCGGAAATGATCAGTATCGGTAATCCCCGAGTTTATAACTATACAGATCGCAGCAGCACTTCAAGCGAATCCGACCCGACACCGCCGACAGGCCAGTCTGATCAGTCAGACAAACCGACTGGCGCAGGCGCAACTGGATATTTGCCGGCAATGTCTGACTTGCAAAACCTAAGTCTCGTTCTCATCGGTGTAGGACTCCTGACATTGGCAACTTACTTCCTGATCAAGCATAAGAAAGCGAGGAACCACCCATGAATGCCACGATAAAAAAGATCGGACACGGCCTATTAGCCGCTTTGATGCTCATGAGCGTGTTACTACCGCTATTGGGCGCTGGCAGAACCGTTCAAGCTGCCGAAAGCCAGGTTGCATTTACCCTTCACAAAATTGAACAAACTGCAGATGAACAGATTCAAAACACTGGCCATGATTTAGGTCTCACTGGCAGAACCCCAGTTGTCGGTGCAAAATTCAAAGTGTTTAATGTTACAGATGCTTTTTATCAGCTATTAGAGACACACGATAAAGAGACTGCGGCGGCGATGATGTCGCAGAATCTGGGCAACTATGCAAATCTTCAAGATCCAAATGCGCCAGAAATCACGACGGGTCAAGATGGGTTGGCAGTTTTTAATCAACTGCCAGCTAAAACCGGTGGTCGGCACAGCGTTTATGCTTTTAGTGAAACATGGACGCCTCAGCCCTATCAAAAAGCAGCTGATATGATCGTGAGTCTGCCGGTGCGTGACAAGAATGGCAATGACTTAACCAATATCCATCTTTACCCTAAGGATAGTGTGGTTACCAAACATTTAGATGCTATCAATGGCGGAGCAGTTGCCGCTAAAGACTTACATGACGTTGCTGTCGGTGATGTGTTGACTTACAATATCCAATTTCAGATTCCCCATGACATTGGCGCAATGGCGGATAATCAATCCGGCGTGTTCAAGTACAATCAATTTGAAGTGCTGGATTACATGACCAAAGCCGGCTTGACGTTTAAAGAACTAACCGCAGTGACTGTGGACGGTCAGAATATTTTGAACGACTTAACAGGCAAAATCGCGCTGATGACCTCAAATGACGCGGCATGGCAAACCGCGCATGGCAACTATCCATTCGGCTTCAAATTAGATTTCTTAGGCGGATCAGACGCCAATGCCGTTCGTAATTTGTTGACGAAGTATGCCGGTAAACGGGTGACCGTTGGCTATACGGGGATCGTGAACGAGAAGATGGTACCTGATCAAAAAATCGGGAACACAGCAGTTGTTTCTTTTGATCCTGATACCAAAATCACCGTTAACGGCCCGGAAATTCAGACTGGCGGGATGAAGTTTTTCAAATATGAAACTGGTTCCGATGACAAGTCGTTGGCTGGTGCAAAGTTCATCATTCAGCGACAAAATGGCAATACAACAGAATATGCTGTGCTTGAAGGTGTCACCGGTATGACAGGCGCATATGCCCCAAGCAAGATCACTTGGACGACAACGAAAGCTGATGCAACCGAACTGACCACTAGCGCAGGGAAACCATTTAACCTGTCGATTCAAGGGATGCTGCCAGGGCCTTATACCTTGATTGAAACAGATGCCCCTGATGGCTATGAAATCACGGATCCAACCACGGACTTTGAGATTGTTGCAGGTACGTGGGGCGAGAAAATCGTTCGCATCACAAACACCCCCGTACGCACATTGCTGCCGATGACCGGCGGGATGGGACTGCTCGCATTTCTGCTGATCGGCATCGTCTTGATGAGCGGTGGTTACTATGTGAAGAAGCAAACTGGCAAGAAAGCCTGATCGCCTATGGCTAAGCAGGCGAAAGGGTCGAACCGGCTGTTGCGCTGGCTCGTGATCATCCTCTTCACCGCGGGGGCTTCCTGCTTCTGCTACCCTTTTGCGGCGACGGCGATCAATGAAGTCATCATGACCAGTCGTCGTGCTGAAGCCGATCGCGAAGCAGCCAAAAATGCCGCAGCCCAAGATGCACAACGCGCTTCTGAGAATCGCGCGCTCGCCGAAACCGACCTGCGACCCGGCCAAGACCCCTTTAACAGTGAGCAAAAAGTCAAGCAGGCTTATGTTAAAAAGCATTTAATTGGGCGAATTGCGATTCCGAAAATAGAAGTCGACTTGCCACTATTTGATACCACCAACAACACCTTGCTTGATCAAGGCGCCGTAGTTTTACCGGGCACTAGTTATCCGCGCGGCGGTAAAAATACGCACACAGTGATCTCGGCCCATGGCGGCTTGCCAACCAAGCGCTACTTTACGGGATTGAAGAAGCTCAAGAAAGGTCAGCAGTTTCTGATTGAAGTTAACGGCAAGAAACTAGCATACAAGGTCTTTCGCATTCAAACTGTGAAACCAGATCAGACTGAAAGCTTGCAGATTGAATCAGGTCAGGATTTAGCAACGCTCATGACGTGCACGCCATACATGATCAACTCGCATCGCTTGTTGGTCACTGGTAAACGCGTGCCCTATACGGAATCGTTGGGACAAGCAGCAAAAGCCGCTGACCAATGGCGCTTTTGGAAAAGCGCTGCAATTATCGGCGGTGTGCTACTGCTAGCTGTGCTGATTGTCTGGTTAGCCCGCCGTTACTTGCGCCGACAGCGTAGGTCATAAAAGGTCAGGAAGACAAGTTCGATTGACCAATTTTGTGAAAAAGAGGGTGCACCATAATTCCAACGTAGGACTCGTGATTCATTAAACTCCGAATAATCGCAGGGAGATGCTTGGCTAAAATTTCCTTGCCGTGCCAAACTCCGCAATCTCCGGCCAGCTGGGGCTGGAACGCTGTGACGGCGCTTTGAGCCCGCAAAGCCCGCGGTCTCGAAGTCGCCTAACAACATCAGCGACAAAGACCGGTCGCTGTGTTGTTTGCACGGCTGAGCCCCATCTGGCCTACGATTGCTCCGCCTTGGCACTCCGGTCTTTAAAATCATAATAAATAACCTATGAGCAGGCAAAAGCGAACAAATTTCCTTTAAGTAGAAATTTGTTCGCTTTTATTTTGCCGACTGAGAAAGATGTCCTGACCTGTTTTCCGTGACATGGCCAAAAGTTATTCCTGAAGTAGCATTCGACAAAAAAGTGATACGGTTTTTCAAGAACGATCAAGGCCGCCTTTTGCTTTTTTCTGGCAATTACCGGGTAATATAATCGCGTGGTTAATTCAAATATATTATAATTCTGATATGAAGGAGTGTATGCATGTTGAAAAAATGGGTTTGGGTGACGGTATTGTCAGCCATCGGTATCGTTGCACTTGGCTTTGGCGGCTGGGCGTTGATTGATCATTATCAGTACAGCCAGTTAGTTGATCAGCCAAGTGATGTTAAAAAATGGGAAGCTGATCCGCGGCCGTTGCAGTCCAAAAGCGCGGCAATTAAGCAAATTAAAGCTATCGGGCAATCAGATCCGCTTGAAAAACGCGCGGCCACCGATGCCAAATTAGTGGTGATTCCTGGACTTCGCGGTGCTTGGTCGATCAATGCTAAAACCAAAAAAGCGGGTTTTGGCAATAACTGGGTGCCTCAGGGGGTCACCCAGTCCAAAGATGCGATCTATATGAGCTTGTATGATGGTAATCACAAACTGAATTCAATCATTGTTCAGGTGAACAAGCATAATGCTAAGTACAATAAAACCTTAATTTTAAGGAGCAAATCGCACGTTGGTGGTATCACTTACGACATCGACCATCAGCGGCTGCTTTGGTCTGATGATGCCGCGCAGACAACAGGTGCTGGTATCAGTTATGTGTCACAGCGCGAAATCGATGCCTATTCGGCTAAAGCAACGCAACAACCGATAAAGTCAACCCGGATTGAACTTCATTTGGCAAGACGGACCTCAGCGATTGCCCTGTATAACAATCAATTGGTTTTTGTTAAATATGGTCAGAACAAAAAGAACCGTTCGATCCTTGCCTTACCGCTCAATGCAAATGGGCTGCCAGCACCCATCACGATGAAGCAAATGAAAGCATGGGCTTTGGAACTTGCACCAAAGTTTGCCGGCAAAACACTCGATCAAGAAGTTAACATGGTCTTTAAATCGCTGATTCAAAAGAAAGTCATTAATTCGTATAACAATGGCTGGGATCGGCTTCAAGGCATTGCCATTGCCAAAAGTGGGCTGACGTTGCTCAGTCAGTCAAATGGCAGCGCACCAGGCAAAATCTGGATTCGGGTTCCGGGCAATAAAAGCTGGACTAAACTAGACTTCACTGCACCAAAGTCAGGATCTAAAATTATTAACGTGCCAAACTCGGTTGAAGAAATCAGCCTTGATCTTTCTGAGAAGCACATTTCGATGATCTTTGAAAGTGGTGCCAAAGCTTATCGTGAAGCAGGCTCCTTCATGCATCGTCCGAGTTACATGGATCGGGTCATTATTTTGCCAGTGTTGGTTAAAAAAGGCCAAGTCCAGTAATTGCGTGGCTTGACAGTAAGAGAGAAGCCAAAAGCAGGTTTTGCAATCAGAAGGTGATTGCGGAAACTGCTTTTTGTTTGCCTCAGAAACTAGCAATTTTAATAACGCCTGTTTTGTTCGCACATCGTTTGGCCAAAATGATAAAGTTATTATTACAATATTAATTGACTTATTTTGGGGGTGTGGGGATGCGTCAATATGGGATAAAAGGACTGGCGGCGCTTGGCATGCTGCTGGTGATGTTGGGCATGCCAAGCGGCTCAGCGGAAAGTGAGCCGACGCCATTAAAAGCCAATCATGTTGCCGCAGTTTATGAGGCCAAGAAGGTTAGACCACTCTTTCAACAACTAGCCGTCTTTCCGGATGGCACGCAGCAACCACTTGCTGGCGGCATCTTTGCTTTTTATCGATTCGACAGTTCAGGCCGCCGCCGCTATCGAACAACGGATGGTCATTGGCGGTCAGTTGGGAATCCATTAACTTCTAAAGAAGCCTATAAGGTAAAAGCAGATCGGCACGGTATTGTTGCCATCGCCAAGAACCTACCAGTTGGGACTTTTTACAGTGAGCGCCTACTTTTGCCGCGACCATATGCGACCAAAATGCCGCTGCCTGTCAAGATTCACGTGAAGCGCACTGGCATCACGACCAATGGTCAGGCCATTCATACAGGAGAGGAACTGCCTAGAATTTACGCTTTTCGGGTGGCGGTGACGCGGCAGTGAGCGATTGTTGACACTGCCTATGCCTAGTTTATATTTTTCGTCCTTATTTCAGTAAATGGTTGGCTGGCTTGATGCGGAAAAGAGTTTTTAATCCCCGCTGAATTTCGGTTGTCGAGATAGCAGTGACACACGATTATCGGCGAAAATACAACGTTTATTTTTGAACCCGCTTAGATGCTTTCTTGTACGATACAATGTTTTTGAAAGCATTGTGTCGTTTTAAAATCTTTTGCAGTTCTTGGAGGTATGATTGATGCGCGCGAAAAAGAAACAAAACAAAATGGCAAATGCGTTGCTTTTAACCGTGAGTTTTATCGTGGTGGCTTGCTACCTGCTTTTCTTTAAAGGGGTTAGCCAACCTTTTCAGTTTATCTTAGTTTGTGGCAGTCTCAGTGGGTTCTTGGTTCTTCTAGGGGCACACCTTAGGCAATTATTTGCTCGGAGTTGAGTAACGATGAGGCGTGCGTATAAGTGGTAATCAACGCTTCGGAATACCTGCGCTTGACTTTTCGTCATTGCCCGCATACAATTCACTTCATCAAGTCATAGTAGCGCCTCACAGAGATCAGGACACTCGCTGAAAGTCCTGAAATGTGCGCGAATCCAAGCTTGTATGATGAGTCTCACAAAACTTAAATAACGATAAAAGCGCAAAGCATTGCTTTGAACGAGAATGGTACCGCCTTAACGGGTGTCTCGATCAAGGCGGTGCTTTTTTTGATAGATTAGATTTCTCGACAAGTATGCATTCAGCGGAGGTAGCAATGGCAAAACGGGCGATGCAATGTAAACGATTAGTAGTGAAGATTGGCACGAGTAGCCTGATTCATCCAAATGGTAAAGTCAATTTGCAAACCATTGATCGACTGGCCTACGCTTTGACGGCGCTGAATAATCAAGGCTATGAGCTGGTGTTAGTCACCTCTGGCGCAATTGGCGTGGGAATGGCGGAACTAGGCATGTCGAAACGACCAGCTGTCATTGCCGAGCAACAAGCGCTTGCCGCGATTGGCCAGTCGGAATTGATGACCTTGTACACGCAGCGGTTTAGTGATTATGGTGCGAAAATTGGCCAATTGCTGCTAACACATGATGTATTTGATTATCCGATGAATCGTCAGCATGTGCTGGACACGATTGATGCGTTATTGGCTCAGCAAGTGATTCCGGTGATCAACGAAAATGACAGTGTAGCGGTGGACGAGTTGGATCATCGCACGACATTTGGTGATAATGACCAATTGTCGGCGTTAGTGGCTAAGCAAATTGGCGCTGATTTGTTGGTCGTCCTTTCAGATATTGACGGGTTGTATGACCGTGACCCGAATCGCCATCCGGATGCTGCGCTCATGCCGACGATTACGCAGCTATCTGCCAAAGTGCTGGCAGCTGCAGGCGGCAGTTCGACGCGCTTCGGGACCGGCGGCATGGTGACAAAACTGAAGGCCGCCAAGACGATGATGCGTGCTGGCAAACAAATGGTGCTTGCTAGTGGTCGTGATCCGCGGATTGTTTTACAAATCTTGGCTGGCGACTCAGTCGGTACCTGGTTCGGTCAGCCCAAACAAGCAGCAAGTGTCAGTCAAAGTTTTCAATAGTAGGTTTTAGTAGCACTTTTAAACGGCTCATATCACGTTGGCAGACGCAGAAGCTTGCTCGCGTGCACTAAAAAAGGAGACCGATGATATGGACGCAACGACAATTGATCTTGAACAGATGGGGCGGGCAGCCAAAACGGCGGCGATGACGCTTGGCCAATTGACGACACTACAGAAAAATACCGGCTTGTTAGCGATGGCGGCTGCGCTGGAGACGCATGCCGATACCATCTTGGCGGCAAATAAGGCTGATCTTGCAGCTGCAAGCGCCTTGCCGGAAAAGTTTGTTGATCGGCTCGCGTTAACGAGGGCACGCATTGCCGACATGGCAGCTGGGGTACGACAGGTTGCCACACTGGATGATCCGACTGCGCAAACGGACAGGGCGTGGGTGAACGAAGCCGGCTTGACGATTGCTCAAAAACGCGTGCCATTGGGTGTTGTTGGCATGATTTACGAAGCGCGGCCAAATGTGACGGTGGATGCAGCTGCCTTGACCTTTAAAAGCGGCAATGCGGTCATTTTACGCGGTGGCAAGGAAGCATTACACAGCAATCTTGCGTTGGCGACAGTTTTACAAGATGCGCTGGCAGCAAAAGGGTTACCGCGTGATGCCGTGCAATTGATCACCGATCCTAGCCGTGCCGTTGCCACCCAGATGATGCACTTAAACGGCTACATTGACGTGCTGATTCCGCGAGGCGGCAAAGGGTTGATTAAAGCGGTGGTTGAACAGGCAACGGTTCCGGTGATCGAAACCGGAGCTGGCAATTGTCACATTTATGTTGATGCCCATGCCCAATTGCAAATGGCGGTGGCGATTGTTGTCAATGCCAAGGTGCAACGGCCATCTGTCTGCAATGCAGCCGAGAAGCTTTTGATTCACGCTGATGTGGCAAATGAACAGTTGCCAGTCATTGCTAAAGCCTTGCAAGATCATGGCGTTGAATTACGCGGCGATGAACGTGCCCGCGCCATCGTGCCGAGTATGCACGCTGCTACCGCTGAAGACTGGGATACGGAATACAATGACCTGATTATGGCCGTTAAGGTCGTTGACTCAGAAGAAGAAGCCATTCAACACATCAATGCGCATAATACAAAGCACAGTGAGGCGATTATCACAGACAATTACCAAAATAGTCAGCAGTTCTTACAGCAGGTGGATGCCGCCGTGGTTTACGTGAATGCCTCGACCCGCTTCACGGATGGCTATGAATTTGGTTTTGGCGCCGAAATCGGCATCAGCACACAAAAATTGCATGCTCGTGGGCCAATGGGATTAGCCGCACTGACCACGATTAAGTATCAGGTTTTGGGCAATGGGCAGATCCGGAAAAATTGATAATTTATTTTGAATAGCAATGGCGTTGGCACAATCTATCGACCACAGATAGTTTGTGTCAACGCCATTTTTTACGGTCTAAGCATGGAGCCAATGCTTAACTGTTGTTTGATGGCTAAGCAGGATCGGTATGGTTAACAGCAACGCCAACAAACCACAGGAAGGAAACCCCCACAGGCCGCCAGCCATGTCCATTAAACCACCGACGTATAAACTGCCAATGGGCGTAGAGCCTTGGTTGAGCAGAACGTAGACGCTCATGATCCGGCCACGCAACTCATTGGGGATAGAGAACTGAAAAGCAGCATTGGATTGATTCAAGAAAACCATGTTGCAAAATCCAATGACAACCATAAAAATCATCGCCAACCAATAAACGTGAACAAAAATCATCAGCGATTGAACCAAGGCCGTCCCTAACGCCACTAGAAGATATAAATCGCGGCGTAGGCCAAACCGAGCCAGATAACTCATGAGGAACGCTGCAATCAGTGAGCCAATCCCTGTTGCTGATAGCAGATTGGCATAGCCTTGTGCACCACGGCCTAAAACTTCCTGCGCATAGATGGGGATGATGACATTATTGTTAAAGTTCAGTGTGCAAATAATCATCATTAATTCGGCACTTAATTTAACGTTGTCATGGTGGACGATGTAAGCAAGCCCTTCTTTGACATCAGCAATGATGTGGCGCGGTGTGTGACTGGCAACAGGATGCTGCTGATGAATCATCAATAAACCAATAATAATGGCAATGTAACTCAAGGTGTCAACTAGAAAACACGGCGCCACTCCTATGGTGACCATGAGCACCCCGGCTAGGGAAGGACCCGCAATTTTTGCCAAATTGAAAATGGAAGAGTTCAATGAAATACCGTTCATGAGGTCTTTTTTGCCAACAAGTTCAATAACATAGGATTGTCGAGTTGGCGTATCAAAACTTTGAAGAATGCCATAGCCTAAGGCAATTACCAGAATTTGCCAGTATTGAACAATTTTTAGAAAAGTGATGATCGTCATGGCAGCACCCAAGACTAGAAAACCAAATTGGGTCATCAAAAGAATCCGTCGTTTGGGGTAGCGATCAATGAGTGTACCGGCGATTAAGGTGAGTGCCATGATAGGAACAAATTGAGCCGCTGCGAGCAAGCCAACCAGAAATGCAGATTTGGTCATTTGATAGACCAACCATGTTTGCGTTGTTCGTTGGATCCAAGTGCCCATGACAGAGATACATTGGCCAATCCAGAAGCGGCGGAAATTGGTTGACCGCAGTGAAGAGAAAGTTGCACCAAAAATGTGCCTATCCACGAAAATCATCGCCTTGTTTGGAGTCTATTGTTTCTTATCGTTGGCTTTTTCAGTGAAGATGTCAATACTGGAGCAGGGCGTTTTTTGCAAGTGGTGTCGTCTTTTCAATCGATGAAAGCAACACTTTTCAGTAAAAAGAGGCGGTTGACTTGTCAATATTTTGAGAACTTTTTTAATTAAAGTCAAAAAATAAAAGCGCATTCAACTGCCTTTTGGCGGGATTGTGACGAAATTATGAAAATTTATATATAATTGATCATTTATGTTGACGATAAAACTTTCGGCCTGTTAACCTTAGCTCAACACATAACAAGGGGGAACTTAATCATGAAGCAGGCAAAAGAAGGCATGGTCGTTTTATGTCGTGCGAATGGCAATATGGAACATGATTTTGTTGGTCGCATTCAGAAATGCTATGAAAATTCTGCATTGGTCGAAATTCTTGATTATGCGCCGCAGGATCAAGTAAACGTACAGGATTTAATTGGTCGCACAGTCATTGCATTCAATCGCATGAAACGCAGTCAAACGACGCAGTTAGCAACAACACAAAATCAAGTTAAAGAAAGTGTCGGGTAGCTAACGACGAAGTTAGTTGCATGGCCTCTAAAATGAGGATTACAGCATCGAGTGCTGCCGTAAAAAGCCGCAAGATCAAGGCCACCAGCGTTGTCAATAGCAGTTTATAAACTTTTTTCTTAGAATAGTTGAAACTGATGCCTCTAGGGTGTATAAATGCTTCTTGTGATACAAAAACGTGTGCCGACTCATGGTACAATTAGTAAAGGTGGTCAAGAGGAATCATGTTATTTGCAGCACATCTTCGTGATTATGAAGTCGTTGGTCAGTATACGGATAAATGGGGGCATCGGCACGATTCTTCCCGGGTCTGTCATCAGATGACTAAGCGAGAAGCGCGCGACGCTATGCAGCGCTATTTGTTGCAACATTTCAGTGATTCGGTTGACTTGGATGCACCGATCAAAGTGAAAGTGCAGGCCACCAAGTAAGCACTTACCCGCCAGCAAGTTAAGCCCGCACGGCGAATTTGCTGGCGAATGCCTTTAAGGAGGTTTTTCTGTGTCACAAGAAATCGTTATTGGTGATAAAGTATCAGTTCGTAAAGCAAAAGATGTGCCATTGAGTTTCAAAGGCACGGTTGAAAAGCTCTATGCCAACGCGGCAATGCTGACAATCGACAGTTTTTCGCCTGATGATGCCTCACTGGTTGAAGATATGAAGAATAAGACGGTCGTGAACTACAAGCATATTAAAAAAGGCGGCAAAGCGGTTATCCCGCCAGCGCCTGAAGAAAAACGACCGGGTGCACGTCACTAGCGTGAAATGAAGAGGACTGTACGCCGATTGTACAGACTTTTTTATTTTCCTTAGAGGTTGCGTGAGCCCCAAACTGGCATGGCATAATGTCAACTTGGTATCCTTAATTAAGCAAAGAAGGAGGAAATCATATGACAGATTATGATGCAGCAAAAGACAAGGTTAGCGGCAAGGTTAAAGAAACCGCTGGTAAATTAACTGGTGATGAATCAACCGAAGCTAAGGGTAAGGCCCAACAGATTGCTGGCGACGTGAAAGAAAAACTTGGCGAAGCAAAAGATAAAGTTGCCGAGAAGTTCAATGACGTTGTAGATAAGACTAAGAAAAAAGAGGACTAAATCGGGGGATGTGGCTCCGATTGGTCAAACCAGAGAGAACGCCGACAGATGACGTTCTTTTTTTGTAGGAACAAAGCCGCACTATAACCACTTACAAAAAATTAGCAAAATCCCTTTACTTACTAATTATAAGTGATACACTTATCTGTGTTCTGATAAGTAAGCAATTTTGGGAGGCTTTTTATACATGACAGTTGTTAATGGTTACGAACAAAGCGATGCAGAAAAGAAATTGAACATTTTGAACTTGCCGTCATTGGCAGATGAAGCAAAGAAGATTATTCCTACTGGCGGTTATGGTTATATCGTCGGGGGTTCTGAAGATGAGTGGACCTTGGCCGAAAATACAAAGGCGTTTAATCACGCTCAGATTGTTCCTAAGGCATTGTCCAACATTGATTCTCCAGATCTGTCCACCAACTTCTTGGGCATTGATCTCAAGACGCCAATTATGATGGCACCGACTGCTGCGCAAGGTTTGGCTCATAGCCAAGGCGAAAAAGATACTGCGCGGGGCGTTGCAGCCGTTGGCGGGTTGATGGCTCAGAGTACCTACAGCTCAACATCCATCGCTGATACAGCCGCGGCCGGCAATGGCGCACCGCAGTTGTTCCAACTGTACATGAGTAAGGATTGGGACTTCAACAAGAGCTTGCTCGATGAGGCTAAGAAGGCCGGTGTGAAGGGCATCATTTTGACGGTTGATGCCACTGTTGATGGTTATCGTGAAGAAGATATCATTAACAACTTCCAGTTCCCAATTCCAATGCCGAACTTGGAAAAGTATTCAGCCGGTGACGGTAAAGGCAAAGGAATTGGCGAGATTTATGCCTCTGCTGCTCAAAAGATCAGTGAAGACGATGTTCGTCGAATTGCCGAATACACTGATCTGCCAGTCATCGTCAAAGGGGTTCAGTCTCCTGAAGATGCTTTGCGCGCAATTGGTGCCGGTGCAGCCGCGATTTATGTTTCCAACCATGGCGGCCGTCAGTTGAACGGTGGTCCGGCATCCTTCGACGTTTTGCCAGCGATCGCAAAGGCAGTTAACAAGCGCGTTCCAATCATCTTTGATTCCGGTGTTCGGCGCGGCAGTCACGCCTTCAAAGCGTTAGCAGCCGGTGCTGATCTAGTTGCCTTTGGTCGGCCAGTGATCTATGGCTTGGCTTTGGGTGGTGCAGAAGGTGTTCAAAGCGTGTTCGAGCAGATCAATCACGAACTTGAAATCATCATGCAACTTGCTGGCACTAAGACGATTGCTGATGTGAAGCACGCACCATTAACACACTTCAACTATGCTGACTAATTCAGCCAGAAGCGTGCTTTAAAAATATAAAATCATGACCTCCGCGACTTTGCTGTTGCGGAGGATTTTTTGTCTTTGTGCCATTTCAATTGCTTTTAAAGGCAATCACAGTCAGCTTTATCTGCTAACGATCCCATCAAAAAAGCCCCGCTGCCATTTGAAATGGCAACAAGGCTTAGCGACAATCAGGTCACAGCCCGATTTGACTTAATGTGTACATAGCATTACGAAATTCATCTCGGCGATTAGCCTTTTTTTCGACATCACTAGGTAATTCAGTCATGTCGATACGAACAACGGCGCGCCGCAAAAGGCTGACCATTGTCTTGTCGTTCATTTTGATGTAGAGGTGATCGGCGTCAAATCGCTCAACCGCGTCCTCCCAGACCCGGGCGTTTTCGTGGTCGCTTTCCACGTTGCGCTTAATCAGCGACTTGCCATCGACGGTGTTGAATGTGACATCATATGTTGTCATATGAATTCTCCCTTCATTGATCACTTTCATTATACAACGGGTCGTTGGGATGGAGAATGAATTGCCAAAGATATAAGGTATTGGCCAGCAAATACGCAGTTAAGCCTAGCATAAATGGCAATGGCATAGCCGCCGTCATGAAGCTGTATACCCCAAAAATCATGAGTGAAAACCCTAAATAAAACCAACGCTTGAAGCCGATGTCGATCTTGTTGGTTGGATAGGCGCGCAAATAGCCAATCAGGCTAAAATAGTAAACAGCTAAAGCCAAGGTAATCGCCGCGGCAAACCAACGCGGATCTAATTCCTGAGTCAACCACAGGTGGATAAACGTGCTGATGCTAAGGATGGCCGCTAATAACGGGTAATGAAGATGAATAGCTGCCAAACCGCCTGTTTTTATCTGGCGGTTAAGGCCGTTATCATAAACTAGCTGATAAGCCACAAAAAGCAATATAACCACAAAGAAAAACAAACCGGCCTGCAGTGATAAGCCGCTATAAACCGTATCGGCCACGCCAATAACCGCTTCTCCGAAAATCAGCAGGACCAGTAGCGAGTAACGCTCACTCAAATGACTAAAATCCACCGGGGCAGCATTGATCGTTCGCCAGAAAAGCAGCGGGACAAAACTGGCCCCCACAACGCCCAAAAAGAAGAACGTGAATGACAGCGAGTATGGGGTTAGGAAAGGCGATACAAGTGCCAGCGCGCCAGCAATTGTTAAGGTCAGACCAAAAATTTTGGGTAAAGCAGCATGTTTTTGCCGCCAGATCAGGCCATATTGAATCGCAACACTCAAAAACAAAATGGCAGTGCTCAATTGAAAGGACCATTTTGTTTTAACGAAATCAACGTTGATGGCGGTACTCAAGACGATGACCCAGAACATATTAAAAAGAGTAAAGAGACTTTGGGCTAGTTGGTTGTTAAAGTACCGGTTGGCTAAGACAGTTTGGTAAGTCCAAATCACCCAGAAAACAAGTAGCATCATCAAAAACTCACCAAGCATACGCGGAGCAATGAAACCATGTGTCGGCAGTGCAAGCGCTTGCGCCATACGGCCAACGGCATAGGCAAAAATTAAATCATAGAACAGCTCGACCATCGTAACCGATTTATGCGACTGGGTCATGAGCATCCTTCTTTCTAAAGGCAAAGAGACAAGCCTTCGCCGATCTCGTATATATAGTAGCCTATCATTTTCCAGCTTTTCCGGCAAAAATGCAGAGCGCGAAAAGGCCCAGTTAGAAGCTGGAACGTAAGCGACCTCAAGCCTAAATGGCTGGGCTTTGGGAGGCGCCCTTAGGTGGAGGCTTCTGGGCCTGTTCGCGTGTTTCAGTGAGAAAATGGGGATGGTTCGGGTTTTAGTTCTCTTCTAATGAGCTTGTTCCGGAAGCCCGAGCTGGTTAGAGTGGTGGGGCACAATTTCGAGCTAATGTGAAAGGCCAACGCCGTCTCGCCGCTAGGTATTAGTCAAAGCGAAGAAAACTGCTTCGCTTTGACCATTGAGTCCATTGCTATTCCGCTGGTTTACATCAATGAAGTAGAATGACAAACATGAAACTAAGCAAAGCAGCACTATTTGATGCGTTTACCACTCGCCCGCGCAGTCTGGTATACTAGTTGGGTTAAGGAGGCCGTTTTGTGGTTAAATTAGTCCTGTTAAGGCATGGCGAGAGCATCGCCAATCAGAAGAATACTTATACCGGCTGGTCGGATGTGGGTTTAACCGCAGAGGGTAAGGCACAGGCTGAGACAGCTGGGGAAAAAATTGCGTCCACGGGGATCTTGTTTGATCATGTTCATACGAGCGTGCTATCGCGGGCAATCATGACGGCATACATCGTGCAAGATAAGATCGGCCAGAACTACCTGCCGATCACGAAAAGTTGGCGGCTTAATGAGCGGCATTACGGTGCCTTACGTGGTATTAACAAGGACTTGACGCGCAAGCTGTTCGGCCCGGATCAGGTTGCAAGTTGGCGGCGGAGTTTTTCCGCACATCCGCCATTACTTGCTAATCCTAGTCGAACCCGGCGGTACCACCGTTATCCAGCCACGATCATCCCGCGCGGCGAGAGCCTTGCCGATGCAAGTCAACGGTTGTTACCGTATTGGACAGCTGAAGTGGCACCGCGCCTTTTGTCCGGGAAAAATCAGCTCATTGTCGCTCACGGCTCTACTTTGCGCGCCTTGGTGAAGTTTATGGAAGACATCAGCGATGCTGGCATCAACAAGGTCGAAATTGGAAATGCCCAACCGATTGTTTACACCTTGGATGACAAGCTAACCATTCTGGATAAGCAAACTTTATAAAATTATGGAGGCTGAGCCATAATTCCCTTGCAAGACTTGTGATTCATTAAATTCCGAATAATCGTAGAAAGTCGCTGGGCTAAAACTTTTTTGCCGTGCCAAACTACGCAATCTCCGGCCAGCTGGGGTGGCGACGCGTAGCTAGAGCGGAGACGGCGCTTCAAGCCCGCAAAGCCCGCGGTCTCGAAGTCGCCTAACAACATCAGCGACAAAGCCCGGTCGCTGTGTTGTTTGCACGGCTGAGCCCCATCTGGCCTACGATTGCTCCGCCTTGGCACTACGGTCTTTAAAATCGCAATAAATAATCCATGAGAAGTCAAAAACGAACGGTTTTCCAATAACGGAAAACCGTTCGTTTTTAATAGCTGACTAAGAATTATGACCCAGCCACTTTATTTTGCTAGTATTCAGCCTCCCCAAATAAGTTGCCAAACTTTTCGCGACGAAATATCACGTCATATATCGTAAAAATGTTATAATTAACATTAATGAATAGGAGGTGGCCGTCACGCAACTGACCCAGCGCCAAAATAAAATCATTCAGCTACTGAAAGCGGAAAGTCCGATGACAGGGGAAACGTTGGCGACTAAGCTCAACATTAGTTTGGCGACAATTCGCGCTGATTTACGGCTGTTGACAACAATTGGAATCTTAGATGCGCGACCTAAAGTCGGCTATGCGTATCAAGGCGAGAATCTGTTGCAAATGGATAGCCAAAAGTTCTTTCAGACCACTATTGCTGCTATCTTACTGCCGCCGACGGAGATTAAATTGACGACATCGATGGAAGAAGCCGTCACCAAACTGTTTTTAGCCGACGTTGGTTCATTGTACGTATTGGATGATGATGGTGCTTTAGTTGGCCTCATCTCGCGGAAAGATTTGTTACGAGCAAGCTTTACTAATCGCGATACAACGTTACCAGCGAGCATCGTCATGACCCGCATGCCGAATGTGATTACCGTCACTGCTGATACATCGATCATCGCGGCCAGCAAACTGCTCCTTAAACACAATGTTGATTCGCTGCCGGTAGTCCAAAATGCTGGCGATACCCATGTGATTGGAAAAATTACTAAAAACCGAATTTTTAAATATCTCATTGAAACCCTTGTCCCATAAGCTGTTCGTACATTGTTGCGAGCGGCTTTTTTGTTGTCATTAATGATTCAAAAAATAATTAGGCCGATTTTAGGTGTAAACGCTTGCATTTTGTCTTCAAAAATAATACATTATAAATCGAACATATATCACGTCACATTAAACGAAAGGAAGACTTTATGATGAAACAGATTTATGCATTTGCTGAAGGCAACATGGAGATGCGCGCACTTTTAGGTGGCAAAGGTGCTAATTTGGCCGAAATGACGAATCTTGGCCTGCCGGTGCCGCCGGGATTCACGATTACCACCGCTGCATGCCACAGCTATCAAACCAATCACGGTCTCTCAGATGATTTGTTGCAAGAATTAGATACACACTTGACGGCCTTGGAGCAGGCAACTGGCAAGCAGTTCGATGATCAGACATCCCCGTTGCTCGTGTCGGTTCGTTCCGGCGCGCCGATTTCAATGCCGGGGATGATGGATACAATCCTAAACATCGGCTTGAATGATCAAACAGTTGTGGCTTTGGCAAAACTCACGAATGATCCGCGATTTGCGTATGACAGTTATCGTCGCTTGCTTGCGATGTTCGGCAATGTGGTCTACGGTCTTTCGGAAAAAGCGTTTGATGACGTTCTAACGACCATGAAACGTGATAAGGGCTATGCTTCAGATTTGGATCTGACAAAGACTGATTTGCAGGCAATCATTGCATCATTTAAGCAACTGTATGAGCAGGCAGGCAAAACGTTCCCACAGGCGCCTAAGGATCAGATGTTAGCGGCGATTGCAGCCGTCTTTGAGTCATGGAATAACCACAGAGCCGTGATTTATCGTCGGGAAAATCAAATCCCTGAAGATCTTGGGACTGCGGTGAACATTCAGACCATGGTTTTCGGGAATGCTGGTGAAGATTCTGGGACCGGGGTTGCCTTTACACGTGATCCGGCAACTGGCGAACGCGCCTTGTTCGGCGAATATCTATTGAACGCACAAGGTGAGGATGTGGTTTCCGGTGTGCGGACGCCGCAGCCGGTCGCCGTTTTGCAGGCACAAATGCCAGCAGTTTATGATCAGCTGGCAACCATCGCTACGAAACTGGAGCAACATTATCGTGATATGCAGGATTTGGAGTTCACAATCGAACACGGCCATTTTTATCTGTTGCAGGCGCGTAATGGGAAAAGAACGCCAGCCGCGGCGGTGAAAATCGCGGTTGATTTAGTTAATGAAGGACTGATCAATCAGCATGAGGCTATTCTGCGGGTGGCACCTAAATCGATCAGTGACATGCTGCATCCGGAATTTGATCCTGAAGTGCTGGCCGCGCATACTGTTTTGGCAACTGGTTTGCCAGCTTCACCGGGAGCGGCTTCTGGTGAAGTCTACTTCACTGCCGCTGATGCCAAAACGGCGCATGATGCCGGCCATCAAGTTATTTTGATGCGACAAGATACCTCGCCTGAAGATATTGAAGGTATGATTGTCAGTCAGGCAATTGTGACAGCGCGTGGCGGGATGACGTCCCATGCAGCGGTTGTAGCTCGCGGCATGGGTGCGACTGGGGTTGTCGGCATGCACGCACTAAGCGTTGATGAACACGCCAAAACCGCTACGGTTGGGTCAACCATTCTCCACGAAGGCGATTGGGTATCGGTTGACGGTACCACTGGCAATTTGTATCGTGGTCAAATCACCACAACGGCGGCGATGGTCAAGGAAAGCTTGGCCACTTTATTGACATGGGCAAAAGATGCAAGTCGCATGGCCGTGTTTACCAATGCAGATACTCCTAAGGATTTGGAGCAAGCACTGGCATTTGGTGCTGATGGCATCGGCTTAACCCGGACTGAACACATGTTTTTCCAACCAGAACGACTGTTGCAGATGCGCCGATTGATTTTGGCCAAAGATGCGGCTGATCGCAAGACGCCGCTACAAGCGCTAGAAAAAATGCAGGAGCAGGATTTTTACGAGCTATACCGGCTTGCGAATGGTAAAGCAGTGACGATTCGCCTCTTGGATCCGCCGCTGCATGAGTTCTTGCCACATGACAGCCGAGAGATCAGTGAAGTTGCGCAAGATCTTGGCCTAGAGCAAAATCAGCTACGCGAACGGATGGCTGCCCTCAAGGAAGTCAATCCAATGTTGGGGCATCGTGGTGATCGATTAGCTGTGACCTTCCCGGATATTTATGAGATGCAGGTTCGGGCCATGATGCATGCGGTATTCCGGCTTGCCGACGAAGGCATGAAGGTCACCCCGCACATCATGATTCCACTGACCAACTCCGAGACTGAATTGATCTGGGTTCGGAAATTGGTGACGGATCAAATCGAGCAGCTAGTCGCAACAAAAGGAATCAAAGTCGATTACGAAGTCGGCACCATGATCGAAACCCCACGTGCTTGCATCACGGCCGATAAGATTGCGAATGCTGCCGATTTCTTCAGTTTTGGGACTAATGACCTGACGCAGTTGACCTTTGGCTATTCCCGTGATGATGTTGGTTCGTTCTTGCCGGACTATTTGAGTAAAGGCATT
Source organism: Lacticaseibacillus sp. 30 (assembly GCF_053819265.1). NCBI lineage: Bacteria > Bacillati > Bacillota > Bacilli > Lactobacillales > Lactobacillaceae > Lacticaseibacillus > Lacticaseibacillus sp. 30. Next base: position 23,176 of record NZ_JBSOQX010000019.1, read on the forward strand.
TTACCAGCAGATCCATTCCAAACCGTTGATACGGAAGGTGTTGGGGCCTTCATGCAGATGGCTGTCGAGAAAGGCCGGGCGACAAAGCCGCAACTGACCATTGGCGTCTGTGGTGAAGTCGGTGGCGATCCTGACTCTGTGACCTTCTTTAATCAAATTGGCGTCAGCTACGTTTCGTGCTCGCCATATCGGGTGCCGGTTGCTCGTCTCGCTGCTGCTCAGGCAACGTTGCGTGCAGAAAAACAGACGAAGCAGCCTTCATAAAGCCGCTTGCAGTAAAAAGTTTCGAAAAAGTTCGATTTTCTGGTCCACATGACAAGTTTACAAAAAAACGAAAACCGACTTGATGGATAAAAAAGAAGCTATATCGCGCCCAGCAGAATGCTGTGCATCAGATATAGCTTCTTTTTAGTAACGCGACTTAATCGTCTTCGTCTTCGGGTTGAGCTTCTGCTTGGGAACGCGTTAGCCGATTGAGTTTGGTAATCGGAATTTTACCAAGAACCAGTGGCACGGTTTCATCGATGGTATCCGCATATTCCAAGCCGAACCATTGCGCGGGTGAAACTGCGATGTGCTGGAGTCGTAGCCGCGCCTGAATGATGGCCTTCTGGAAACCTTTGATCTGGGTCTGCGGTGAAAGCTCTTCGTGCAGCAAGACAAAAGTCCAGTCGCCAACTTGTCGATCCGGAATGGTTGTGTATTTTTGCGGTTGCGTTGGTAATTCACCTTCACGCATCATGTCATTGACAATTTGCCGTAAGAACACGTTGACCTGTTGTTCCATCCGGAAGCCGAGATAGAGTTGGACGTTGACCATATAATCGGTCCCATACGTATCCGTTGTATATTCGGCGGTATACGGTTCATCCGTAACATTGACAGTAACAAACCAGTAAACCCGTGCGCGTTTTGGCCGTTTGTCCAAAATTGAGTAGAGAATTTCCTTTTTGATGTAATGGTCATTCGCAATTTGGGTCATGTAAACCAAGTTGGTGGTGTATGTTGGATAATCTGGATCGTTGCGAAGTTCGGACAGTTGATTTTTATAGGCAAAAAGCGAAGCCATTTCGGCCCGATAAGTGTTGTCGTCGCGAATTCTGCCACCGTATTGCCAGACATACATCACGGCCAAAATGATAAACGCGATCATGGCGGTGACATAACCACCGTGCAAGAACTTAACCGCGCTGGAGATGAAGAAGACTGTTTCAATGGCACTAAAGAAGATCAATGTCCCGATCGCAATCACAGCAGGCGCATGACGCGAACGCAGGTATTGGTACAGCAGTAGGGTGGTCATCAGCATAGTAATGGTGATGGCCAAGCCATAAGCACCTTCCATTTCAGCACTGGTTTTGAAGTAGCCAATGATCGCTAAGCAAGCCAACCATAAAATGGTGTTGACGACTGGAATATAAAGCTGCCCCTTTAACCTTGTTGGGTAAATGATGTGCAGTCGTGGCAAGAAGCGCAGTTTAATAGCTTCGGAAACCAGTGTATAAGAGCCGGAAATCAATGCTTGTGACGCGATGATCGCCGCCAAGGTTGCTAAAATAATTGCGCCTAACCGGATGCTTTCTGGCAACATCTGAAAGAACGGGTTGAAGTCGGTAATCTTGTTGAACGCCGTTACTTTTGAATTTTGATCCAGCCAGACAGCTTGGCCAAAATAGTTGAGCACCAAACAGATATTGACATATGGCCAGCTGAGATAGATGTTACCGCGACCAACATGGCCCATGTCAGAATACAATGCCTCAGCACCGGTGGTTGCCAGGAAAATACTGCCAAGAATGAAGAGCCCCATTTTATTGTCTGGACTGACCAGTAAATGGAGTGCGTAATAAGGGTTCAAGGCGCGCAACATGGACCAGTCCTTTGACAAGGCAATAAAGCCAGCAACGCCTAAGAATGTAAACCAGACAAACATGATCGGACCAAACGCCTTACCAATCAGATCGGTACCAAATCGCTGAATGAAGAACAGGAAGGTAATGATCAAAATCGTCACCCAAATCACCTGTTGCTGATTGTCGATTAAGATGTTGCCGTTAATATGGACACCCTTCAAACCTTCAATCGCGGTTGTGACGGTCACAGCCGGTGTCAGCATCCCATCTGCCAGCAGAGCAGCACCGCCAACCATGGCGGGCAGTACCAACCAACGAGCACGCTGGCGAACAAGCGTATACAGCGCAAAGATCCCGCCTTCACCATTGTTATCAGCCCGTAATGCAATCAAGACATATTTAACCGTGGTGATAATGAGCAGGGTCCAGAAAATCAAGGACACTGAGCCGACCAAAAAGTCAGTATCAAAATGCCCCATGCCGCCGTTGCCAGCAACGATTGATTTCATTACGTATAGTGGTGACGTCCCGATATCGCCATAGACGACACCGAGGGTTACCAGTAAAGCCGCGGCAGTAATTTTATGTCGCAGTTTCTTATTAGCAGTCAAGCCTGACGCCATTTTTGAGCCTCCTGAAAAGTAATACCGTCATTGTAGCAGAATCACGACATATTGTAAGGCGAACTTGCGGCATTTGTTCGCCTGAATAATAAATTTAGTTATATTGTCGGCCACTAATGAATAAGAAACAGCGGCATGAGTTACGTTATGTTGTTTTTATTTCATTGATCAGTTTCGTAAAATTCGTTGAAATAAGTATCAAGATCGAGTGGCCCAAGTTTGAAGGGAATATGGTGGGCTGCTAAACCCAACAGTAGTTGATTGAAATGCTCACCTGGCAATTTTTGGATTGGCAGCACCAACATGCCGTTGGGGTAATGTTCCCACGGCATACGTGGTAAACGGCTGGCATTTTCTTCAGCAACCTGAATATAGAGCGGCTGCTGTTCGTGTTGGTCAATGGTTTTGATAATCTTACCGTCACGCATGAAGTAGATGAGGTCGGCGTACCCTTGCAGATTGTTCAGCAAGTGGGAGACCGTGATAATCAGCTTGCCTTCTGCGCGTAAGCCGCGCAAAATGCGGGACATTCGGGCAACGTTGATCGTATCGAGCCCATTCATAAACTCATCCAGTAGCATGATCGGGGTGTTGGCCGCCATGACCATGCCAAAACATAATCGCTGTTTCATGCCCATTGAATAGGTACGCACCGGTTGATTGATGTAGTCCCGCATGTCGAGCACATTGATAATCTGTTTCACGCTCTTCGAACGATTGTGCCAAAGCTTGGCATAATACTCGAGGTGCGCTTTGCCGGATAAATCTGGATAAAGATCATCTTGAACTGGGAAAAGGCACATCTGCCGGTGCAGCGCAAGGCTTTGTTTTTGACTACCATAACTTTTACCATCTACCAGCACTTTGCCTGCTTGTGGTTTTAGATCATTGAGAATCAAGCGCAGCAAGGTGGTTTTGCCGGTACCATTGGGGGCGACAATCCCGACGATTGATCCGCCATTCATGGTGAGGCTGATGTCGTGAATGACGTTGGGTTTGTTTTTAAAACTTAATGCAAGATTTTGCAGTTGCAATTCCATGATGTACCCTCCTGTAAAATGCGTACGCATCACGTTGGTTTCTAACCGCGCCAGCTCACGCTCTATTTAACCGTCGCAGCATGTCGGCGATGTGTCACGATGAACAGCATGATTTCTAGCAGGACAATGACACTGCCAATCACGATGACCCCAGATAACGGTGTCATTTGGCCGGTATCGTATCTGAAATTTTGTAGGCCGTTGACGATGGCTGCTGGATTCATGTAACTAGGTAGATAGTAGGCTGTTTGGGGTACGGAGAAGGCTATACCTTGCATGAAATAGAGCGGTTCGCCAAAGAGCAGTAGGGCGCTGAGAACCAGTCCGATCAATTCGTTGTGAAAGAGCAATTGGCAAAGCAAGTTAAGTCGAATGAACAGCCACATGAGCAGTACAGTCAAACCAAGCATCATGGGTAAAGCAGAACCAAGTGCCAGTGGCTGGACATAAGCGTAAGACCCGTTTTTGGCAAAGTTACTGATGGCTGTGGTTAGTGAACCAAGACCATGGAAGGGGATGACACATACAGCAGTCACACCAATTAGCAGGGTGACTGCCTCGGCGAGGGTACCAAGTACCGTCAGCGTTTTGGTATTGATGGCATGCCACGGACTAAGTGGCAAAGAACGCGCAATACTGCGATGACGTTGCTCGCTGGTCAGCAGATCATTCGCAAGCAGAATGGTGATGAGCAACAACGCTGTCAGCCAGCCACCCAGTGCACCGCGGAAAAGTGTCTGCCAGAATGTTTGCTGATGAATTGTCGATACATCTGGATGTGCTTGTTTTGCCAAAGGTATTAGTGATTGCGTTAAAACAACATTAGCGTAAGCAGCATCAGCATCAGGATATTGACGATTTTCGTAATAATAGGTGAGCGGGTAATGGAACGGACTGCTTTGGGCATCGGGATTAGCAGCATATCTTCGCAAAAAGCCGAGATAGTTGATAGTTGCGCGAACGTAAGCTTTATTTTTTCCTTGCTTTTGCGCTGTTAACATCTGGGTTTCAAGCTTAGCAAATTCGCGTGTTGATGGCACCCACACAGCGGTATTAGGCCCGTGCGATTCGTTGACAAAGGCAATATTTTTATCGCGATCACGGGTTAAAACAGTTGCTGTCGGTAACTCGACCGGTGTGGTGTTCGGTGGGAAAAAGACAAATTGGCAGATCAGGGCAACTAAGGCGATACCAATTACTGCTAGATTTTTCCGGTTGGTCAGCAGCTGGTGGAACTGAAAACGAAAATAAGCCATCATGCTGCCTCCTTTTTGACACGTAGGCCAAAGATAAAGAGATTAACAAAGGTCCAGAGAAACAGCAAACCAGTGCCAATGACGACGCTAGCAAGTGGCTGGTTCAAGCGATCCACTAAGGTACCGCTTAATGTCGCGTAACTGTCTAGATATGGCATTGGCAGGAACCACAGGAAATGGAAGAGCTGTGGCAGCATGACTGGCAATAATCCGGCTGCCATGACGATAAAGGCGGTCAGATAAACGTTGGTGATCCAAGTATTGACTAGCATACTAAAACTGATGAGCCAAATACCGGCTAAGATTGTCAGGCCGCCAAACAAAAGTATGTATTGCCACAATGGCAGTATGGCTGTACCCATGACGGCGATCGGATAATTGAAGTCACCTAGGCCAGCTATCAGGGCTGGTGTCGCAACCATCAAAGCAAAACCGGCAAGCAGCGTTAAGATGTAAAACCCGGTAAGCATTAGTAGGCGGCTGCTCCCCGCAAGGCCAGCTGTCAAAGGACGAGCAGTGATGAGTGTCCGGTGTCGCCGCCGCTCGATCCAACTGTCGCAACTGAGCAATATCGCAGCGGCACCAGTGATCCAGCCGAGATAAGGTAACACCAAAACAATATAAGAAGCACTTGTGCTAACGCTTGTTGCAGCAGGCCGGCCTTCAGATTTTAAAACGTTCAGGCTCCGCACATCGCCAGTAAGCTGATGCAACGGTGGCAGCGGCATCGTGTTGAGCGCTTTGTAATGATGTTGGCGCATGGTTAGCTGCGCCGTACGTAAACTAAGCAACCCATTACGGGTAGTGTCAGGCTCATCAAGCTGCAGGCCCAAGCCAATGACGCCGGTTGCTGAATTTTGGGCGTCAAGATTAGCCAATAATGGTTTTTGTGCTTTACTCAATGTATCCAGATTATATTCAGCATAGTTGGCCAACGCGGCGTTGGCTGTTGCTTGTGATGTTTGAGTGACATCGAGCCGTTTGGTCCAACTTAAAGCGAAAAACGCCACGATAAAAGCGGCCATGAACAACCCGAGTACGGCCATGTTTTTTCGTGAATGAATGATTTGGCGCCAGTCAAAGGCGAATTGTGTCCCCATACATTGCCCTCCAAAGTGAGCGTTTTCTGAGATGACTCCGATATCAAAAAACGCGTGGTTACGATGTGTCACCAGAATACCACATTTTTCTTTAATCAAAAAAGTTCGATACGTCAACTAGCAAAACATTTTTTGATGGTTTCGCAAGGGGTTTGCGAACAACAAAAAGCCTCACGATCATTGACCGTGAGGCTTTGCAATATGACAGCTTACCAATTCGTATGGACTTATTTGGAAGCTAACGCACCCATTGGATCCCATGGGGCCAGAACGGTTGGTTTGTCGTATTCGTTCTTGATGACGTCTTGCAAGTCAGCTGACAGGTACTTTTTGGAGATGACAACTTGGTAAACGAACTCGTCAAACCAAGAATCACTGGCCACAAAATAGCCTTTGTCACCGACCTTGTCGCCCCAAGAATTTTCAACCTTCCACTTGGTTGGCTTGCCGTCGACAATGTCAACGCCGGTGAGGACCATTGCGTGAGTCATGAGGCTTTCGCCGTAATCGAGGCGTTCCGCCTTGGTCATGGTGAAGTCGGTGTTGAAAAGATCATCCTTCTTATAGATGTTGGTATCCATGATGCCCAATTGCCGATCAGAACTCTGACCAACATCAGAACCGAACCAAACCGATTCGCCTGCCTTGAGCTGCTTAACGGCCAAGGCTTTGAAAGTATCGATATCGAGGTTCAAGTGCCGAACTTCGCGGCCGCCGACAACGTTGCCGAGCATTTCAACCGTGTATAAATGGTTGTATGGCTTGTCGTCAGTTGGCGCATTGATGATACTTTGGTAATCATCAAGGTTCCATGCAACGTACTTCTTGAAGAAGGTCTGCGGGGTGAGTTCGCGGTCAATATGATACTGCTTATCATCATCGCGATATTCGAAGTCGAACTTCGTCGGCGGGTTGCCTAAGGTGTAAGCCAAAATCCGATAATCTTCAGCTAACATTTTCTGTTTAGCTGCTTCAATATCAGCATCGCTTGCTTTATCAGCAACCAGTTTGCGAAGCGCAACGGCGTCCTTGCGCAACTTTAAGTTCAACAAACCGTTCAACTCGCTACTTTTACTTGAGCTGTAAGTTTCCGGCATCACGGACTTAGGAACGATCCCGTATTTTTCGATCAAAGCAGACAACATATCCCACTGACCACCATCCTGTTGTGGTGTGGTCATCAAAAAGGCAACTTTACGGCTATCGAGTGGTTGATCGGCGGTTTTCAGAACATTTTCATAAAAATAATTGGATTTTTCAAATTTGTCCCAGAAGAAGGTGTAATTCTGAGAAAGTTCGAAGTCTTTAATTTTAAATTGTGCTTGAATGCCGTGACGCATCGTGTTGAGGGCGGCAAACATCCAGCAACGGCCACTTTGCTTTTGGTTGGCAACGCTGCCGGTATCAAGTTCAATAGAAAAAGTCGGGGTCATGGCAACTTTGCTGTCCGTATTCTCAGCAGTTGCGTTGATACCGTTGTTCATGACCGCTTTTTGAAGAGCGGATGCACCGGGTGTGGCTTGGAGATCTTGTTTGAATTGAGCCAGATCGCCAGTGGTAATTTCTGCAGACATTAAAAGACACTCCTTTTTTTGAGCGCGAGCCAGCCCGGTTAGAAACCGGAGTGTAAGCGGCACCAGATGTGATGGCCCGGTTTTGGCCATTGCATCTGGGGTCCTTACACGCAGGCTTCTGGGCTGGCGAGCGCGTTATGAAGACGAAGACAAGCGCGTTCATGAAAGCATGAGCTAGCATGTAGGTGCACTGCCTTTGTCGAACATCATTAGTCTAGCATACAAGTCTAATTTAATTCAGGAAATCCCAGACTGGTACGTTAATTGGTGTTGCTTTAAGTGCTGCTTGATCAGCTGGATCGAGCAGATCTTTGCGAACGACCACTTCATAAACATATTGGTCGAACCAAGATGCATCAGCAACAAAATAGCCATCGTGACCGTTGTCTTTGCCCCAAGAATTTTCGACTTTCCATTTGGTGACCTCGCCGTCAACAACATCAGCGCCGGTCAGCGTCATAGCATGCGACATTTCTGCTTCGGTGGTCACAATTCGATCAGTTTTGTCGAAATGAAGATCCAGATCGAATAAGTCACTGTAGTTATACAGCCCACCTTTAAGCGTGCCAGATTTGCGATCCATATCAGCGAGCACATCATTGCCGAACCAAACGGCTTCACCGGCCTGTAGCTGGGTTAAAGCCAGTTTTTTCAACTGGTCAGGTGGTAGATTCAGAATGGTCAGGGGATGACCGCCGACAACGGTGTTCGCAGAAGCGATGGTATACAGCTGATGATATTTTTTGTTCGGCTCCGGATCACTCGCAACCACAACGTAATCGTCAAAATGCCACTTCACATATTTTTTGAAGAAAGACTGCGGGGTCAGGTTGGTGTCGCGGTGGTACTGCTTCTTATCATCGCGATATTCAAAGTCAAATTGGGTTGGCGGGTTGCCAAAAGTGTATGCGAGAATGCGGTAAACAACGCTGAGAAATTCGCGTTTTTTAGCGGCAATGGCGTCATCGCCAGCGTTGGCCTGTTTCAACTCACGCAAGACTTTGGCATCTTTGCGCAGCTTCTCATTCAAAACGCTGTTGAGTTCAACCGTTTTTTCGCTGTTGTAGGTTTCTGGCATGATTGACTTAGGGACTAGACCGTATTTTTCGATCAGTGCTTCAGCCTGATCATAGTGACCGCCATCCTGATCCGGGCCACTCAGATAATCGGCAACTTCGCGGTCATCAAGCGGTTTATCGGCCGTTGCTAAAATGTTTTCATAAAATAAATTAGCTTTTTCCAAACGATCAAAGAAGGCGTTGTAGTTTTGTGAAAACTCGAAGTCCTTAATGCCGAATTCATCAGCAATGCCGTGGCGAACGGTGTTGAGGGTGGCAAAGAGCCAACAGCGGCCACTTTTCTTTTGGTTAGCAACGGTACCGGTATCAAGATCAAGAGAAAAGACCGGTTTCATATCTTCGCCGTCAATGGGTTCGCGACTTGCAGCTTGTGGGCCAACGTTTTGCACCGCACGAGCTGTGGCGCCGGCAGCCGGCTGTTTGGCTAGTTGGGCTTGAAAGTCTTTAATTTGATCAAATGTAATTTCTGACATAGGCGATCTCCTTTTTATTGCATTAAAGAAACCTTACCTCATTTTAATTTGAATTTAAAGATGGAAAATCAATGGATCATTGAGTGGCACAAGCTCGTTAATCTATTCAACAAAATGCTGCAGATTCTCAGAATAAGAAGTTTCGGGGTATTTTACTTTTAATAAGCACTTACTAAAAGTATAATTTAGACTATGTCCAGTATTATTTGGACATACAATTATCTAGTTAGGTGGGTTTAAGCTTATGGTTAAGGCATATCAGAACTATTTTAAGCATTTAGGCAACTTTTCTGGCACGGCGTCGCGGCGTGAATTTTGGTGGCCGTGGTTGCTTAATGTTATCGTTGGCTATGTCATCATGACGATTTTATTTAATATTTTTGGCATGAACGTCACGCGTGTTTTGAATTTTCAGCCTGGAAAAGAAACCTTTCTTGCATCACTGATTAATTTCATTATTTTTATTGCCAATTGGTCGCTGTCAGTTCGGCGTTTGCATGACACGGATCGCCGTGGTTGGTGGGTTTTGCTTTGGTATGTGCCAATCATCGGCCAAATCTGGTTATTGATTTACTTCCTGTTGCCAACTAAGAAGAATCGCTGGAATGATCGGCTAGCATAGACGATTGTCGCCTATTACCCGGTTGCAGGTTTCTAAGGGAGTCTGCTTGCGCTCACAAAAAAGCCGCTCATAGCGGCTTTTTTGTTGCTGTGATGATGTCGGTACGGCGGACGATTAAGCTTCTTTTGTTGGCCGCAAGACATCGGCATATTCGGGGTGATTGTGGAAAGCATGGACGGCGTATGAACAAAGCGGTTCAATCGTTTTGTCTTCCTTGCGGGCTGCAGCCACGACTGTTTCAATCAGCTGGCCGGCAATCCCTTGACCGCGCAAGCTTTCGTCAACAAACGTATGGTCAACCGCCCACGCGTGACCGTCATCAATGTCTTGAAAAGTGACTTCGGCCATTAAGCGGCCGTCCCAGTCCGTGTTAAAAAAACGACCTGGTTCTCGTTGGAATTCCATGGGGCACCCTCCTTGGGTCAATTCGTGATGGTACAGGTAAACTTTTAGAGGATTCTTAAGCAGCTTCAGACGCTTACATGTTTGCCTGTTTAATAACCTGTCTACTACCCCAAATCTATCAGGAACGCGGTATAATTACAAGAAGGGAAGCCCTTTCACCATGGCCGTGCCATGTGCCCGCATGGTATGATACTTTGGACACTATTTAAATGGAGGCAGCTATGAAGACCCGAGGTTTTGAGATTGTTTCAAAGTATCAAGATGAAGATTTAACTTTGCCGACCCGGCAGACGAAGCAGGCCGCTGGTTACGACTTTTATGCACGTGAGGACTTCGTCTTAAGAAGTATTTGGCGGTACGACTTTATCCGGCTTTTCCGCTTGATTAAAAATGAGCACCCACTGACCAATAAAGACTTTGAGCGCGCTAAGAAGGTGTTGAAACCTTACTTGGTGCCGACTGGGATCAAAGCCTATATGCAGCCCAATGAAGTTTTAGTGCTAGCGAATCGTTCGAGCAGTCCATTGAAGCATGGCTTGGTGTTGCCGAACGGGATTGGCGTGATTGATGCGGATTACTATAACAATCCAGCCAATGAAGGCGAAATCTTTATTCAGCTACTTAATTTTTTCCCGCGCGATGTCGTGATTAAAAAAGGCGATCGCATCGGTCAAGGTATTTTCATGCCATTTTTATTGGCAGACGGCGATGAAGGCGGCCTAGCCAAGCGACAAAGCGGGTTCGGTTCAACCGATAAAGCGTAACTATTGAAGGGATAATATGGCGAAAGCAAAAACACAATATGTTTGCCAAAACTGTGGCTATATTTCAGCCACTTATCTAGGCCGGTGTCCAAATTGCGGCGGCTGGAACACCTTAGTGGAAGAAACCGTCAGTTCAAGCAAGTCTGTGCCGCGACAAACCGCAGCCGGAAGCAAGATAAAGCCGACGCGGATGAACGATGTGACGATCACCAAAGAAACGCGCGTCAAGACTGGCTTAGATGAACTGAACCGGGTGCTTGGCGGCGGAGTGGTGCCAGGGTCACTGGTGCTGATCGGCGGGGATCCGGGGATTGGTAAATCAACCTTGCTATTACAAGTATCAGGGCAGTTGGCTAATACCGGCGGAACGGTTTTGTATGTCTCTGGCGAAGAAAGTGCCAGTCAGATCAAAATGCGGGCTGGCCGGCTTGGCGTGGCAAATTCGGGGATGTACTTGTATCCCGAAACCGACATGCCGAGTATTGAAGACGTCATCAACCAAATGCAGCCGGATTATGTTGTGATCGACTCCGTTCAAACTATGAATGTGCCAGAAATGAATTCAGCGGTCGGTTCTGTGGCACAGATTCGCGAAGTGACGGCAGAACTGATGCGCATTGCCAAGTCCAAAGGCGTGACCATTTTCATCGTTGGCCATGTCACTAAGGAAGGGGCGATTGCCGGGCCGAAGATTCTTGAGCATATGGTCGACACGGTGCTCTATTTTGAAGGCGACATGCACCACACGTATCGAATCTTAAGATCCGTCAAAAATCGATTTGGATCGACCAATGAAATCGGCATTTTTGAAATGCATCAAGACGGGTTACAGGAAGTCGCCAATCCCTCGGAAATCTTCTTGGAAGAACGCTTGGCGGGGGCAACCGGTTCTGCGGTGGTTGTTTCGATGGAAGGCACCCGACCAATCTTAGTCGAGATTCAAGCCTTGATCAGTCCAACGATGTATGGCAATGCTAAACGGACGAGCAGTGGGTTGGATCACAATCGAGTGAGCTTGATCATGGCCGTTCTTGAGAAGCGGGCTAACTTGATGTTGCAAAATCAGGACGCCTATCTCAAGGCAACAGGCGGTGTGAAACTCGATGAGCCGGCGATTGACCTCGCCATGGCTGTGGCAATTGCGTCATCTTATCGAGATAAGGAGATTTCACCGACAGATTGTTTTGTCGGTGAAATCGGATTGACGGGGGAAGTGCGCCGCGTCAATCGGATCGAAGAACGTGTCAAAGAGGCGGCCAAACTGGGTTTCAAACGGATTTTTGTACCCCGTAACAACTTGCAAGGCTGGCATGCGCCAAAAGATATTCAAGTCATTGGTGTTACAAGCATTGCCGAAGCGCTGCATAAGGTCTTTAATTAAACTAAGAAAGGGGGTCATTTTATGAAGAAACGAATTATCTATATCATCTTCGGCCTGATTGGCATTGGGGTCGGGATGGGCACCTTGCCGCCGCTTTGGGATTTGATCGGCTGGGCAGACAACCATTTTCTGAACAATCTGTTAATTGACGGCTTGATTGGCGGCGTTGTTTTCCTGCTGTTGGCAAGCCTCAGCGTTGGTTGGATTCTAGGTCGGTTGAAAGTGTTGGAGAAGACACTGAACACAAAGTCGCCAAGCTACTTGTTGTTCGGCAGCTTATCCACGATAATCGGCTTGATCTTGGCGGCAATTATTTCAATTCCGTTCTATGGCTTCGTTGCACCGCTGAATATCTTCCTACCACTCATCATCATGCTATTATTCGGTTACTTGGGTTTTCGGGTGGGTACGACACGCAGCGAAGAATGGCGGCGGCTTTTGAGCTTCCGTAACCGCCGAACTGCAGATACGGAAAATGATCAGGTGTTAGAACGTAAAGTCGGCGATCATTTCCGCAAGTACAAGTTGCTGGATACCAGTGTGATCATTGATGGTCGTGTTCAGGCCATCGCCAAAACCGGCTTTATCGAAGGCACCATGCTCGTGCCCAATTTTGTTTTGCATGAGCTTCAGCTAATCTCCGACTCCGCAGATTCCATGAAAAGAATGCGTGGTCGCCGAGGATTGGATATTCTCAATGCCATGCAAAAGGATAAAGACATTCATATTGAGATGTATGAAGGCGATTTTGAAGATATGACCGAAGTCGACAGCAAGCTGCTTAAGCTCGCTAAATTGCTGGATGGCATCGTTATGACGAATGACTTTAACCTTAACAAAGTAGCCCAGTTCCAAAATGTGCCAGTACTCAACATCAACGCTTTAGCCAATGCGCTGAAACCAGATGTCATTCCCGGTGAAGGCATGACGGTCACCGTCATCAAATCCGGCTCTGAGCGCCAGCAAGGGGTCGCGTATCTGGAAGACGGCACCATGGTCGTTGTTGAAGACGGCAAGTTCTACATGAACAAACCGTTAGAAGTGATTGTCACCAGTGCCTTACAAACGGCTGCAGGGCGCATGATCTTCGCAAAGCCAGCGCATCAGCAAAAGGCAATTCGGGATAAAGAAAGATAATCTAAATGTTCAAAATTAAAAAAGGCAGTTTCAGCATTCCTTTAAAGGAAATGCTGGAACTGCCTTTTTAGCTGATATTCTATTTTATCGAATTTTCCTAGCTTTAGGCATTATCCCCAATAGGTTCATGAAAATGAAACTCAGCTTTCCAACGTCGACCAAATACAGGGCTGACTTTGGAGATTACTTTAACGAGAGATGCTAATTCTTCAGCCGTTTCAGGACTCTTTGTGAGTTTGTAGAGGCAGAGTGCCCTAAGAAGGCGGAGCTGTAAACGAATGAAGAAAAGAGTATCAGGTAACTGTTGGTCTTGAAGATGGTCCAATGTTTGTACAGCTTTAGCATATTCTTGCCTGTAATACAGCGCAACGGCCGTGTTGTAGAACGATTGAAAGAAGAGGTTAATGTAATTTCGGCGTTGTCGGAAAGAAAAATGAATGGTTAGAAATTTTGCATAAAGGCGATCAAAGTCAGGCGATTGCAAAAAAGAAACGCAATCACCATATAAACTATATTCAAGTTCATACCAAACATCTCTTGCCATTAAATAGTCATTTATAAACGTTGAATCTGTTTTGGAGAGTACAGCGTGTGTATTTTGAGTATCAATGATGATAGCAGAAACTATTATTTCGCGCAACTTGTAAAGCTTCGCATGTGTTTTCTGATATTGATCAGTAAATTGTTTACGAAAATGAATGAGACCTTCTATATCCTGTTCGAGTGCAAGTTGCATCAAATATTTGTCAAATGATCTCTGGGAAAAGTTATTCAGAGATTCTAAACCATTTTGTTTTATGCTGAGAATTTTAAAAAATTCTGTTGCGTCCATCCCTAATCTATTGAGCAACAGAATTAATTTTTCTGCAGATATTTCCGAATGACCATTTTCAAATTTGGAAACGGTACTAGCACTCATATTCCCTGCAACATCTGTTATTGTGAGACCACGCTCAAGGCGGATTTCTTTGAACAAGTAACCAATTTCGACTTTTGTCATTTTGAGGTCTTCCGTTTTCTTATTTTCACTAACTAGCCAATTATAGGCTGTTTTTTTGTTTTTTGTCAAAAATCGTAGTTATTCATTCGGTCCGTGTTAAGTTTATTTCAGCGAAAGGATGGTCATAATTGAAAAGAAAGTTTCTTATTGGTCTTGCATCGGTATTTGGAGTTGTTATTGTTGTTGGAGCCTCAATGACATTGGCAACCAGTGCAATTAGTGCCGCTAGTGAACATGCTCAGAACTTCAATAAAGGTTGACAGAAAGATTGTGAATAAGGATGCTAAAAGTCGATCATTTAGAAAAAAGTTTTGGAACAAAACAGGTTTTACATCAGATTTCCTTTGAAATTAAACGCGGACATATTGTTGGTCTCATTGGGGCAAATGGAGCTGGGAAAACTACCATTATGAAATCCATTCTTGGAATAACTTCATTCACTGGCAAGATTGTTTTTAATGGATTGAAGATAACTGCCGATGATCATAGAGCATTAGAAAGAGTGGGAGCACTGATTGAGTACCCGGGACTGTACCCGTATTTAACGGGTCGTGAACAGCTAACACTTTTTTCGAGAGGAGATCAACCTCGTAACAAAGTGAACAGAATAATTGAAGATTTAGGAATCTCTTCCTATGCTGACATTAAGACTAGCAAGTACTCTCTTGGAATGCGTCAAAAGCTTGGTATTGCACTGGCTTTTGTAAATAATCCTGAGCTAGTAATCTTAGACGAACCCATGAATGGTTTAGATCCTAAAGCAACAATGGAATTGCGGGATTTAATTCTCAAGAAAAAAGAGCAAGGGGTAACGTTTTTAATTTCAAGTCATATTTTGAGCGAGTTGCAGAAAATTGCCGATGAAGTAACCATTATAGATCATGGTCGATTGGTGTTGAATTCAACTATGCAAGACATCTTATCAAAAAGTTCCAAATATCTCTTGCTTGATACAAATCAAAATCCGGTTGCTGAAAAAGTGCTACTACAAAATGGTTATGAAGTCTTTACTGACAAACACTTGCTGAAAATAAAAAGACCTCAAAATTCTAGCATTAATGAAATGTTAAAGGTGCTTTGGACACAAAACATATTAATCAAGAACATTTCAGAAACACAGGGGGATTTGGAAGATTCTCTTTTGGATGTTTTAAAAAAATCCCCTCAAGAAAGCTTGGAGGTCTGAAACTTGTTAACACTAATTAGGCAAGAAATTTATAAGTTAATCAAGAAACCCTCCTTCTTAGTTTTTTGGATTGGATTAACAACTTGTCAGGTTGTGGTGGCGTCTTGTGCTCTCAGATACCCTAAGGTTTTACGTCCACAGTCTGCTTTCTTGAATAGCTTCTATGCTCCTATAGTGATTATGTTTTATATGATAGCAGTGGGTAGCACCCAATTATCATCTGAGATTCAATTTGGTACTTTAAAAAGTTTATTGTATCGGCGGTATTCAAGCACAAAAATTTTGATAAGTAAATGGCTAACTCTTCTACTATGTGCTGTCACCGCATATGTAGGTAGCTTAATTGTGAGTCTAATCCTCAAAGCGTTATTGTTGAATAATCGCTTTAGTCTAAATGAAAGTATCACTCAGCATGGGAAGATTTGGCAGGCTTGGTTGCTTACCAATATCTCGAGCTTTCTAACGATGTTGTTTCTTATGAGCTTTGTTTTCTTATTAGCTACACTCTTTGTGAATTCGACTCCTGCAATAATTACAGGAGTGAGTACATATTTTGTTGCTTCGATCTTCAATCAGCTGATGTTTATGATGATTGATAAAAGTCCATGGTTAAAGTGGAATCCGATTAATATGATGAATTTGGGCGAACAACTTAGTGATTCTAAGATGTCTAATTTAACCCACTTAAGCTTTAACCAGCTTACTATTGGATACCTTGTATATATAGTTGGTTTCTTATCGATTGGTATTTTGATCTTTAAAAGAAAAAGTATTAGCTAAGATGTTGATGAAGTGAACACTGAAAGGGGGTGATTACGTGAAAATGCACGCTGAGGACCATGTATTAACCGACAAAGAACTTTCTGCCATCATCGGTGGGGGCTTCTGGGAAGGTATTGGTCGATGGATTGATCAACACTGGCACTAGAGAAGAGACGGTCAGGTTTACAATATGAGGGAAGTGAAATCAGTTGAAATTATCTAAAACAGATCGAGTTTTAAATGACAATGACTTGTCCAAGATCATTGGCGGAGCATTCTGGCAAGGTATTGGTCGATGGCTTGACCAACACTTTGGCTGGTAATTACTTATAGCCAAAATCTGTGCTACATAAAGCAGCAACGACCGTTGACCTTATAACGATTGTTGCTGTTTTTTTAAGGAAAAATCTAGAGGACTTTATCATGCGACGGGAAAATTTTAAAGATTTTTACACACCTCAAGTTGATGAGCGAGACTGTGGTGTAGCAGCGTTAAACATGGTTCTAAAAAAGTACGGATCTGATTACTCATTATCTCATCTTCGACAGATTGCAAAGACATCAAAAGAAGGAACAACTGCCTTGGGAATTGTGAAGACAGCTAATCAATTAGGACTGGACACGCAGGCTGTTAAGACCGATATGTCAATCTTTCAGAGAGAGTCATTACAAGCACCCTTTATCGTACATATTGTTCGCAACAAAAAATTGTTGCATTATTGTACAGTCTTTTGTGTTTCAGAACAAAGAATCATTGTTGGCGACCCCGATCCCAAGATTGGTGTCACAGAGCTAACTTATGAACAATTTAAAGCTGAATGGTCTGGAGTAGCTTTATTTTTTACTCCAAATGAGCATTACCAGCCAAAGAAAGAAGATAAGAAGACTTTAACACAATTTATACCGATGATCTTGACTCAAAGACGGTTGCTCATGGCAACATTGCTCGCTGCGATTATAGTTGCTGCAATTAGCATCATTGGTTCATATTTTGTACAAGAAATGGTTGATGAATATATACCTCACGAAGAGATTTCGCTAATGGTTATTGTTTCTGTCGGACTTGTTTGTGCGTATATATTCCAAGCAATCTTGCATTGCGTTCAATCCTTCTTTAGTGCGGTCTTTGGTCAAAGACTGAAAGAAATGGTTTCATTGAACTATCTCAAGCATGTATTTGATTTACCCCTTCCTTTTTTCTATACAAGGAAAATCGGTGAGATAACTTCTAGATTCGCGGACGCAAATAACATCATTGAGGCATTAGCAAACACCATAATAACAATTTTCTTAAACATTTGGATAGCTTTGTTGGTCGGACTATTTCTTTTCTTGCAAAATGCCGCATTATTTATAATTTCATTAACCATTATTCCAATATATGCGTTAATAGTTATTGGCATGAAGGATCTGTTTGTTGTTATAAATCAGGAAGTCATGGAAAGTGATGCTGTCCTAGGCTCCACAATCATAGAAAGCTTAAGCGGAATTGAGACCATCAAATCCCTAAGAAGTGAGGAAAGACTTTATGAAAAAGCAAAAAAGGAGTTCCATTCCTTTTTGTTGAAAAAAATTAATTACGATAAGCTTGATTACATTCAACAGTCGTTGAAAGCTGTGGTCAAACAAGTACTTAATCTAATTGTTCTCTCAGTAGGCGCTTTTTTAGTAATAAACAAAAGCATGACAGTAGGTGAACTGTTTACTTTTACAATGCTACTAACTTATTTTATGGGACCGCTTGAGAGTATTGTGAGTTTGCAACCAAAACTTCAGCAAGCAAAAGTAGCGAATAATAGATTGGATGAAGTTAATACGATTCAATCAGAATTTACTAAGTCTAGACGTGTGAAAAAAACAGATAGATTAGATGGTGATATTGTTGTCAATAATTTGAACTTCAACTATGGATATGGTGCTAGAACACTGAAAAATGTAAACTTTAGAATAGATAAAGGTTCCAAAGTGGCCATAATTGGCATGAGCGGTTCTGGAAAGACAACTTTAGCAAAACTTTTAGTAGGCTTTTTGGAATCGGATGATAAAGATTCTATTCTGATCAATGGATACGACATCAATAGCATTGAACGTAATGCGCTGCGACATCACATATGTTACGTTTCGCAGGATGATTTTGTCCTATCTGAAACAATCTGTGAAAATTTAGTTTTGGGATCTGGCAAAGAAATTACTTTGAAGGAACTGAGATCGGCATGTAAGATTGCAGATTTAGATAGTTATATTATGACGCTACCAATGCAATATGACACATTGTTATCTGAAAATGGAGGGTTGTTGTCTGGTGGACAGAGGCAACGATTAGCAATCGCTAGAGCTATTCTCTCGCCAGCAAAAGTTTTAGTCTTTGATGAATCGACAAGCAACTTAGATGTTCTAACCGAGCAGAAGGTTCTTGACAGGCTTTTGAAACTAGAGACTAAAACCATAATTTTCATTGCTCATCGACTTAATATAACTAAAAAGATGGATAGAGTCATTGCTTTAGAGCATGGATCAGTAGCTGAAGATGGAAGCCCTAGTGAACTTTTAGCCCACAAGGGTCTCTATTCGAGTTTTTTAGGAATATAGAAAATTTAGACTGACGAAATGCATCAGGAAAAGTTATAAATGTAGCACAGCACGAAATACATAGAAAAATGTCAAGTGTTATACTTGTCACCAATATGTAATATTTACTTTGTTGTTTTCGGTTGAGCGCGTCTCGGCTTGGGTCATGAGAAGGGGGCAAAATCATTGCAGGCATTTAGTAAAGAAAAGTCTCAGCATAAGATGTATAAAGCGGGTACGCTATGGGTGGCAGCGTTGATTGGCGTGGGGATTTGTGTGGGTGGTAGTCAAATCCAGTCAGTTGCAGCATCGACATCGCATATTCATTCAGTGGTCACCAACGCGACTGGAACATCGCCGACTAATCAAGCAACGGTATTGAAACAGCAAGAAACTGGCATGAATGACCAGATCATTGCCGGTCATCAAACCGGTCAATATTCGACTAAGGGTGTCACAGACGCTGGCGATGACACAACGAGCGCTGTGCCAGACACCGATGTTTATCAGAATCGTAGTTTACCCATAACTGGCAATGCCGTCGTCGTTAGGTGTGTTGATATAGAGGGTAATATGTTGGCACCTGATAAGGTGATCACTGGCAAAGTCGGTGATCCTTATACGATGACAGCACCTGCCTTTGACTATTATGAAAATCCCCAATTAGCCACAGACAGCGCACCAGCAAACGGGACTTTCTCCAATGACGTACAGACGGTCACCTTTGTTTATACGAAGACACCAATTCCGCGTGGCAGTGTCAACGTGAAGTTTGTTGACGTAGACGGCAAACGGTTGGCATCTGATAAAATACTCACTGGTCAAGCCGGTGATCCTTACGAAGCAAGACCAATTGATATGACGAATTACCAATTTGCTCGTTTGGCGACAGGCAGTGCGCCGGAAGATGGTTCATTTACGGACGGTACGCAAACCGTCACCTTCATCTACACTAAGAATCCAGTTGCTCAAGGAACTGTTGACGTGAAATATGTCGATGACAATGGCAAGCAGATTGCGCCTGATAAGATTCTGACCGGTCATGTCGGCGATCCGTATGCTGTTACACCAACGATGATCGCGAATTATCACTACTTACGATTAGCATCTGGCAGCATCGCGGAAAATGGTGCTTTTGCAACAGGCAGTCTAACCGTGACGTTCGTTTACGCAAAGCAAGCGACACCTGTGACGCCATCAACGCCAGTCACGCCATCAACACCAACAACACCGTCAACCCAAGTTTTGCCAAGTATGTCGGATACGCCGACAGAATCGGCACCGCTATCCGATAATGACACCGCGCCAATCGAAGTTATTATCCCAACCAAGCAAATAAGCCGTTACTTGCCGAATACCGGTGATAACCAGCGGACCAGCTTAATTGCGATCGGGGTGGCTTTGCTGCTTGCCTTGATCAGTTTTGGGTCATTTGGACTGCGTCGTCGGGAAAAGTAGTTATTGATCTGTAAAAAAGAGTTTGTAAAGAGTCTCACGATGACATTTCTTGCGTGGGACTTTTTTTGTGCTCTTATCGCCTTTTGAGTTGTGAATTGTTGACTAAGTGAGCGTTAAGTGTTATATACTAACTATAACAACTAGAACAGTTAGAAGGTGAAGACGTGCAACTGACAATCGATTTCGATTCTAAGATTCCGCTGTATACGCAGATTCGCGATGCTATCGTGAGTGGCATTGCCACCGGGGACTTGACGAATGGCACTATTTTGCCGTCTATCCGCGCGCTGGGCAATGAACTTGGGGTTAATCTGCATACGGTGAATAAAGCCTATAAGGAACTACAAAGGGAAGGCTTTGTTGAGATCCAGCGAGGCCGTGGCGTCGTTGTTCACGCGCATGGCTCCCCGAATCAAGCAGTGGCAGAGGTGCTGCGACCTGCCTTAGAAAAGGTTGTCGCGGAGGCAGTGGCCCGGCATTTAGATCGGGATGCACTGCACACCATGATTGATGAACTTTATGATGATCTGAAGGAGTGATTAAAGATGCAAGCAGAAATGGTGATTTTAGTTGTTACGTGGTTGATATTGGTTGCGATTCAGGCTGTCACACCATGGCTGTCACGGCGAAATGTTTTATTCGGCGTTGTATATGCCCGTAACAGCATTTGGACAACGCCAGCAGCTAAAAAATTACGCCGTCGTTATCTCGCCTTTTCATTAACAGGGGCGGCAATCCTTTCAGTGATTGGCATTGGGATTGCGGCCACCATGCACTTTGCGGCGACTGCGCTTGCTTGGATTCAAATTGCTGCCTTTTTGCTTTCGATCTGTCTGAATTATGCCTTGATTGTGGCGGCACATCGGAAAAGTTTGCAACTCCTTAAAGAGATGGGGAATCAGCAGGAGCTTACCCAAAGCAAGGTGACTGTTGACCTGAATAAACTCAAGCCCCAAACGCTGGTTCCGGCAGCCTATGGGCTCGTCTTGGTGCCGCAGTTCTTTTTAGCCCTTGTACTTGGTTTTCAGCAAACATCAGCAGATTCATGGGTCATGATTTTGGCGCTGGCGGTTGAAACGCTAACTGTGCTGGGTGCTTTTTATCTTTCCCGCAGAGCACGCGGGGCAGTTCGCGGCAATCCGGATGCTGAACCGCGAGCTGGTAAGGTGCGCAATTCCGTTTTGTATTATCTGCTGTTCACGGGTTTTCTGAGTCAAAGCTTATTGGTTCTCCAACTCATGCTGCCGAATATGTCAGCTGAAGGTCAATGGTGGTTTGTGATCATCACACTAACCCTGACACTGCTCTCCGTCAGCTTTTTGCCGTTGGTGTATATTCTGGGAACGCGGCGACTTACGGCCAAAGGATCTGTGTTGAATGATAATCAGCATTGGGTCTGGGGGATGTTTTACTATAATCCAACTGATCCGGCGCTCTTTGTTGAAAAACGGTTGGGGATTGGGTTCACGCTCAATATGGCCAAAACGATGAGTTGGGTGATCCTTGTCGGTTTTCTATTGATCGTCGCGGGTATTGTCATCATTTCTTTTATACTTGATTGAGGGGTGTTCAGAATGGATAAAGTTGTGAATAACAGCCCTGTCAGCCAATTCACGGTTAACATGATGGGCGTTGAGATGCTACTTTGTTTTGCCTTGCCGATTATTTTGTTAATCTGGGTGATTCTGCGTTACAGAAAGCCCAAAAAAGGTGCTGTTAAGGTTTTCTTTATTGGCATGGGCGTTTTTTTCCTATTCGCTGGTGTATTGGAAGGACCCTTCCGCGGCATCGCTAAAGATTTCCAACATGTGCCGTTTCTATATGCGTTGTATGGCGCGCTGTTAGCTGGTGTTTTTGAAGAGGTTGGCCGTTATCTAGGACTTAAGTTTATTAATAAACGCATACCAACCAAGGCGGCGACACCCGAAACACCATTCCTATACGGATTAGGTCATGGCGGGCTTGAAATGATTCTGATTGGCAGCCTGACCATGTTCAGCAACTTTATGTTTGCAATGCTGATTAATGGCGGCAAAGTAAACGAAATGCTTGAAAAGGTACCCGCTAGCTCGCGTTCGGTGCTCAATACGCAAGTGAAACAATTGATGGCAACGACGGGCTGGACGATTTCGTTATCCTTGATGGAACGACTACTCGCCTTGGCGGTTCAGATCGCATTATCCGTGGTTGTGTGGATCATCATTATGAAACGCATGCGCTGGTTCTGGCTATTGTTGCCAATCGGCTTACATGCCTTTATCGACTTTCCGGCGGCACTGACGCAGGTTGGTGCGCTGAACGGTGCGGTTGAAGAAGTCCTACTAGTTGTGCAGACAATTTTAGTCTTGGCCTTTACGTATTGGTTCTGGCGTCAAAATCGTCAGGTGATGACGAGAACGGCGAAGACGGCATAGTTGCTGACTTTTTCTAGTTAAGGTTGAAACATAATTGATACTTGCAAATAAAGAGGGATGATTTTTCTGTGTTACGGAAAAATCATCCCTCTTTTTTAGAAGAAATGGCATTTTTAAATGATAAGAGTCGGTCTAAGACGAACACTTAAATCTTAGTCTCCGCAATCAATGCTTCATGAGCCTTAATATGTGCCATGAAAGTTTTATCCTCAGCTAGAAGTAACAAGAATAAGGCTTCCACCGCCGTCATGGCGGCTACGCGTGAGAAGAAATATTCAGACTCGAAAATTTGCTGCCGAACCGCGGTCAAAAGCTGATAATCGGCGGCCAAGCCAATCGGTGAATCCTTGCGATTGGTAATCGCGACCACAGCAATACCACGTTGTTGAGCGGCTTTGATTTGGGTGATGAGATTCCGCGTTTCGCCAGAATTTGAGATAACCAGCAACAAAGCATCTGCAGGTGCATTCATGGTTTGGGCGAGCGCCGTTTCCCAAGAACTGTCTGTGATGGCTAGTAGACCGAGTTGATTGAATTTATAGACGGCGTCATCGGCAACCGGCTGCGTGTCGCCAGCAGCGGCGACTAAAATTACACTAGCTTGTTTTAACAAATCCAAAATTTTTCGAATGTCATGTGAGCTGGCGTTTTTTAGTGTGCCTTCGATTTCGGCGACTTTGTTGGCACTGATATTGCTTAAGGCTTGCTGAAGATTGTCGGCGTTAATTTCCTGATAATACGCACTACGGTTTTCAGCAACCTTAGCAAGCTCAATCTTGAGTTGATGAAAGCCTTCAACACCAATTGTCCGGCAAAAACGAGAAATTGAGGCTTCGCTAACGTTACTTTCTTTTGCGAGGGCGGCGATGGTGGTATTCACGACAGCACCGGGATTCGTCAGAACAACCTGCGCAATCTTACGGTCAGTCGCGGTCAGTGTTGGCAGCATGCTATAAAGACGGTCAATAATACTCATAACACAGCTCCTTTTCAATTAAATTTCTGAATAATCTGTTTTATGAAACTCTCCGGCCTTTATTCTACGCGATTAATTTTAAAAGACAATCCGCACAACTAGCTGTTGACAAAACTGAATTTCAGTCTTACATTATACGTGAAATATAATTTCACCAAAAATAAAAGAGAGGAAGCGACTTTCATGACAGAACAAATCGCCGCTGCTCTAGCACTTATTCAGCCGCATCAGGTAGTGAGTCTTGGCGGTGGTCGGCACATGCAGGCGCTTGCTGATGGCATTGTCGCGCGGGCATTGCTGGGTATTCAGATTTGCAGTCCCTCTGAAGTAACGCTGGCTTATTGTCAGACACTGGGGTTACCAACAACAACACAGATAGCTAGTGATATTGCCTTTGATGGCTGTGACAGTGCCGATAAGGACTTAAATTTACTTAAAAGTAATGGCGGTATTCATTTTTATGAAAAGTTGCACGCGCAGGCGAGCCATGCTTATGTGATTCTCACTGCTCAGAAAAATGTCAACGCTCAACTGAATGCCGCGGTACCGCTGACATTGGAAGTTGTTAGCGCGGCAAGTGAACAGGTGATGGCATCTGCCAAGCTGCTAGGCTTGCAGGCAAAACGACGAATGGCTACCACTTACATGGGCTACACGCGAACGCGCGACGGCAATGAATTAATTGATTGTACGATGGCGGAATGGACGGATATCGCAAAAGTTGATCATTTGCTAGCCTCATTACCGGGAGTTGTTGCGACGTCATACTTTGCTCACTTAGCGACATCACTCTTAATAGAAACACCAGATGGTCAGGTACATGAAATTAAGCAGAGCGTGAACCAGCCCGGTTAGAAACCGGAGTGTAAGTGGCCTTATGCGTGATGGTCGGACTCTGACTATTGCGACCAAGGTTCTTACACGTAGGTTTCTGGGCTGGAGAATGCGTTTAAAAGAAAGGATGAGTCATATGACAAACTATAACTGGGGTATGATCGGAACTGGTTGGATCGCACATGAAATGGCCGACGCTTTAAACCGGGAAAACGGTAGCATCTACGCCGTCGCTGATGTCAATGCCGACATGCTTAAGAAGTTCGCTCTTGAAAAACATATTGCCAAAACATATACAGATCCAGATGCCTTGATTGCCGACCCAAACGTTGATGTGATTTATATTGCAACGCCGCATACCTATCATTACCCATACATCAAAAAAGCTTTGAATGCCGGCAAACACGTTCTTGCCGAAAAAGCGATTACGGTCAATGCTAAGCAATTTGATGATGTCCAGCAGTTGGCCATGCACAAGGGCCTGATTTTATCTGAAGGGTTAACCTTGTACCATATGCCGGTTTATCAACAAGTCAAGCAGCTGATTGCAAGTGGCAAGTTAGGTGACATTCATCTTGTTCAAGTTAACTTCGGTAGCTTGAAAGACTTTGATCCAAAGAATCGTTTCTTCAATAAGGATCTGGCTGGTGGCGCGTTGCTTGATATCGGCGGATACGCAACTGCCTTTGCTCGTACGTTCTTAGATGCTCAGCCGAATGTAACGCTCACCACCGTCAAGTACTTTGAAACCGGTGTTGATGAACAATCAGGGATCATTTTAAAAAATGCTGATCAGCAGTTGGCCGTCATGGCACTGTCATTACGCGCTAAGCAGCCAAAACGCGGCGTGATCTCAGGCACAAAAGGCTACGTTGAAATTGATGACTATCCGCGTGCCACAACCGCCAAAGTAACCTACACCCCTGATGCCCATACCACGACCAGCGAGGTATTAAGCGCAGGCGATCAGGCCGATGCCTTAGTTTATGAAGTCCGTGATTTTCAGCGTTACATTGATGAAGGTCACGATGACGGTCAGTTGCTACTATCTCACGATGTCAGCCATATCATGGACAGTGTGCGAAATGCATGGGGCATGAGATTCCCGTTTGATTAAGGCAATGATAGATTGCAAAGGTTGCGTCGTTTAGTAGAACGATCAGAAGCCAACCGACATAGATTCAATCTCCCACATCAGCCCAATGAACGTCCCTTCTGTGGTACACTATCAGTGCATGTTTACAGAAAAATGGAGGCTAAGACATTGGCAGATCGACCAATTCGGGTGCGTTATGCACCAAGTCCGACCGGGCATTTGCATATCGGCAATGCGCGGACGGCGTTGTTCAATTATTTGTTCGCACGGCACAACAACGGAACGTTGGTGCTGCGGATCGAAGACACCGATACAAAGCGGAATGTTGCAGACGGCGAAAAGAGTCAGATGGAGAACCTTCACTGGCTCGGGATTGACTGGGATGAAGGCCCCGACAAAGGCGGCGACTTTGGCCCATACCGGCAGTCTGAACGTAAGGACATCTATGACAAGCTGATCAAGCAACTTGTTGATAAAGGCTTTGCCTACGAGTCTTATCGGACCGAAGAGGAACTGAAAGCCGATCGTGAAGCCCAAAAGGCTCGTCACGAGATGCCACATTACGAATATGAATATGAGGGCATGACGGACGCTGAAAAAGCTGACGCGATTGCCGCAGCCAAAGCGAAGGGCTTGGAGCCTGTGATTCGGTTCCACATTCCAATGGACAAGACCTACGAGTGGGACGACATCGTTAAGGGGAAAATCTCGATTGATGCCAACACACTGGGCGGCGATTTTGTCATTCAGAAGCGTGATGGCATGCCAACGTACAATTTTGCGGTGGTAGTAGACGATCATATGATGCAAATCAGCCACGTGCTGCGTGGGGACGATCATATTGCCAACACACCAAAGCAATTGGCCATTTACGATGCATTTGGCTGGGAACCACCAATTTTTGGCCATATGACCTTGATCATTAACGGCGCCACCGGTAAGAAGTTGTCGAAGCGTGATGAAACCGTGTTACAGTTCATTGAACAATATCGTGAACTTGGCTATTTGCCAGACGCGATGTTCAACTTCATTACGCTCCTTGGCTGGTCCCCAGTTGGTGAAGATGAAATTTTCACCAAAAAGGAATTCATCAAGCAATTCGATCCAAAGCGGCTATCTAAGAGCCCAGCCCGTTTTGACCAGAAGAAATTGGAATGGGTGAACAACCAATACATCAAGGCCAAGCAAAAGACGAACCCGAATGAATTGATGAGTTTGTCCTTAGCTAACTTGATTGAAGATGGCAAAATTCATAGTGATCCAGATCCGAAGACCATCGAGTGGGCGCGCCAGCTTATTAGTCTTTACACCGATCAAATGAGTTATACCGCTCAGATCAGCAAGCTTGCCGATATTTTCTTCGACAAAGCCACTGACCTAACCGATGACGAACGCAAAGAACTGGCAGATGACAATGCTAAGCCAGTCATCGAAGCCTTCGCCAAAAAGATTCGGGCACTCGACACGTTTGACGCTTATTCCATTGGCGGTATTGTCAATGAAGTCAAGCAGGAAACCAAGGTCAAGGGTCGCAAGCTTTACATGCCAATTCGAATCGCTGCAACATTGCGGATGCATGGTCCGCAACTTGCTGAAACCATTGAACTGATGGGTCGCGATCAAGTCCTTAAAAACGTTGATCTTGTCACCGGCCAACTTTAATTGATGCAGGAAGCCCGCGCAGATGTGCGGGTTTTTGCATGCAAACAATAGGTTTTGGTGGAACGCGAAGGGCAACGTTTGTTGTTAATAATTGAGTGAGTGTGCCTAAAGGACGACGTTAATCGGTGATTTCCTAACGTTTATATTTATTTTCCCCAGAACTTGTCGACATCGGTTACCCTAAATGACAGGGAGAATAGCTCCTTGCAACGTAGGAAGGGTAGGAATGAAAAATGAAAGGTAAGCGGCAGCACTTACTTTTATATTTTGTTCTGGGTATGATGACAGGACTGGTGACGGCAGCGATTTTTCATATCATTTATGCCTGGCTTTTTCATTGACCTGATAAGCCAATCCCCGGCATGATTAATGGAGAGCGCATGTTTTTCTGGTTTTCGTCGTTGTCTTCCTAATGTTGAGTTCATGTTGTGATTTTTCACAACTGCAGGTGTTTGTTCAGGACCGACGATGGTCAGTGAACAAACACCTGTTTTTTGATAACCGCAACACAGTCGCGCTTTTTCAGGCTTACTTGGAGAATCTGGCCCAATGGCTCGTATTGAATCGTCAGCAAAAATTCGGTAAATCTTATAACGTGCGTTTTTATGGATCAAGCGAGTATCATTTTAATTATATCAAGCATAATTTTGACAGGAGTGACCACTGATGCGTGACAATCGCAATAACGACAAGGAACCGTTAGACACATTGACCACAAAACCAACTTTTGCCTTGCAATATTTGCCGGGATCAGCTGCAGCCGGCTGTTTTGGCGGGAAAGTCGGCCTGCATTTACTAAGCAAGGAACCTGTGGCCCTGGCGTCACCGATCTTCTATTACATATTGCCGCGTTTCGCCAGCTTTGACGGTTTTGATCCGCGAACTCAAGTACTTGGTCGTCCAGAGGTGGCCGTTTTATCTGGTTTTGACACACATGGCCGGCATGTCGTTCGACTCGATTATCGCGGCAACTGCGAACCACTGGTGGTACCACAAGAACAGACCATTAATTTGGTCCGCTTTCGCCATCTAGCAGACGCTGGTGTGGACACAGATGTCTTGACGATTTGTGTTGCCACACCAACGCCAATAACAGGCAGCGGCCAACCACGTCAACCTTATCGCTTGGCAGCCATGGCACCAGAAACGACTTGGCTAGGAGAGGCTGTTATTACCGTTCATCCCAAGGAAACCATTGCTGGTGAGACAAAGGCAAGACAGTCAATCTCATCGCAGGGTCAATCGGCGTCTTAATAGGCACACCACCGAGCGTCTTACTAAGCCATCTTTACCAAAATAGTCCATAATAAAGTCGACGCTTCAGAGGCGAATGGCCAACGCTGCCACCTGCTTTTAGAGGTGTTGAGGAGGTTTTTGTGATGGCAATTTTTACAGCTTATGATAACTCGGAAATTCTGGCAGCCTTGCAAGACGCGGCCCCGCATGCCGAAATCCACATTGATGATAAAATCGCGCGCGAACATAGTGCCAATGGCAATGCCCAGCGTGAGATTGCCGGGAAAATTCTGGCATATGTTGCAGTCAGCGATGTTGCAGATATTCAAGGTGTGTTAAAAATCGCGCGTCAATATCATATGCCAGTAGTTCCTCAAAGCGCAGATACGAGCACCGTGATCGGTTCTGACGGCATAAACGGCAGTCTTATTTTGTCGACAGCGCGAATGAATCGGATTAAAGAGATTAGCAAAGGCGATTTGTTGGCAGTGGTTGAGCCTGGTGTGATCAACGGGGATCTGGATAAGGCAGCGCGTGCGCAAGGTCTTTTTTACGCACCTGATCCTGGATCTAAGCCAATTTCAAGCATTGGTGGCAATGCGGCAACCAATGCTGGTGGGATGAGTACCGTGAAGTATGGGGCGACAACCGACAATGTACTTGGCCTTAAAGTTGTTTTGGCAGACGGCCGTGAAATCAAGCTTGGCGGCCGAACTTACAAGCATGCGTTTAGTTACGATTTAACGCACTTATTCGTCGGCTCGGAAGGCACGTTGGGCATCATCACTGAAGTCACTGTCAAACTGAACCCGATTCCAATTGGCACGCCGGTTGTTGGAATTGCCTATTTTGACAACATGACAGCATTGGCTAAAGGGGTGGAGGATTTGCGACTTTCCGGTATCTATCCGGTCATGCTTGAAGCACTTGATGGCCTGACAGTTGCTGCGTTGGATCGTTATGAAGGCACTCACTATGCTGAAGGCGCCGAGGCAATGCTCCTGTTCCGGTTAGATGCTGGTGGTGAAGCTAGTCTGAAAATGGCGGAGCAGATTTTAAATGACGATCATGCCAAAAACATCAAGGTCACCAGTGACCCCAAAGAAGCAGCGGCGATTATCAAGTTGCGTCAGGACATGTTGCCGGCGGTTTTCGCAAACGGCCAACATATTATGGAAGACATGGCGGTGCCGTTGTCTAAACTGCCCGAAATGATGGACTATATTGCGTCAGTCGCACAGGACTTAAATGTCGAAATTTACACGGCAGGTCATGCGGGCGATGGTAATGTGCATCCAACCGTCATCTGGCCGGCTGATGAGGAAGAACCGCCCAAAGAAGCGCTCCAAGCCATTCGTCTGATGTTCCGCAAAGCATTGGCACTCGGCGGCACCATTTCCGGTGAACATGCGGTGGGGATGAGCAAGAACCAATGGAACAATGAAGAATTAGGCTTTGATGTTGATGAGATTCAGCATCAAATTAAAGGATTGTTTGATCCGTTGGGGATTCTGAATCCGAAGCGGAAAATTGATTAAGGTTTTGAGAGCTGGGGCATCACGCTTAGATAACAGCCAAAAAGACAAGAACGGTTGCTTTATTAAAAATCATTCTTGTCTTTTTCTAATAGATAGTCGGGAAGAATTCAAAGAGTGTAGTGCCAAGGCGGAGCAATCGTAGGCCAGATGGGGCTCAGCCGTGCAAACAACACAGCGACCGGGCTTTGTCGCTGATGTTGTTAGGCGACTTCGAGACCGGTTTTTGGGCTCGAAGCGCCGTCACAGCGTTCCAGCCCCATCTGGCCGGAGATTGCGGAGTTTGGCACGGCACAGCACAGAATGTTGCAATCGCCCTCCCCGTTCCTTTATAATCACGGTCGTTTCCTGTAAAATGCAGTTAAGACGCTACAGGAAGGAAATGAGCCGATGTTAACGTTATACAATACAATGTCCCGGAAAAAAGAGACATTCACGCCGTTGCACCCGGGAGAAATCCGGATGTATGTCTGCGGCCCGACTGTTTACAATTACATCCACATCGGTAACGCGCGCAGTGCTATCGCGTTTGATACCATCCGCCGGTATTTTGAATATCGCGGATATAAAGTGACCTATGTTTCGAACTTCACCGATGTTGATGACAAGATTATCAATGCTGCTCATAAAACCGGTGAAGCTCCGCTGGACTTGGCGCAACGGTTTATTGATGCGTTCATGGAAGACACGACGGCGCTGGGGATCGAACCGGCAACGGCTCATCCTCGCGCCAGTCAAATGATTCCGGATATTATTGATTTTGTGCAGGATTTGATCGACAAAGAATACGCTTATGCTGTTGACGGCGATGTTTATTACCGGGCCCGCAAGTTTAAACATTATGGGGAGTTATCTCATCAGAATGTGGATGAACTTGAAGAAGGTGCCAGTCAACATATTACCCAAGACGAATTAGCTAAAAAAGAAGATCCGATTGATTTTGCTTTGTGGAAAGCCGCCAAACCCGGTGAGATCAGTTGGGAGTCACCATGGGGCAAAGGACGGCCAGGATGGCACATTGAATGCTCAGTCATGAGCACCAAGCTGTTAGGTGATACTTTTGACATTCACGGTGGCGGCCAGGATCTGGAATTTCCGCATCATGAGAATGAAATCGCCCAAAGCGAAGCTAAAACCGACAAGCAGTTCGTTCGGTATTGGATGCATAACGGCTTCGTGACGATTGGTGAAGACGACGAGAAAATGAGCAAATCGCTTGGCAACTTCATCACTGTGCACGATATTCGCAAAACAGTTGATCCGCAAGTTCTACGTTTTTTCATGGCGGGTACCCAATATCGGATGCCGATTCGCTATTCTGAAACTAACCTCAAAAATGCGGCCAACAGTCTCAATCGGTTAAAAATTGCTCGTGAGAATTTGACCTATCGTCGTCGCGGGGCTGAAACCGGCGTTGATCCACAAATTACCAAACAGTTGCAAACCTTGAAGGATCGCTTCGTGACTGCCATGGATGATGATATCAACGTTCAAAATGGCCTCACCGTTTTATTCGATCTGGCAAAGTTGCTTAATGAATATGCTAATGAAGAGACGGTCAAAAGTGAAAGTATCAATGACCTTTTGAATGAATACGATGCTTGGCTGCAAATCTTCGGTGTGGTGTTTGCTGATCAGAAGAGCCTGGATGCAGACATTGATGCCTTGGTGAAGGCTCGAGATGCGGCACGGGCAGCGAAAGACTTTGCTAAGAGCGACCAAATTCGTGATCAGTTGGCCGCACAAGGCATTATTTTGGAAGACACTCCTCAAGGAACACGGTGGCGCAGACAATGACATTTGATCCAAAACAATTGAACGGTATCGCGCTAGCCTACATGGGCGACGCGGTTTATGAAGTTTATATTCGGGAACACTTACTCAAGCGCGGTTTAGTTCGACCGGCATCACTGCAACGGGCAGCCAAGGATTTTGTGTCCGCAAAGGCACAAGCGGCGCTGATTGCTGGGATGGAGGAAGCCAACCTGCTGGATAGCGATGAAACCGATATTTTCAAGCACGGGCGCAATGCCAAAAGCTACACGCACGCGAAAAATACCGATGTGGTGACTTATCGAGTTTCAACAGGATTCGAGGCACTGTTCGGCTACTTACATTTGATTGGCCGCGATGACCGTGTTGCTGAATTAGCAGCATGGTGTATCCAATACGTTGAAGAAGGGAAGACGGGACATGGCAAAAAAGCCGCAAGCAACAACTGAACATGATCCAGATGAGTTTATCTTTGGCCGCCATGCCGTTGAGGCGGCGCTGAAAGCTGGCACCGCTGCCACCATCAATAAATTGTTCGTCCAAACCGACCTGAAAAGTGAACCGATTCAGCATTTGGTCGGCATGGCGCAAAAAAAGAAAATTTTAGTGAGCACGGCACCTAAGCAAAAATTAGATCTGATGAGTGACCAAGGCAATCACCAAGGGGTCTTATTGGCAATGACGCCTTACGCCTATGCAACCTTAGATGATCTTTTCAAAAATGCCGCTGATAAAGGCGAAGATCCGTTTTTCCTGTTGCTGGATAACTTGGAAGATCCACACAATTTGGGCTCCATTTTACGGACAGCAGATGCAAGCGGGGTGCACGGGGTGATCATTCCGAAGCATCGCGCTGTGGGCCTGACAAGTGCCGTTGCCAAAGTCAGCACAGGGGCGATTGAGTATGTCCCGGTGGCGCGGGTGACGAATCTCGCCCAGACCATTAAGACGCTGAAAGAACGCGGCATGTGGGTCTTTGGCACTGCTATGGACGGTCAGGATTATCGAAAATGGGATGCAAAAGGCAGTACTGCGTTGGTGATCGGCAATGAAGGCAAGGGCATCTCGCCTGGCGTTGCGAAGTTAATGGATGCGACGATTGCGATTCCGATGGTCGGCCACGTTCAAAGTCTAAATGCAAGTGTGGCCGCGGGCATCCTGATGTATCAGGCATTCGCCAGTCGGCATGAGGGAAAATAAATGCGCGAACACATCATGATCGTCGACGGATATAACGTCATCGGCAACTGGCCGGAACTTGCAAAACTCAAAGCTGAGGATCATTTTGATGTGGCCCGTGATCGCTTGTTGGACATTCTGGCAGAATATCGCAGCCACGAAAACGCTAAAATGATCGTGGTCTTCGATGCTATGTACGTGCCCGGTATTGGTAAAAGTTATGCAAAATGGGATCTGCAAGTCGTCTTCACCAAAGAAGATGAAACCGCTGATAGTTACATTGAACGCCTCGCACAGGACATGAACTCGCCGCTAGTGCAACTTGTCGTCGTTACTAGCGACCAAGCTGAACAATGGACCGTCTTCTCTCGTGGCGCCTTGCGGATCAGCTCGCGCGATTTTCTCAAAGAAGTCCAGCGCTCTGATCGAGAATTCAACCACGACACAGCAAATTACGCCGCCCATCTCGCCCGACGCAACAGTCCGTGGAATAACGACCAGCTATTCTTGCTAGACAAAATGCGCCGGCATTTGGAGCGGCGGCCGAAGCCGAAAGAGTAGTTATGGGGATGACCCAGCCTTCTCAAATTTGATGACATTAAAAAAGACACAGTGGACTTCAATTTTGTCCTGCCAGGATGAGCAGAACAAGAGAAGTTACTGGGTCTTTTTTTGTAATCAAACATTAGTAGCCAACAAACTTTCGGGATCAAGGTCCAGCAATTTCAGCCATTCAATATTCATCTTGTATAAGGACGGATCAATCAGTTTTGTAGCTCGCAACAAGACGGCTAGATCAGTTTTTGCGGATTGGTTTTTGCGTTCATGGATGGACACAACGAGACGAACAAAAGTGACATGATGGCGTACATATAAAGCCGTATGTTTAGCTGGAAACTCACTAATCATGTCTAGCATT
>NZ_JBSOQX010000020.1:0-51754 GCF_053819265.1 Lacticaseibacillus sp. 30
TTGGCATTATTTTAAATGCTAAGTACCCAGTTGAAAAGGATCATCAGGATATTGGGGTTCTAATCCCGCTTGACGACGAAGAACTTAAACCTTTGATGACTAAAGCCTTGAGACGCTACTTTAACGTTCTTAGAAGCAATGAGAAACATATCAAGAACGTTGAAAACTACTTGTATGGCACCATGCAAAACCTATTTGGCGTTTGGTGGAATAAACAAGCGGCTAGAGAATATGCGGCCAAACACCCCGAAGAAGAAAAGTCTGCCGACAACGATAACAGTGGGTTGTACTACTAGTCCTAAAAGGCTACAACCTTTCTAAGCGGTTTTAAGACTTACTAACCTCTTTATACTTAAGTTAGATTTAAATGGCTTAAACAGAATAATAGGGGCTTTTAGATGAGCGCCAGAGCTAACCAGGCTAACTAGCTCAAAAGTTCAGCCTTTAGATCAACGCCAAGCTCAAGTGATTTGAGGCCAGGGCTTTATCTATTGATGAGGTACTCAAAAGGTAGTATAATGGTAGTAGTAAAAGAAAGGAGATGAGACAATCATGGCAGTTAAGGAAAAGAAACGGGTCCAAGTCAAGATTGATAAAGATTTGGCCGATGATACCGAAGCAGTTTTAAGCGAATTGGGCTTAAATCCAACCACGGCCATTAACATGTTTTACAAGCGGATTGTTGCTAATGGTGCTTTACCTTTTAATGCGTCTTTAAGCGAAGAAGAAAGAGCTAATTTACGCTTTTTAAAGGCGACCGAAGGGACACCAGTCACCGAGTTCAAAGACGCTAAAGAGGTCGCTGATTGGCTCAACGATCCAGATGAGGACTAATGACTTAGTCAGCCTATACGTTAGTTTTGTAGAAACTAACGGTGGCAAGTCTCGACCAGTTTTAATTCGTCGGGTATCAGAACAGACGGTCGAGGCTTTTAAAATTACTAGTCAGTATGAAAAGAAGTCGGCTTATATCAAGCAACAATATTATCCGATTCAAGATTGGCAATCCGCTGGGTTGAAGAAACCTTCCTGGGTCGATCTTGGTAATATTTATCGCTTTCCCAAAGCCGGTTTAAACTTTAAAGAAATCGGTCATTTAAGTAAGCTAGATCAAAATAAAATTTCAGATTTTACGCTTGACCTAAAATCAAAAAGAAGAGGTAAGGGTCAAAAGATAATTCAACAGCGATCAAGTAAAAGGAAGCACAAAGAAAGTAAAGCAGAGCTTACACAAAGAATTCAAAAACAGTTAAAAGACTTTGCTAAACACAATCCAGAAATTAAGCCAAAAAACAATCCTGAAAATAAAAACGATCGGCCTAGTTATTAGGTTGATCGTTTTTTAATTTATCCGGTTTATGGGCGTTAACATAGTCAGCAAATGTTTTTAAAAGTTCTTCGGTTTGTTCGACCGAGAGGTTATCAGCTTGAAAGTACTTTTCTAATAAAGCCCCTTTTTGAATTAATCGGCGAGAACGGGCTTTGCGGGCTTGCCGATTTTCATAGTATTTAGATTGCCGTAATTTAAAATCTTCTCGCTCAATTTTTTGTTTTAAACGCGCTTGTTGCTCAACTAATTTTTCATATTGATTAGACATGGAATTTCCCCATCTCGTATGGCTAATGATCTACGGACTTTACCTTTAAAAATTCAGAAAATTGCTTGGCTAAAAGCTTAATCTGATCGTTAGACAAATTAGCATAATCTAAATTAGATTGACTGATGATTTGTTTACCTAGACGTTGTTCAATCTTATTTTTTTCGTCCTTAATTTTTTGATTAAGGGCTTTTAATTTAGCTTCTTGTTTTTCTAAGTTACTTTGAGACATAAAGATCCCTCCAATCATATTAGAAATAATCACCGAAACTATATTATATAAGAAACATTAAGTCAAAGTATAAAATTTGAAATAGCGAAGCGGAAGGCATACACTAAGTTAAAGTTAAGAGAATCAGAAGACCGAGTGAAACGAGGTCAATGCGCACTTACACCCCACTAAATTCTTGTGGGGTAAATCGTGCTAAAATCCTGTGTTAGAAGTCGCCGATGGCGACAACAAGGTCAAACCCATCGAATCAAAGGAAGACGGTGACTGACATGGCAATATTCCACATGAGTTTTAGTAATATTAGTGCTGGGAAAGGACGAAGTGCGATTGCCAGTGCCGCTTATCGAAGTGGTGAAAAATTATTTGATGATCAAGAAGGTCGCCACTATTTCTATGCTCGGTCAGTCATGCCAGAGAGTTTTATTTTAACTCCTAAAAATGCACCAGCATGGGCCAGTGATCGAGAAAAATTATGGAACGAAGTAGAAAGAAAAGATCGGCGATCAAATTCTCGGTATGCGAAAGAGTTTAACGTGGCTTTGCCAGTTGAACTAAGCGAAGATGAACAGAAAGAGTTATTGACAAAATACGTGCAAGAAAATTTTGTTGATGAGGGCATAGTAGCTGATGTAGCGCTTCATCGCGACCACCAAGATAATCCGCACGCACATGTGATGTTAACTAACCGACCATTTAACCCAGACGGAACATGGGGAATCAAGAGTAAAAAGCAATATATTTTAGATGAGAATGGCAACAAAACATATACCGGAACTAGCAAGTACCCTAAGAGTAGAAAGATACTGATGGTCGATTGGGATAAAAAAGAAAAAATAACTGAATGGCGGCACAATTGGGCAGTTAGTGTCAATCAGGCTTTAGAGCAAAAAAACATTCCTGATCGGATCAGTGAAAAATCATTTGTGGAACAGGGAATAGCTGACACACCAATGCAACACGAGGGAATCAATAGCAAACGGCATGAAAGAAAAGAATTTAATCAACAAGTTAAGAACTATCGCAATTCCAAAGCTGGCTATAAAAATATGCAGGAGAAAGTAGTTAATCGAGGCCACTTGGATAGCCTAAGTAAACACTTCTCGTTTAACGAGAAAAAAGTGGTCAAAGAGTTAAGCCACGAACTGAAAACTTATATTAGTTTGGAAAGTTTAGATGATAAGCGGCGCATGCTATTTAATTGGAAAAACAGTACCTTAATTAAGCACGCTGTTGGTGAAGATGTCACTAAGCAATTATTGACGATTAACCAACAAGAAAGTTCACTAAAAAAAGCAGATGAACTCTTAAATAAAGTAGTTGATCGCACGACTAAAAAACTTTATCCAGAGCTTGATTTTGAACAGACAACCGCGGCTGAACGACGGGAATTGATTAAAGAAACTAATAGTGAACAAACGATTTTCAAAGGCAGTGAATTAAACGAACGTTTAATGAATATTCGTGATGATTTATTGGCCCGACAATTATTGACCTTTACCAAGCGGCCATATACCAGCTGGCAGTTATTAATGCAACAAGAAAAGGAAGTCAAAATCGAGCTTAAATATACGCTGATGATTCATGATGATAGCTTAGAAAGTCTAGAACACGTTGATCAAGGTCTACTAGAAAAGTATTCACCAACCGAGCAGCAAAAGATTACTCGCGCAGTCAAAGATTTGCGAACAATCATGGCTGTTAAGCAAGTTATTCAAACCCAATACCAGGAAGTTTTAAGAAGAGCCTTTCCTAACGGCAATTTTAATGAATTACCAATGATTAAACAGGAACAAGCCTATACAGCCGTGATGTACTATGATCCTGTTTTAAAGCCATGTCAGGCTGAAACAATTGAACAGTGGCAAGCAAGTCCACCACAGGTGTTCAGTCCCCAAGAACATCAACAAGGACTAGCTTATTTATCGGGACAGCTTAGCTTAGATCAGTTAGAAAATCATCACTTACAACGGGTTTTAAAGCATGATGGCACTAAACAACTCTTTTTTGGCGAATGCAAAGCCGATCCGACGATTAAGAACAGTCAGATCGAGAAAATCCAAAAGCAGTTAAAAGGGCAACAAGCCAAGGACGACCAGTATAGAAAAGTAAATATTGGACATTATCAACCGCTAAATTACAAGCCAGTTAGTCCAAGCTACTACTTAAAGACGGCCTTTAGTGACGCAATCATGGCCGCTCTATATGCCCGTGATGAAGATTACCAACGGCAAAGACAGGCGCAAGGTTTAAAAGAGGCCGAGTGGGAAATGACGAAAAAGCAACGGCAACACCAAACTCGAAATCGGCATGAAGATGGGGGCATGCACTTGTAATCTAAATGTAAAATTAAAAGTGCATCAACGTGCTCATTTAATGGTACAATGAATCCATAATATAGGGAAAGGAGTATTCACATGTGACAAAGAAACAGGAATGGTTTAGCTTAGCTCAAGCTAGTCTCAAGCTTGAACGAGGTAGTACGTACGTGAGTGTTTGGTTAAGACGGCACCCTAACGAGTTGCCAAGTGAAATGCTCATGGAAACGGGCAAAGTTAAATTAATATCTGAAGATGGCATTGAATGGATTAAAAACCACATAAAAAAAGAGGGCGTCCTCGTAAGCAGTGAAGTTGCTAACGGGGATCAGCACCTGGAAGTTACGATTCTAGGTGTCACCCTCCTAACAATCCATTTTACCGGGCGGGTTAGGGGAAAGCTAGTTGTTTAGCGTCCCTAACGCGCTTTTTTTGAGGAGGTGATCCAATGAAAGTAGAAAGCTGGCAAGGCATTAATGGCAAGCTAGTTCATGATGATCAAAGGGCGATTGTGGTTGATGATGACCAAGCATTGACTGATCCAAAACAGTTACAAGCAATTTTAGATCAAGACGGCCAGCCAATCGATGAAGTTCGTCGAGCAATGATTAAGAAGACCATTAAACGTCAGCTAAAAACTCCGCCATTAAAACTTAGGGGCTGGTTTAATCGCCATCAAGACAGTCAAAATGCTAAAAAGACCGAAAAATTGGTAAGTGATAAACCGACCCATCAATATAAGCAGATCAAAAACGAAATGACCTTTTTTGGTGAGAGCTTCTTAGAAGGTTTCTTAGGCTTCTATGGCTTAGAAGTTGATAACGCCTTAGGCCGTTATGAACATAATGTGCATGTCTTAGAGACCCAAGAGCTAGGTCAGTCAGAAAAGGAGTATTACTTAGCCACGAGTGAAAATGGCCGCGTTAATTTAGCTACTGACCCATTACCAAGCCAGCAAATTGCCGAAGAACAATTGAACAAGTTCTATCAGCGTGAGCCAGAAGAAACGCAGGCAGAACAAATTCAATTACGAACATCAGAAGACGATGGGGAGGAGGAATAACATGAAGTTCAGCAAAGTAAAAGCGTTAGCAACTACTGGAGTTACTGCGATCTATTTGGGTTTGATGAACGCCCAGGTTGTTTTGGCGGCGGACGGTGGCGAAGTTAAAAGCAAGCTAACCAGCGCTGGTAAGACGATTCAAGGTATTTTAACTGGGTTGGTCGTTTTAGTCGGGATTTGTGTCGCACTATTTATTATTATCAAAAGAATGCCTGACGCAGACGATCCGCGAGAGAAATCAGAGGTTTATCACGCGGTTGGTCGGGTGGCTGGTTTAGTGGCCCTAGCGGCAGCGATTATCTGGCTATTACCTTGGGTTTACAGCCTATTCACTTAATTTAAAAAGGAGCCTGCCAAATGAAGAAAGGAAAAGAATTTATCTTTCCAGAGAACGTAGATAAAGATTACGGGATCTGGAAAGACTACACCTTGAAGGATTTTGGCTATGCGGCGCTGGCAGGACTAGTGGGCTTAATTTTTATTGCGATCCCACCCTATAGTCTGATCTTAGTCCTGATAAAAATAGTGATTGTTGTCTTAGCCATGACGATTGTCATGGCTATTTTAACAATTAGGCCAGTTGCGGCGCGGAAGAATATTAAAGTGCGGGATAACTTTAAGTTGAAACGCCGATATGCCAATGGTCAGAAACTGTTTTATTTAAAACCGAAGAAGCGAGGTGAACTAAATGCGTTTGAAGAAGAGCAAAACCGCCAATAAATCAGTGAAGCTCGATTGGGATTACCAACCGCCTAAAATCAATGGTGGCAAAGAGACCATTGATGACATGAGCTTGGTGGTGGGTATGTATGGTAACTACGAAGTTACCAAAACGGGTAATCTCGTTGGCATTTTGGAAGTTAGTGGGATCAACCTTGATCTGCTTAATGAAACCGAACAACAGGACGTTTTTGAGGACTATGGCGCGTTTCTGATGAGTACCTTGGGTGAAGGTGTTGATGACACGTTACAGTTCTTAGAACCGACGATTCCCGTCAATATGACGGCTTATCTCAATGGTCTCAAGCGTCGGTATCTTGCGTTACAAAAAGATCACCCGGAGCAACAGTTCAAAATCCAACTCATAGCCAGTTATTTGGACCACTTTACTAAAGTCCAGGAATCCAAAAACATGACAACTAAGCAACATCTGCTAATCGTTAAGGTACCGATTAAAGACAAGAGCGTTAAAAGCTTAAACTTAGCTGTCACTCATTTAGACGAAAAGATCGAACAGGTTAAACGAGACATTGAAAATGCGTTAACGGATTTTGATGTGACGGCCAAAGTTTTGACCAGTCAAGAAGTCCAAGAGATTTTAAAGAACTTGATCAATTTTAATGGATAGGAGGCAACAGGATGAATTTTGGTGATAAGGTCATTGATTTATTTATGCCAACTAAAAAAGAAAGACATCAAGGCGACAGCGGCCAAACGGGTAGTAAGCCTAAACCGGAGGTTGAAGACTTTACCAAGCTGATTGATCGCGATAGCTTGCATTCACTATTTCCGTTTAGCTGGGAACAGTACCCCACCTACGTCCAGTCGGGCGAGAATTTTATTCGGGTGTTAGCGATTGCCGACTATCCTAAGCGGGTGTATGGCAACTGGTTATCAGAATTGAAGCGTAAAAAAGGCGTTATCGATATTGTGCAATATATCGACAGCGCCAGTAACAATTCAATGATTACCTATTACAAGAAGACGATTCAAAATAAGGAAGCGCAGAAGCTCAATACGTTCGACCCGTATAAAAAGAAGATTCTGCAAAATTATATTGATTCAGCCAACATGCAACTAGATAAATACCTTGATAATTCTACCACATTTGTGTACCAACATATGCTCATTTATCTGCGGGCCAACAGTTTAGCAGAATTAGATGACTTAACCGAAAACGTTAAGAATACGTTGATTAAGCTACAAATGAAGCCCCTTGTTCCCGTTAAAGCAACCTTCCAGGCTTTTTGGTCAACCATGCCAATTAACGAGAACCTTATGGGGGATTACACCTATAAAGAGAGTAATACCGAAGTGGCCAGCAGTATGTTTCCCTTTGATGACGCCGAAATTCTGGACTTAAAGCCGAGAAGTGATATTGAAGGAGTTAACAAAGACACCAACAGCTTAATTGCCGTAGATATGTTGGATCGCAACAAGACCCTGAACCAGAATATGGTTGTTATTGGTACTTCCGGTGTGGGTAAAACAACCTACATGATCCAGAAGATTTTAAGATATGCCATTCAAGACTATCAAATTTATATCATTGATCCAGAAAACGAATATACAAAGATCGTGGAAGCGTTAGGCGGAGCGGTGTTGCACTTAACTTCTAATGCAAAGTATAAGATCAATCCATTACAAATCTTTTCCGAAGAAATACTAAGTGCTGATGAAGCCGTCACTAACCTTGATTTATTGGTAAAAGATAAAATCCAGCGTCTAAAAGGTTTCTTTGAAGTTATCAAAACTGGCATTACCCAAGTTGAGCTGGCAATTCTTGATGATGTCGTTAAACAGGCCTACGTCAACAGTGGTGTTTTGAAATATAGTCGCTTAAAAGAAATTAAAGACGATCAGTGGCCGACCTTATCCAATGTTTATGACGAATTGGAGAAACTGGCTGATAGAGACGAAGACAAATTCAATCGGGTTAAAGACTTCTACTATATCTTAGGCAGCTATACCCATGGTTCTAACAGCCTATTTGACGGCCACACCAACGTTAACTTAAAAGGGAAAATCATTTCCTTTGATTTAAAGCCACTACAAAGTGAACAGGAAGTCCAATCAGCGGCTTATCTGAATACCTTCCAGTATTTGTGGGACGAAATCACCAAAGATCGGCATAGCCGCAAAAAATTATTTGTTGATGAATTTCACTTTTTGACCTTGCACAAAGCCGCCGCCACTTTTTTCCATCAAGCGTATAAGCGGTTCAGAAAGTACAAT
Source organism: Lacticaseibacillus sp. 30 (assembly GCF_053819265.1). NCBI lineage: Bacteria > Bacillati > Bacillota > Bacilli > Lactobacillales > Lactobacillaceae > Lacticaseibacillus > Lacticaseibacillus sp. 30. The sequence goes on from NZ_JBSOQX010000020.1 coordinate 8,164, forward strand.
GCTGGAGCAATCGCCGGAACGCAGCAAATTCAAGATGTGATCGAAGGAACGACAGATACTGGGCAGAACATTGGGGAAGCCATTATTGGGAACTCCTATACCAAAGTGTTCTTTGGTCTTGACGGTAAAGGTGTCGATGATGTGATTACCAAATTACGCATGACCTTTTCAGATAAAGAAAAGAAGTTACTAGAACGCCGTAGGCAAGGTGAATCCCTGATGATTTATGGTAGCCAACGTGCCTTTATGAAAGTCGAGTTGACCGAAGAAGAATTGCGGTTAATTGATCCCGAAGCTTACCAAGAAAAATACAACCGTGAGACAGCCATTCAACCGGATTATCAAAAGCGCGTGGTGTTGACGCCAAGTGAAATTGATGCCTTGACCACTACCGAAGAGGAAGGAGGGACTTTAAATGAGTAAATCAAATCAGCTATTGAATATCGAGGTTGGCACCTTCAAGCGACAGGGAAACCAGTTAATTCTCGAACTCAATCACAATCAGTTTCGATACGACCAGTTGAGTGAGCTAAACGAATTAAAGGAAGCTGATTCCAATTTCTTACAGTTGGTTAACGTAGTTGAGCAAGACCAGAAGGTTGTTTTAACTTATACCTTGCCGGATAAAGTCAGATCATTAAAGGACTTGCCACATGAAAATAAGGCAATCCGGTCAGCGATTGCCAAGGAAATTATGGCGCAAAATGTGGTTAACGATAGTCAGTATCACATTGCGTTGAACCCAGCCAACCTATGGTATTACCCAATGCAACATGTTTGGTACGCCTACCGGGCCAATGAACTCATGCCTTATGATGATAAACATAGCAATTTAGCCAAATACAAAGCACTGATTCTGTTTTGCTTGACGGGGACGCCCTATGAACGGCTACTAAGCAATCCCCAAGAAGCCTTGACCAAACACCCGGACGACTATTTACAACAAGTGGCTAAAGCTACATCGTTAAATGAGTTAACGGAAGTGGTTAATGGCATTGAGGACTTTGTGAGCTATCACGAATGGCAGGCAGTTGAAACGGCCCAACAGAAAACCAAACAACGGTTATGGTTGAGTGTGGCCGGGGTAGCGATTGTGGCCGTTTTGGCCGTCGGCTTAGTTCATAAAAGTGATGAACGGCAATATCAAAGCTTAGCTAACCGGAACCAAGCGCAGGTCACGCGATTAAAATATAGCGGTCAAATTCAGACCGCTTTAAATGATCATAAGTGGTCAGAAGCGCAAAAAGATATGAAACGAGCCGGCTATCCTGCAACTAAGCAAGTCAGTGTCTTTTTAAAGCATCGTCAATACCAGCAAGCCTTAAACGTTGACCCAAGTCAGTTGAACAAGGTTGTTAATGCGGCTTATGCCAACCAAGATAGCAGTCAAGTGGCCGATTGGCAGTTACCAACTAAGGCGACGAGTAAGCAAAAAGATCAATTGAAACTCGAAAAAGCGATTGTTAATTATGATACCAATACGCTTAATAACCAATTATCCTTTACGACGAACGCTGATGTTTTATTGAGAATGGGACAAGCTTTCCTCGCCCATAATGATACGCAAGACGCCCAGACTGTCCAAACCAAGTTAGCCGGCGTGAACAGTCCTAAAGCTAAGTATTTAAAAGCCTTGTTAAGTCTCAATGCCGCTAAGAACGAAGTTAGCGACGCCCAAAAGAAGTTAGATGACGCCAACAAGATTGATGGTAGTAAAGATAAGGACAAAGACAAGAAGGTGGATTCGGCTAAGTCGGACTTAAAGAATGCGCAGAGTGACCAATCAGCAGCGCAAAGACAAGTCGATCAGGCCAAGCACAAAGTGGGTGATTAAATGCAGGTATTGTCGTTTGAATATAAGAAAAAGAAGTGGAAGTTGATTGCTTATATTGTGGGCGGCGCCATTCTGCTAATCATATTGCTGATCGCCGCGATTACTGGTCAGCTACAAGAAAACAGTTGTGATAACTCAACCACCATAGAGACGCAATTAGATAGTAAGAGCATGACAGAAAATGCCAAAAATATCTATGCGCACTGGAAACAGAAGTATGGTGCCACGCCACAAGCGGCGGCTGGTATCTTGGGGGTCTTACAACTAGAAAGTCGGCTTGATCCCAAGTCCGTTAATTCAAGTTCCGGGGCCACGGGCTTAGCCCAGTGGTTAGGTGGTCGGAAGGATAAGTTGGAAGACTTAGCCCACAAAGAAAACAAACCAGCGACGAATCTCGGCGTGCAGTTGGACTATCTCGATCAAGAATTGAACAGTAGTTACTATGCATCAAACAAGCAGATCTTTAAGTATACGGACGTGCACAAAGCGACCAAAGCCTGGTTAATGGATTACGAGGGCATGAGTAAGAACCCGGAACAATGGTATCTAAGCCAAAGATACGGGTATGCCGATCACTGGTATTCCGTGTTCGGGGCGAGTGATCCCGTGGCCGGTAATACGTTAGATAATGCAAGTTCAGGAGATCTGACCGAGCTAGGTTGCGATAGTGACCCGAGCTATTCCGGTGGCAGCATTGTTAAAAACGCGGAAAGTATGAAAGGTGACTTCTATTATGTTCAAACCCACCCTAGCCCCGATTTAGGCAGTGATTTAAAGAATCCTAACAAAACCGGCGGAACCGATTGTTCCGGTTTTGTCTGGTTAGCCCTGAATAAGGATGGTTACAAGGCACCCGCAAATATGGGCTGGTTTACCGGCACGATGGCCAGTGACGCCAAAGGCAGCCATCAATATCTGAAACAGATTAGTGAAAATGACGCGAAAGCCGGCGATATTGTGATCGTCAATCAAGGTGTGGGAGCCGGCAACAACGGGCATACTGCCATTCTGCTAGGAAAGTGGCAAGGCAAAGCCACCAAAATCATTGAACAAGGTGGCGTAGGCGACAAGGTTAACGAAAGCACCTTTGGCACCGCCTTTTATAGCTTACTAAGTGGTAGCGATGTGACGTTAGCTCGGCCAATCAAGAAGTAAGGAGGACGAGTAAATGAAACGCAGCATGGTTTTAAGTATTGCGATTGGTAGTTTGATCTTAATCATGTCATTAGGGGCGAATGCCTATCAACATAGCCAAGTTAAGCAGGCGCAACAGCAGATTAGTCGTTTACAAAAACAGAAGCGACAAGTTAACCAGCAATTGACTAAAGCCAACCAACAAAAGCAGTTATTAAGCACTCAAATTGACAGTTATAAGACCTACCAAAATAATAAAGACAAAAGTCAGGCTGAACTTAGCTTTAATACGGTGGTCACCAAGTTCTTTGATGTCATGAATAACTTCAAGCCCAAGACCTACGGTCAGCGTAAAGATGGCGTTAAAGACTTGATTTCCGACAAATTGTACCAGCAATACTTTTCAAACAAAGGGACTTATGGTGACAGCAATAGTGTTTCAGCCAAATTAGATCAGCTGAACCTGTATACACAAAGTAAGCAAGGCCAAAACATGAAAGGCTTAGCTGTCGTCAGTTATGAAAGTAAGAGTGGCGACAACGACTGGCAAAAGGCGACGGTACTTTATCAGGTTACTTTCGATACCACCACGGATCGAATCACCGCAGTCCAAAACTTAGGTAGTAGCTTTAAAGCCAGTGACCTTAATTAAGCGGGTTGGTAAGGCCCTAGCGGTAATCGTGGTGGTTTTAGCCGTTAGTGGTTTTGCCAGTCATCAATATGTCAACCACGTAGAAAAGCAGCGACCAATCGTGACTTTAGCTAAGCACCCTAAAAAAGTGTTGTTCTTCTATCGCGATGATTGCCCGGATTGCCAAGCTGTTTTTCACCGAATCTATTGGCACAACGTCATTAGCCATAACGTTGTTTTTATTAACATGAATCAATCGCAGAATCGGCACTACATTCAGCAATATCAATTAACGTCAGTCCCAACCTTGATCCATGGTAAGCAACGGTACACCGGCACCAACCAACAAAGAATTAAACAGATAGTAGGTGATTAGATGAAAGACAAATTATTAAACAGCGTTAAAGTCAGCACGCCATATCTACTAACGCTAATCATTGGCTTGTATTTAGCGGAGATCTTAGCTGGAGCTGTCATGGCCTTGTCCCGTTATAAGTTAACCTTTGCGCATCATATGCCAACCGTATTAAAACAATTAGCTTTACACCCCTGGCATTATTACAACTTATATTTAGGCCAAAAGAACCCGGTATTAATTATTGTCAGTGTCGCCGTGATCCTATACACCATCTATTTTGCTTTGAAGCGCAACAGCAAGCACAAAGATTGGGAAACTGCGGATACTGAAACTCACGGGAGTGCGACCTGGGGTGATCTAAAAGAATTGAGTGACCATTATTTTAGTATCAATGCCAAAGACCTCACCACAGCATTTAACAAGAGTACCAAGGCCGAAATTCTCAAATCATTAGTGGATCGAGAAAAGTCAGCGAAAGGGGGAGATTAACATGAATGGGACAATTTTAGGGATCGTGGATAAACGGATTGTTTACCAGAATAACAGCACCAAACCCAACCGGAATATCTTTGTGGTCGGGGGTCCTGGATCATATAAGACCCAGTCAGTCGTCATTACGAACCTGTTTAACGAAACGGAGAACAGCATTGTCGTAACCGACCCGAAAGGTGAATTATACGAAAAGACGGCCGGTGTCAAACTAGCCCAGGGTTATCAAGTACATGTCGTCAACTTTGCCAACATGGCGCACAGTGATCGCTACAACCCCTTTGATTATATTCAACGGGATATTCAAGCCGAAACCGTCGCCACCAAGATCGTCCAGAGTGAAAATGCCGAGGGCAAAAAAGATGTGTGGTTTAGTACCCAACGGCAACTTTTGAAGGCACTAATCCTGTTTGTCATGAACCACCGGTCACCAGAGCAACGAAATTTGGCGGGCGTAACGCAAGTCTTACAAGAAAATGACGTTGAAGCCGAGGAAAAGGGTGCGGATAGTCCGCTAGATACCTTGTTTCTTGATCTAACCATGTCTGATCCAGCGAGACGCGCTTATGAGTTAGGTTTCAAAAAGGCCAAAGGGGAAATGAAAGCCAGCATTATTGAAAGCCTGTTGGCGACCATTTCGAAGTTCGTCGACAAGGAAGTGGCCGATTTTACCAGCTTTTCGGATTTTGATTTAAAAGAGATTGGCAACGCCAAAGTTGTTCTATATGTAATTATCCCCGTCATGGATAACACTTATGAAAGCTTCATCAATCTGTTTTTCTCACAATTGTTTGATGAATTATACAAATTAGCCGCCGATCATCACGCTAAATTGCCCCACCAAGTCGACTTTATCCTTGATGAATTTGTCAATTTAGGGAAGTTTCCTAAGTACGAAGAATTTCTGGCGACGTGCCGGGGGTACGGTATTGGCGTGACTACCATTTGTCAGACCTTAACCCAGCTCCAAGCTTTGTATGGCAAGGATAAAGCCGAAAGTATCTTAGGTAATCATGCCGTTAAAATTTGCTTGAATGCCGCTAATGATGTGACTGCGAAATACTTTAGTGATTTGTTAGGTAAATCGACCGTAAAAGTGGAAACCGGTAGTGAGAGTACCAGTCATAGCAAGGAAGAAAGCCACAGCAAGAGCGATAGTTACAGCTATACGAGCCGTTCTCTCATGACCCCCGACGAAATTATGCGTATGCCCGAAGATCAGAGCTTATTAATCTTTAGCAATGCGCGACCAGTCAAAGCTACAAAAGCGTTCCAATTTAAACTATTTCCAGGGGCTGATCATTTGGTTAACTTGTCACAGAATGAGTATCAAGGCCAACCAGAAGCCAGCCAGGAAACCAACTTTCATCAAAGAGTAGCGAAATGGAAAGCAAAATTAAAGGAGACTGCTCAAAAAAAAGCCGCAAACAAGATGTATCAAACAGAGGAGGAACAACAACAGGACAGCCTAGACAGCGACTTAGAGAGAGTTTCAAATAAAGATAGTCAAACAGAGGAGCCAGACGACGACAACTTACTTGGATAATGGAGGACATATTAATGAAAAAATATCAGAAATATATAATCGCTGTGATGACAGTGTTACTGATTGCTGTCGGTCTTACCGCTTGTGGGAAGTCTACAGCACAGGATTTGCAAAGTAATAAATGGTATCTCAACCAAAAAGGACAAAGCTATAAAACCCAATTTAATAAAAAAACAATGATTATTGAAACCCCCTTGATGAATGTAAATGCTAATTATTCAGTCAGTAATACTTCTGGTAAAGAATATTTAAAAGTAAATACTGATGATGAGAAGAATCAAAAATTTGAATTAACTCAAATTAGCGATGGTTATAAAGCTAAAGCAATAAATAAAACTGCCAAAGCAGATGACGGATTAGGAAGCTTTGAATTGCAAAAAAGGAAGTGATAGATATGTTTGTTTTAGGTGATATTTCAGGACTGGTTCAGGGAGCGATTGCTAAGTTTTTTGAATGGGCATTATCTGGTTTGTTGAACGGTTTATTCAACATCTGCAAGGCCATTATTGACCAAGCCAATCAAAGCTTGCCAATTGTTAAAACGTGGTATGCCATCTTCCTGTCCTTTGCGACATCGTTAGTCGTTGTGGTCGTCCTTGGCCGCATTGTGATGACAATTCTAAAAGAGGCAGATGAAAGTACCGATGTTACTTGGGCTAATATCATCATGGACGGGATTAAATCAGCGGCCGTGATTCCGGTTTTCGTGTTCTTACAGGGCTTTATTCAAGGTTCAATTACCTTGCCCCTGCTAAAGTATATGTTTAGTTCTGATCAGAAATTCACTGCTAAATCAATTACCGGCATGAATAAAGTTCCTGGGCTAAAAGATGTTGGCGTTTCGCTACCCTTACAGATTTTGTTTCTGCTAATCTTCACTGTCGTAACCGTCGTGTTCTTTATCAAGATGTGTGTGTTTGTGGCTGATATGGCTTGGTACAACCTGACGATTCCTTTAGCTGCAATGAGCATGGCGACTGAAAGCTTTGATTATAGTAATACGTGGTGGAAGAAGTACATTTATTACAATGCCTCCATTATTAGCCAGGTGCTTTGTATGTCATTATCAGTATGGTGTTTCACTAATATGGCTAAATACGGGTTTATTGCTTTTATTGCTTCAATCGGATTCGGTTTTCTGGTGGTCAAAACACCTGACGCCGTTAAAGACTTTTGGGCTTCAACCGGTGTGACTAAAAGTACTGGTATGGGTGCCGTGAGAATGTTTCAAAATTATTTCCGTAACCACTAGGAGGAAAAATAGTTATGAAAAAAATCGCACACTGGTTATTGGAAAAAGCCAAAAAAGATATGCGAACCGATCCTTTTACAACACCTTCACGGCGGACTAAGTTGTCTTACTATTTTGATAACTTAGTTAGCATGATCTTCTATGTAATGGGAATTTACCTCATGTTAATGGATTTATACCAAGAGCTTTTCACGGCGAACCATACCGATTTTTTAGGAACTGCGCTAATGGCCTTAGTTTTACTGCTGGGTGGCTTATTATTCCGTTGGTCAGCCTATGCAGATCTCAAAGCCATCAACCGGTATCAACATTATTTGAAGCAACAATCGATAGAGCAGCAACAAGAATTGCGCCGTGAAACTTGGTTGAAAGCGGCTGAACAAGGTAAAACAGAATTAGATCAAAAACTTAATCACAAGGAGTGAACGAACATGACCACTGTTATCTTAGCCGAAAAACCCAGTCAAGCCCGTTCATACGTCCAAGCCTTCCAAAAGAGCACAAAAAAACAGGGTTACTATACGGTTAGTGACCCTGTTTTGCCCGAGAATACGCTTGTCACGTATGGTCTCGGACACTTAGTTGAACTAGCCACACCGGATAAATATGATCGGAAATACCAGCAATGGGCCTTATCTAATTTACCGATTTTCCCCGATAAATACAAGTTTGAAGTGTCAGCTAGTAAAAAGGACCAATACGGGATCGTCAAAGACCTGTTAACGAAGGCCGATACCATTATTGTTGCCACCGATAGTGGTCGGGAAGGCTCCAATATCGCATGGTCAATCATGAACCAAGCCCAGATTGACGTTAAAAAGAAGACCATTAAGCGGCTATGGTTAAATAGCCTAGAAAAAGACGCCATTATTACCGGCTTTAAAAATCTTGGTGACTGGCACAAAGACTATTTGGCTTATAAAGAAGCTCAAACCCGGCAAATTAGTGATTGGTTGATCGGTATGAATGGTAGTCCCTTATATACTTTATTGTTGAGGAAAAATGGGGTGCGTGGGGTGTACTCAATTGGTCGCGTGCAGACGCCAACCTTGTATATGGTCTATCAAAGAGACCAGGCAATCAAAAACTTTAAGCCGGAACCCTATTTTGAACTAAATGCTGAAATTTTAGCCAATCAGCAAAAATTCGTCGCAAAATTGGACCCCTATCAGCGCTTTAAAGATGAAAAAGGTCTACTAGCATTCATGCAAGCTAAAAACGTTCAGAAGGGCTCACAGGACGGTTTAATCAAGGACGTCCAAAAACAGGCTAAAAAGCGTGCTAGTCCCCAACTATTCTCACTATCCAGTCTGCAAAGTGCCATGAATAAACGTTATCACGCCAGTGCCAGCCAAACCTTAGCGGCCATTCAAAGTTTATATGAAGCCAAGTTGCTGAGTTATCCCCGAACGGATTGTGCTTATATCACTGATGAAGAATTTGATTATTTAGTGGCTAATCTGACGAAGTATCTGGGTTTGGTCTCTAAGCAAGTCGCTTTAACCAATACCACCCCAAATAAACGTTACGTCAATGGGAAAAAGGTTGAAGAACATTACGCCATTATCATGACTAAAGTTGTGCCGACGAAAGAGAAACTAGCCAGCTTACCTAAATTACAGCAACAAGTCTATGACTTGGTTTTAAGAACGACGTTAGCGATGTTTGCTGATCCGTACGAGTACGAGGAAACCACCATTATCACCCAAGTTGGTGCCGCCAATTTTAAAGCAACCGGTAAGGTCCCAACTAAGCAAGGCTGGCAAGCTTTATTTGATGATCACAAAGCCGACCAGCAAGAAACAGCCACCTTACCACTCGTTCATCAGGGCGATCAGGTTCAAGCAAATCTGCAAACACCGCAAAAAGAAACGACACCTCCGGTACCCTTTACCGAAGGTACCCTGATTACGGCCATGAAGACCGCCGGCAAAACGCTTGATGATGAAGAAGCCCAAGCGATTCTTAAAGATGTGCAAGGCATTGGGACAAGTGCAACCCGGGCCAATGTGCTGGAAGTGTTAAAGAAACGCGGCTATCTCGTCACTGAAAAGAACAAGCTACACGTCAGTGAAGCCGGAATTACTTTATGTAAAGCGGTTGAACTCGAACCCTTGTTAACTAGCCCAGAGATGACAGCAAAATGGGAGCAAGCGTTACAGCAAATCAGTACCGAAGAACGCACCCCAGATAACTTTTTGAGCCAGATTAAGAAGTTTGTGGCGAAGTTAATTGCTGATGTCCCCACACAATTAACCGGCAATGCAGCCATTAGGCAACAAATCAATCACCAACAGCAAGCACAAAAGTCCGACAAGGTCTTCTTAGAAACACCGCAAGCGACCGTTTTAAATAAACAGAAGTTTTACATTGTAAAGCCTAAGCAAGGCGAAAGCTTTACCCTGCCCAAGAAATGGAGCAGTAAGACCCTCGGGAAGACCGCGATCAAAGCACTGGTCACCAAAGGGGAAACCAGCAAACTAAAGGGTTTCAAGAGCAAAAAGGGAAAGTCGTTTGACGCCAAGTTAAAGCTTGACGGCCATAAATTAAGTTTTGATTTTGATTAGAACCTGCCTACCGCCCTGCACTACGTTCCGGTTGGTGAACCCGTCATTTAGGTTCACTTTTACAACCCTAAAAGTAAACCCAAACAACGGGTGAGATTAACAAAGCAAAGGAGATCATAAAATGAACAACGAATTAGCAGTTTTAGCCAGTGAATTACCCGTTTTGCAAGCTAAAGGAACCTACAAGTATTTAAAAGAAATCACTGGTAACGGCGCTTATTATCAAGTAGCCTGGCAAAAAATGTCTGACGGTTACGTTGCCCTTTATGGCACGACCCCGATTCAAATAAGATCATTGCCAACATTGAATGATATTTTTGAAGATGAGGAGGGGTAACTTATGCCAAATAAAGCAGATGTTAAGGCTTGGAAAGCACAATTAGTCGCCCAGGCTGAACAGCAAATCCTAAAATTAACTGATAGTGACCAATTTAAAAAGTATCTCAATACCCTGTCTAAATTTCATCGTTATAGCGCCAGAAACATTGATTTAATTTATGCGCAAAATCCTCAAGCCACTCAAGTCGCCGGTTTTAAGCAATGGCAGAAGGCTTTTAACCGCACCGTCAACCGGGGCGCAAAAGCGATTCGGATTGCGGCTCCGATCATTAAGAAGCTAACACCAGCCGAGCAAAAGCGACTTGATACTACCGACGAACGGGCCATTGTTGGTTATCGTTACCTGCCCATCTTCGACGTGGCACAAACTAGTGGTGACCCTGTCCTAAGCGCTAAAGACTTTGTCAAAGAAAATTTGGCCGATCATCAGAATGTGACAAGCTTGTATAACGCATTCAAGGACTATCTAAACCAGCAAACCGACCTTAAAGTCAGTGAAGTGCCCTTAGCAACGCTAAATGGGGCTAAAGGGTATTTTCAACCCAGCACTAATGAAATTGTTATTGGTGGTGATGAATCCGATAATGCTTTAAAATTGAAGACGTTATATCATGAATATGCACATAGTCAGTTACATGGATTAAAATCAGCCTTTAAAGATCGGCCACGAGCCTATCAGGAAACCCAAGCCGAAGCGGTTGCGTATGTTGCCATGCAAAATATTGGTGTTGATACCAGTAACTACTCACTCGGGTATGTGGCTACCTGGGCTAAAGATAAAGCCGTGATCCATAGCGCTTTAAGTGAAATCCAGCAAGTTAGTAACAAAGTGATTGAGCTTAGCGACGGGTTAACCAAACAATTAGGCTTACAAGAAGCACAAAAAGAACCTGAGCATGATCTAAAAAAGCTATCAGCTCAGGAACTTAATAAGTCCTATCAAGGCTTGCAACAACAAATTCAACAAACAACTAGTCCACAACAAAAAGCGCAATTAAAAAATCAGTTAAACGATGTGCACCAAGAAATTAGTGATCGAACTCAAAAACAACTGAAAGCATTTGCTGAACAGAATCCGGGAATCAAACAACCTGATCCTGAATCTGATCAAAGTCTGAAACGTTAGCCAGTTTTTAAAGGACATGCTATAATAGAAACAGAAAAAAAGCCCCGCTCGAACAAGGCTTCCCGCGCAAGCCGCTTCAAAGGCGGTGGCATTAACATTAGACTAGATACTAGTCGTCCTGTAACCTGCCAAAGTTACACAGGGCGGCTTTTTTATTTGTGGTGCCTGTCGATATAGCTGAGTAGCGCGATTAAAAACGTGCCAAACAGCAACATCAACGAGAGTGTCTGGAAGACGTTCATTGACTTTGAAACCTTCCTGAAGATTATTCCATGTTCCCATGGGCCTCACCTCGCAAGGGAAAAGACAGCCACCGCCCTTAAAAATTCTTGCTTAATCCATTATACAGTTGAATTAAGTATTGTGCTTGGTCAAAGCGGTAAAAATACCGCAACTGCTGAAAATAAAGGTTATGATGCTGGTAAGAGAAAATATCGGGAATTAAGCGCCATCTAGCCGTTGATATAAACGGGTTTCCACAAGCCGTTTATATTACCCGAGCCAATGTTTTTGATCGGGACGGGGCCAGTGCGATGATTGCCTTATATGCCAATGATCTTCGCGATGTTCTAGTCGATGGTGCTAACAGTTGGCAAAGACTGTTTACACAAAAATTTGTTGTAATGTATTACTACAAAGAAATTATCAAGTACAGCAGTTACTCAAGAAACGAAAATTCATTAACAGGAGAATAGATATGCAAATAGAACCTAAGATAATGTCTCAAGTCAAAAGTATTTTAGGAGAGTTTGGAAATAAGTATTTAACTAGTAAGGGTTCCTTGAAACGAAATAATGTAATTAATGACTTGGATAAATTCGACCATGTACTGATGACAAAGCTATTTAAAGATCCTTTAATACATAAAAATTATGTAGAAAAGATAGCTGATACTGAAGTATTTAAACTTAATCAATTTATTGAGATGTTTGAATATAAAGAATTTTGGGAAGACAGTTATACAAAATATACAAACAAAATTGGTTTAACAGCTAATGGAAAATTTATTGATGAATCTGCTGATGTTGTTTTGGATTTTCCTTTTAAGGATACCGTGTTAAAAGGCGGTATGACAAAAGAAGACTTAGATAATAAAGACGTACCTGCTAATGAACCGTTTTTAAATGAAACCATTGCTAAGCCTGAAATTGATGAATTGCTGGAGCCTAAAATATTTGTTAATGCTAAAAAGTATGATCAAAACGGTGAACATAATGCATCTAGTTATTCTGATCAAGATAATTTAATTATTAAGGGTAATAATCTGATTGCTTTACATAGTATTGCTGAAAAATACTCTGGTAAAATAAACTTAGTTTATTTCGATGTACCTTTTAATACAAGCAACGACTTCCCATATAATGATAAATACACCCGATCAACGTGGCTCACTTTTCTTCAAAATAGGTTAAGAATTGCAAAAGATTTGTTAGCGAATGATGGTAGTATTTTCGTACATATTGATTGGCATGAGGATGCTTATTTAAAAATTTTATTAGATGAAATTTTCGGGGAAGATAACCTTGTTAATGAAATTATTTGGCACTATGGTTCTGGTGGAAGTTATAAGAACTCCTTTGCTAAAAAGCATGATACTATTTTCTGGTACTCTAAAACATCGCATTACAAGTACTTTCCCGATAATAAAATGGTCGGCGAAAAAAGAAGTCCTCAAAAGCGGAACAATATGAAAAAGAATGTTGATGATGATGGGAAAATTTATTATTCAATAAAGTCTGCGGGTAAAGTATATAAATATTATGAAGATGACTTGGTTACACCAGATGATGTCTGGGACGTATCAATTTTGCAACAAAAGGATCCAGAAAGGATGGGATTTAATTCTCAAAAGCCCGAAAGACTATTAGCACGAATTATAGGGGCAACAACGAAAGAAAATGACTTGGTTTTAGATTCTTTCATGGGATCTGCAACAACCCAGGCGGTAGCCATGAAGATGCATCGCCGTTTTATTGGTGTTGAACAAATGGATTATATTAGCACTATTTCGATTCCTCGCTTACAAAAAGTTATGAAGGGTGGTCAAGAAGGAATCTCAAAAAAGGCAAACTGGCATGGTGGCGGATCATTTGTCTATGCTGAATTAATGGAAAAGAACCAAGGCTATCTAAAAGATCTGCTAGCGGCTAAAGATATGAATGAATTAGATATTATATATAAACGCATGAAAGTGGGAGCAGATTTCGACTTTCGAGTGGATCTTGATAAATATGAAAATGATGCAGAACGTAAAGCTTTGTCTTTTGAAGAACAAAAGCAGTTATTAGTTAAATTATTGGATAAGAATCAACTTTACTACAACTTCAATAATATTGATGATGCCGATGTCCGTGACCTGATTTCCGATAAGGATTATCAATTTAATCAAAGCTTCTATGGAAAGAGGGACTAAACTAATGGCTAAAAAAAAAGTTATGCGCAAAATTGAACTCCCACTGGTCGATTTATTGGAAAACAAACGTAAGATTGATCTTCTTAGTAATGAAAAGCCCTTTATTATCCCAGAATATATTAAAGGTAATTTAAAGCACCAATTACGACCTTACCAAAATCAAGCTTTAGTTAATCTAGACTGGACACAGCGACAGCCATTAGCTGATTACCAATATAATCAATTACTTTTTAATATGGCCACTGGTAGTGGTAAAACAGACGTTTTAGCTGCCCTGATCTTGTATTTGTATACTGAATTTACTTATCATAACTTTCTTTTTGTGGTAAATACAAATGCTGTGGTGGCTAAGACTTATGACAATTTATTAAATACTGCTTCACCTAAATATCTTTTCTCCCAACCTTTGACTATCCATGGTCAAAGAATCGAGCTTCGCTCAGTAACTCGGTTTCCTAGTACACCAGAAGATGGTGTGATCTATTTAAGATTAGCAACTATCCAAACTTTAGCTAATGAGTTAAATACACCACGGGAAAATGGCTTAACTTATGGCGATTTAGAGAAACAGAAGTTGATTATTCTAGCTGATGAAGCGCATCATTTTTCTGCTGGTACTAAAAGTAAAGAGGACCAAAAAGAACGTTCCTGGGAATATGTCCTGGATCGTATTCGTCAAGCTAATAAACATAATCGTCAATTCGAGTTTACTGCAACTCTAGATTTACAAAATGAAGCGATTTATCAAAAATATCGTCAAAAGATTGTTTATAGATACGATTTAAGCCGTTTTATTCACCAAGGATATTCTAAACGGGTATATCGATTACAAGCAAATAACGACGATGAGAACAAAATGCTGAATGCTGTTTTGCTTAGCCAGTATCGTAAGCGAATTGCCAATGAATTAAAAATACCTGACTTTAAACCGGTAATCTTGTTTAAGTCTAATAAAATTGCGGTTTCTAAAGATGCTCGAACAACTTTTTTAAGTATGATCTCACAGTTGAATATAACGGACCTAACCGATTTTCTTAAACATCAACAAAACACTAGCCATAGTCAAGCATTGAAACAAGCTTATGATTACTGGTTATCGCAAGATTTGGGTACTGCAATTGTTGAATTAAAACGTGACTTTCAGGCTATGAATACTATTAATGTTAACGATAGTGCCAAAGAAGGAATTTTAGGCGATTTAAATGACTTGCATAATCTAAATACCTTGGAAAGTTCTGATAATCCCTTTCGGGTTATTTTTGCTGTCGCTAAGTTAAGTGAGGGCTGGGACGTTTTAAACCTTTATGATATTGTGCGGATTGGTGAACAATCCACTACCTTGAACCAAACAAACAGTGAAGCTCAGTTGATTGGTCGAGGAGCACGCTACAATCCTTTTGTTTATCAAGGCGAAAACTCTTATACACGTCGTTTTGACAACCAGAATCCTAAATATCAGTTATTAGAGAGTCTTTATTACCACACTATCAATGATCCTAAGTACCTAGATAACCTTAAGAAGTCACTTGATAAGATGGACCTACCTGTCGAAGATGATAGTGATTTTGATGTTTTTGAAACTAATGTTAAACCGTCATTTAAACACTCTAAAGTTTATCAACAGGGTAATCTTTACTACAACGAAGTTGAGCCTGTACCAGATAAAGAATTTAATTGCCTTGACCGTTATGGGGTTAATACCACCACAATGGCTGAAGTCAATTTGGTAGAGAGTACTTGGGAAACAAATTATAATGCTGTTGCTATTGAGAAAGATCCTTTAACAGAAACTAGATTTTTGTTTAAGTTTCGAGATGCCGTAATCTTAGTTAAAAAAGCCTTCTCACGTAATAAGTTCTATCGGTTTAACTCTCTGAAGCAATATATTCCTACTTTGAATTCTTTAAATGAATTTATGACAGCTGATAATTGGTTGGGAAATATTCGTTTGTATGCTCGTGTCAGCAATGGTTCACCAGCCTTAAATCGTAAGCAGCAACTTAAAGCAGTTGAACAATATTTAACTTTTGTTCAAAAACAGATTATTAATAACTATCAAAGACAACGCGGTACTAAGCGCTTTATTCCAGTTCCTATAAAATCCTTGATTAGGGACTACCAAAAGAAAGTTGCCAAACATTTTAATAAATCAGTCAGTGAAATGATCTTACCCTACTCAATGAAAAATAAACCTTGGTTTGTTTTTGAAGAAGCCATTGTTGATAAGCTGGAGAAGTCTTTAGTTGACTTAATCGGCGCTTTTGTTGACCGATTAAGTCAAAAATATAGTCAAATTTATTTATTTAGAAATGATGAACGCAATACTAATTTCAAGCTACATCAATTTAAAGGTCAGACAACTCATTATGCCGGTTTCATGCCTGATTTTATCCTCTATTTACAGAATAAAGATTTTTGTTATCAAATTTATATTGAGCCTAAGGGACCCCAATTGCTTGATCAGGATCAGTGGAAACAAGAACTCTTAGAAAGTATTCGTCCTGAAAATATTGAACTTGTTGGTGAGAATGATCAAGTTAAGCTTTATGGTGTTAAATTCTTTACTTACAACGATGGCAGAAATGTTGAGCAAGAAATAGAAAATTTACCGTAGAATTGTGAGGTGATTGTATATTGGAAGATGAAAGTTATTCAATTTTAAATCAAAGAGCTATTATAGATTTACTTATACAGGGAGACATATTCCCCTATATGACTGGATCTGAAATTCAAGATATAGGAATGAAATTTGGAGTAAGTTACGAGGAAGGTAGTCGCTGGAAAATTTTACAATCAATACTTTTTTCGTTACATAGTGGATGGTGAAAAACTCTAAAAGTACTTTCATAATAGGATTTACCAATAGTTAAGCGTATAATAAGTGTAAGCCTTATTTGCCCGAAATGCCTATGCTTTGGGATTTACCCTTGCACTTATCGCTGACCTATCGGAGGAATTGATCATGGTTTATCGTCAAAAAGCAACGCAACTGTCACTTGAATCCTTTGGAAGCGCTCTGGGAACACCGCTCAGCCCGGACAACGAGTGGGTTCAATATGCAGAATTGATCCCATGGGCCAAACTTGAAGAGGCATACCAATTACAGTTCCCTTCAAAAACCGGCCGAGCAGCGAAGCCATTTCGATTGCTTTATGGCGCAATGTTGATCAAGTTGAAGAAAGGCCTGACCGACCGCCAGGTTGTCGACGATATCCGTGATACACCAGCCTATCAGTACTTCATCGGATTACCTGAATATCGCGCTAAGAAGCCATTTGAACACACAACGTTGGTGCACTTTCGCCAACGGCTTTCAGCCATCTCAGATTTGATCCGCAACATTACTAATGACTTCACGCGCGAGCGGTTGGAGGCCGATCTACCTGAGGGGACACATGTTTTGATTAGTGATGCGACTGCCGTTCCGGTCAAGATCAAGTATCCCCAAGATACAACGCTGCTTAACCAGAGTCGTTTGAATCTCGAACAAATGGTCACAGATCTGGCCCACGGGTTAGGTGTGGAAATTCCGCGGACGTACAGACGTGAAGCAAAAGGTAAGTGGACCGCTTTTTCGAGAAAACCGCGGCGTCAAAACAAGGAACGCCGCAAACAGCTTCAGGCTCAGCTACAATACATCCGAAGAGATCTGCGATATGTGGCGGAACTGCTTGCGCAAGGCGGTCAGCTCACTGATTGGCAAGCACAGCGTCTGGAAGTGATTAAACAAGTCTATGAGCAGCAGCTCTTCATGTTTGAGAACCACACTCACCATGTCGAGAATCGCATCGTTAGCCTTCAACAGCCGTATATCCGGCCAATCGTGCGAGGTAAGGCAAAGCAGTCCGTTGAGTTTGGCGCCAAGATTGACTGTTCCATGTTGGATGGCGTGATTGATGTAGAGCGTTTCGACTTCAATTCATTTAACAAAAGCACTGATCTTGAAGTAACGCTTGACCATGCTTTTGACCTAGTGGGTGAATATCCGGATGAGGTGCTGGTCGATACTCTCTATCGCACGCGAGATAACATCAATCTGTGTAAGAAGCTAGGCATTAAACTTAATGGGCGAAAGCTGGGTCGAAAGCCCAAACATGTGGATCCGAAACAGCGCGAAGCCGATGTCAGTGCGGAAAATCGTCGCGGTGCCATTGAGCGCAAGTTTGCCATCTTGAAAGGTTCACTTGGGCTTGACTTAGTGAACACCAGAACGGCTGAGTCCTTGGTGGTAACGGTGGATAGCGCGATTGCATTGGCAAATATCGACCTCCTCCTTAAGCTTTTTTCTGTACCAATTTCTATTGTGGTCGAACAGGGTGGCCTGCATTATCAAATCAACTATAAAGTGACTGAAATTCGGCCAGAAACCGCAGCCTAAATCACCAGGCACTAAGTAAGCGGGCGTGACGATCAGCCAAAGAAGGTGATGGCATGGCCAAACAATTCAAGCTGGATGGCAGGATGTATGAATTTGTAACCAAAGCGGAAGACCACAGCCATTTTCAAGCCGGCGAGATCGGCATTTTTCGATTGCCCGGCACCCAGCAGTATTTCACTATGCCAATGTCAGAGCTGATTGCCCGGATGCAGGATGATAGTGCGGATTGGGCTCGGCGACTAGCGCTTTTTAAGACGCGGTTTGTGAACCGAACCGATGTTTATGCCAAGCGTTATTTTAAAGATGGGCATAAGAAATATAGCCCAGCTGGTCCTTTTGAACATGGCCGCCCGTCATTGAAGGTTCATTATCCGTTGACTGATGACATCATCCGCCGCCATTTGGATACGAAAACAGATTTCGCGATTGGGCTCTACCCGCTAGACGCCGCCAACAAAACCAAGTTCCTCGCGCTAGATGTCGATGGCCATCAAGCGACCCAGTTGTGGCAAGCCCTCACGACATCAATTGTCAAAGTTTGCCGTCAAAATGGGCTTTCGCCGCTGATCGAATTATCGCAGTCTGGTCATGGGTGCCATGTGTGGTTATTCTTTGATGAGCCGATTGCAGCGACTGATGCCCGAAAGTTGGGGGATGCGCTGCTCAAAGCCACGCAGGCCATTGACCCGCGGCTGCCATTTTCAGCCTTTGATCGTCTTTTTCCTGCGCAGGACCAACTGAGCGCTGAGCAACTAGGCAACTTAATTGCAGCGCCGCTGGAAGGCCAAGGAGTTCTGGCAGGACACACGGTTTTTGTCGATCCATTATTTACGCCGCTTAAGGATCAGTGGCAAGCGTTACAAGCGGTCCCGCTGCTTTCATTGACCACGGTCCAAGCAGTGACAACAAAACTCGAACAGCGGACGGGCTTTCAATTCTATGATAGTGAGCCGTCGCAACCTGATGATCTGTTTGCACAGGGGTATCACATTGATCAGCCGATTACAGTCATTCGAGATAGCGAGTTGCATCTTCAAAAATCTGACTTATCGGCTCATGATATTCTTCACCTCAAGTGGTTAGCGTCATTTCGTAATCCGGAATTTTATCAGCGGCAAGCCAACAAAATGCCAGTCAATCTGACGCCGCGGATTATCTCACTGTTCAGGGAAACCACGACCGAACTCATCTTACCGCGCGGACTTCAAGACGAATTGGCTGGTATTACCGCACACCTTCACTGGGTTGAGCGGCTGACGCCCGGTTTACCCTTACATCTTCACTTTAATGGCAAACTCTACCCGAATCAGCAGAAGGCATTTGCCGCGATGACGGCTAACCCAACTGGCTTACTCGTTGCTCGGACCGGTTTTGGCAAAACGGTCATTGCGGTGCGCTTGATCGCACATTTTGCGGTTAGTACACTCATTCTCGTACCCAATAAAACGCTGGCTGAGCAGTGGATCGCGAGCTTGAAAGACTTCCTTACCATTCAGGATCAGCCGGTGGTTCATGAGTTCACGCCATCCGGCCGCAAACGCCATAAGGAACCCATTGGCACGTATTTTGGGGTGAAAAAGAATCCAAGTGGGTTGATTGATGTCGCCACAATTCAGGCAGTAGGCAAGTTGCCGGACAAACAGGAGTTTTTAAACCGTTATGGCATGGTCATTAGTGATGAAGCGCATCATAATGCTGCTGTGACATTTGATGATGTCATTCGCCAGGTTCGAAGCAAGTACCTATACGGCTTATCCGCAACCCCACAGCGTCGGGATGGCCAGGATCCGATCCTTGGACTGCGATTCGGCCCAATTCGGTTTAAGACTGAAGTGGTCGATCCTAAGTACCTGGAAACTGTTCAACGAACTGTCATTCCACGGTTGACGAATCTCGGGATGACCACTATGGAAATTCTGCAAAACGGTTTTTCTGAGAATCAAACTGCCATGATGAATGACCCTGACCGCGACCAGCTCATCTTACGCGATATTCGTCACTGTCTGAAAGATGGCCGCCACATCTTAGTGCTGACACGCAGACGGGAACACGTTGACCAGTTGTATCGCCACTTGCCAAAAACTCACGTATACCGCCTGTATGGCAAATTCTCCAGCAAGTAACGCGCGGAAGAAATCAAACAAATTAACCGGGATAATGCGCCCTACGTTGTTCTGGCCACGACGAGTACTGGCGGCGAAGGCTTAGACATTCCTACCCTCGATACGATGATTCTCGCTATGCCAGTGGGATTCGGCGGAAATGTCGAACAGTACCTTGGGCGGTTGAATCGGCAGCTCGCCAAGAAGAAAAGTTTGCGAGTATTTGATTACGTCGATATGTTCGTGCCCATGTTGTTGCGGATGTATCAAAAACGGAAGAAGGCATATCGGCGGCTGGCTTATCAAATTGTGCCAGATGAAGACTCTAATCAAAAGGGCCTTCAAATCTTCGACGGCAATTACCAGGTGGCACTTGCAACCGCGGCTGCATCAGCGCAGACATTGCTCATTGTGGCGCCACGATTGAAACCATTTTTGACCACGCTAATTGAAAATGCTGCCGCCCGTGGCTGTAATGTCCGATTAGAGACCCAAACAGAACCTGAACTGACGCATTCTGCTCAGATTGAAGTAACCCAGTATGCGGACAATCTGCCTAACTGCATCATTATTGACAACCGGCAACTGTGGCTGTCGGCCGATCTCGGTTTTGCCTTCAATCGTGGCATGACCTTTCGCCTTGACCATCCAGAACTTATTAAACAGTTCAAGGCAATGTTGCTGGCAACTCAAAGCGACTGGCAATTATGAAATTGCCAAACGCAACCCCAAATCAGCAGATGCAACCAGCAGTTGTCAGTTTGCCACGCAAGGATGGTGGCGGCGTTGTGCTTTTGGTGGCATCATTAAAAAGCTAGTCCGGATTCAAAACCATCATGAGGAGGGCTCAACATGTTCAGTGAAAATCTCGTCAGCTTACGCAAGCGGGCTGGCTTGTCACAGGAAGATCTTGCCAACGCCATCGATGTCAGTCGTCAAACCATTTCAAAATATGAAACCGGTGCCGCTGAACCAAGCCTGGCGCGGTTAACCAAACTGAGCGCTTTTCTCAACGTGTCAGTGGATCAGTTGGTGGCTCAACCGCTGGCGCCTGTTTCAGCCACACCTGCTACTTCAAGCACTGGTTTGATGATTAAGTCCGCGCTCACCGGTACCCTCAGCGCGGTGATCAAATTTGAGATTGCCACAGTCGCTTTTCCCGGGAAATATGGACCCCGCGCTATGCTACTGGGAGCCAACGCACTCGGCTTTTGGAATGAGGCTTGGGTTGTGCTTGGCTGGTACGCCACCCGCCAAGACGCAGCGCAAGAAATACAGGCCATTGAGCAAGCCATGCGCGCGGGCCAGCGAACTTATCAGTTGCACCACAATGTAAAAGTTAGAAAAACGCGGTTGTTTGGACGCCGCGTGATTGATGGGGTAGGAGAGTGAAGTTACCGGCCACGGTTGTTCAGCGGCAGGCCCGGACTATGTTCACAAACTGCCGCTCAATCACGAGAATGACTGACCAGCAAGTGCGAAGTGGCGATAGCGGGCCACAATGAGGTCCATGATAATTTGGTAGAGAAAGGCATGGGTCTGAATGCTGGTGCGATGGGGGAAAATAATGGCGTCATCAATATAGGGCAGGTTTGCGAGTGTAACGTTGGCAGTAATCGCGAAAATCGTGGCTTTGGTGATGCGATTGGGGCTTCGTGTCTTTTTTGCTTAGAGAAATACTGCTATATTTCTTAGCCGCTTGCCCATGAATAGTATGATTTGTTCTGACTGAAAACTTGAATGGCCTGATACATATGGTAGCCCAAAACTTGAGAGCGAAAGTCTTCATCCTCAAATCCTGGAATATGGGGATCGCGGAGAATTTGGACTGGCGGTTTTAACGAATAAGGGAGAGGCTTAGCTCTAAGATGCAATGGTCTGGGATCTTCAATTGGCCATGAAAGATCAACAACCGCCACGCCCCATTGTTCAAACCCTGCACTTGGCGTTGGAGCTGGAGAAAGGGGAGCCCAGTAGAATTTGAATTTGGTACCCTTTCGGTTGATCAGAAAATACTTACCGTTCATTCGCATTTCTCCTTTATATGGATATTACGATCCTGAGGCTAAAGTAGCTTCTGTTAGTCTTGTTATTAAAATAAATCATTGAAGGTAGTCGATAAAACAGCGGAACATTTTATGCAGAGACTTTGGTATCTGAAACTTGAAAGCTCGGATTCACGTTAAACACGCGTGGATTCGGGCTTTGTTGGCAAAAACTGAAACTTGAAACCCCAATAGTGCTCTGAACCCTTGGCAATTATTGGATAAGGGCAGAAATAACCTTGATCTAGTCAGATCTCCAAAAGGGTGACCAGATTCTTCGGAAGAAAACTGACAAAATGATCAACAATGTTATTTATTATGCCTTCTACACTCCCCATCAAAGTGGCACCCTGAGTAGCTAATGCCTTTAGAAGCCATGCCAGTGCTTGCGTCACCGCAATATCTGGCATGGTCTCATCCATTTCGTAAAATAAGTCACCAAGGGTCCGATCATCTTCATTTGGACGCTGTTGCCATGCTAGTAAATCATACGTGATCATGACCACTGCCAAATGACCACAGAGGTCGTCATAGCTTTGAATCTGTGACTTGTCCAAGCGGAGATACTGTTTGGCTATTTTGAAGTACCCTTCAATCTGCCACCGCCGACCGTACATTTGAATAATTTCTTCTGGGCGCAAACTAATTTGTGTCGTCGCTAATACCAGATAACTGCTGGCATTCTTCGGATTGGTCACGAATACCAGTTTAAGCGGGTATTCTTCTTGCGTACCATCATCCATCACGACATAAGCAGTCACGATTGGACTGTACAGATAATTCTGATGCGTTTGCCGGTGGGCATCGCGGAGTCGTATAAAGACCTTTAACAGAGTATAACCAGCCACGATAACGATAATAGCTCTTCTTCGTGCGTTTGATCAGCTAATGCCCGCTAACCCCTTTGCTTTAAGGTATAAAACATCCGCAGTGAACTGAACCAACTGTCAAAAAACACGTAATGGGCGAGAAGATGATTGCCTAGAGCCTGGATCAGTAATTCGACAGCGACATCGTTCATCTTACGTTGGGTTTGTGCTCGGCGTTGTTCTGCAATCGATTGGTCACTGTTGTCTTCGCTGGGTTGCCCAGTCGCTGGCTAGCACGCTTAGAAGACAATTGCCATCACTCCAAGCCAAAGTAAGTGCCCGGAACCCACGTTGGGAAACCTGGTCGTCATGGTTGAAGGCGCGGACCAGTAGATCCATTTTGGTGGAATAGTCCCGGGCAAAAAGTGTGTCATCCAGAATGAACGCCAATCGTCGTCTATTATCAATGTAAGGTTTAAGATGTTTGATAATGGCGTCACCAACCAGATACGTTAGCCGTTGCCAATTAGTGCGTCCATCGTTCAGATCATTGCGAACTGTCCGAATCGTAAAGTTAGGAGTCGACATGGCGCGATAAAGGGACCGTCCCAGAGACATAGTTTGGCTTAACCACTCCAGCACCTTGGTGAGTGAAATCGATGAGTGTCTACGAAAGTTGGCCTTTCTGGTTAGCTTACTCAACCTCACTAAAGACGAAAAACGATGAATAATATTCTGGAGTCCAATTCAGTCGATGCATGATCTATCATACTCATAGCGCAACTCTCCTCTGTATCAGATTTTTGTTCGAATCAAGTTTACAGCGCAGGAGAGTCTGCTTTTTTGGGCCAATAAAGCCCAGAACCACGTGTACTTGACGTGAATCCGGACTTTCAAGCTTCAGATGAGTGTTAGCTTGTAACAAAGTTCTAGGTGTATTGAACTTTCCCTTGAATTTAAAAATGGTAAGCGTTATCATTACTTAGTAAGTTTGTTATGCTAACTAACCGGATGAAGATACGAGGGGGAGGATACTGAAGAATGATTACGATTAAAGAACATTCGATCGAACAGCGTTACGATGACGAATTACTTGTAATTGAGCCCTGGGGAAAGAATTCCTTACGCGTTAGAGCATTTCCTGATCAGCAATTCAGTAATGGAGACCGGGCGTTACTTAAGCAGCCTGAGATTGAGAGCAATCTTTTAACCATCATCAAAGAAGACGATTCTGCCAGCATTCAATATGGCGATATCAAGGCTGTCATTGACCATCGACAACGCCTGACTTTTTATAATCAGGATGGCAAAGTGCTATTGAAGGAGTTCATTCGTCAACGCGCAGTTAAGCACGATGATGGTAGCGAAGATGCTGGGGCAGTTCAGGCAACAAAGGACTTCAACTCAACCTTGAAGTTGAAGGCAAGGGAATATCAGGGCAATGACGGCGGTGATTTCAAGATCACAACTAGATTTGAATCTGATCCAAGTGAAAAAATATTCGGCATGGGACAGTATCAGCAACCATTTCTGGATCTAAAAAACACTATCTTGGAACTTGCACAAAGAAATTCGCAGATTTCTGTTCCATTCTATATTTCCAACTTGGGTTATGGCTTTTTGTGGAACAATCCGGGAATCGGACGAGTTACATTTGCAAAAAATTTAACGGAGTGGGAAATGCCTTCGACCAAATACATTGATTATTGGATATCAGCAGGTGATACGCCGAAACAATTAAGCGAACAGTATGCAAAGGTCACAGGGACGGTTCCAATATTCCCGAAGAAGCTGTTGGGCCTCTGGCAAAGTAAACTGCGCTATCGGACATCACAAGAAGTACTAGATGTGGTAAAGAAATACCATTCCAAAGGTATTCAGTTATCAGTAATTGCAATTGACTATTTTCATTGGCCGAAACAGGGTGAGTATCGATTTGACACAGAATATTGGCCTGCCCCAGCGGCTTTAGCGACCGAACTTAAAGACTACGATGTAGAACCGATCGTTTCGGTCTGGCCAACCGTACAAAGTGACGCTAGGAACTATCAGCACTATCTTGAAAATGGTTATCTAGTCAAAGTCAATCGTGGAGTTCGCATGACAATGCAAATCCAAGGAAACACAGTATTTGTTGATATGACCAACAAATCAGCTAGAGACTATGTGTGGAGCTTGATCAAAAATAATTATGCAAAGAACGGTTTCGTACGTTATTGGTTGGATGTAGCCGAGCCAGGTTACTCGGCTTATGACTTTGTCAATTATAGGTATTCCAAAGGGACTGACCTTCAAGTAGGAAATCTTTACCCAATCGATTATCTAAAAATGGTGTATGAGGGAAGCAAGAATCAAGTAGATTCAGTTGTTACTTTGGTGAGAGGTGCATGGGCGGGTGCACAACGCTATGGCGCTTTGGCATGGTCCGGAGACATCGATTCCAGTTTCGAAGCACTACGTAATCAAGTAAATACCGGCTTGAATATGGGTCTGGCTGGGATTCCTTGGTGGACGACAGACATTGGTGGCTTTCACGGTGGACATCCAGAAGACCCAGAATTTAGAGAATTATTGATGAGATGGTTTGAATACGCAACTTTCTCCCCAGTATTACGTATGCACGGGGACCGCCAGCCTCACAGTAAGCCATTGTCACTCAGTGGAGGTGGATCAATGGTCACGGGTGCACCGAATGAGATTTGGTCATATGGGCCGAAGGTGGAGAAGGTGTTAACCAAGTTCGTCAAAATTAGAGAGACCTTGAAGGATTACCTTGAGAGTTTAATGGTAATTGCACATGAAAAAGGTTTACCACTTATGAGACCATTATTTTACGAGTTTCCACAAGATCGTGAAGCATGGTCGGTTGACAACACTTACATGTTAGGCAGTGCCCTGTTAATTGCACCAATTCTCAATTACCAAGAACGAAGTCGAGGCGTGTACCTTCCAGCTGGGACTGATTGGGAGAACCTTTCGACCGGAGAAACCCTCTCTGGTGGTCAAACTTTGAAGATTCCAGCCCCAATCGATGCAATTCCTGTTCTTAAAAGAACAGATAGTGATCTGGATGTCGAGGATCTAAAAAAACTATTGAATGAGGGGACGAAATAATGCATCCACAAATTTGGCAAGTCGTGCTTATTATCTTATACGGCTTTTTCATGAACTATGAAAAGAATTCGACCATGTTTAGTACCTACCAGCCTGTGACTGCTGGTTTTATAACGGGATTGATTCTAGGAGATATGCAGACGGGTCTCTATATTGGGGGCACGCTACAGTTAATGTCCTTAGGAATCAGTAACTTTGGCGGTGCATCGATTCCTGACTACCAAACAGCCAGTGTGGTGGCTACATTCATCACAATTACCACAGGACAACAAGCTTCAGTCGGGATCTCTATTGGGATTCCAGTGGCGCTACTAATGGTCCAATTGGATGTTATTCGAAACACAATTGGGATCTGGCTCGTACATCAGGCCGAAGATGGAGCAAAAAAACAAGACTACCGGAATGTAACGGTCATGCAAATGATCGGTGTTTTCCTGACAATGGCTACAACAGGCATTCCGATTGCTCTTGCTGTGATCTTTGGGCCTTCATTAGTGAATACAATTTTGCAACACACACCTGAATGGCTGACAGGTGGCTTATCCGTTGCTGGTGGGCTCTTACCTGCAGTTGGTATTGCGTTACTGCTTCGTTATTTGCCGGCAAAGGAATATATCAGTTACTTGGTCATTGGTTTTGTTCTGGCTGTTTATCTAAAGGTTCCACTGCTTGGGGTCGCCCTTATCGGTGCAGCAATTGCATTAATCATTTACAAGAACAATATTAACAAAGAGCAGAATAGTAACAACAATAACAATGCGGGAGGCATGATGGAAGATGAATAACTTAGACACGAATCCAGCAAAAGTAGATCCGAAGACACGCAAGCGTGTTCTCTGGCGATGGTTTTTCACGAGCTCTGTCTCTTCGAACTATGAAAAGATGCAAGCATTGGCATATTGTTACGCCATGTTGCCATTCCTAAAAGTGGCTTATCGAAACCACCCGGACAAACTACAGAAGTCAGTCTTGAACCATTTACAGTTTTTTAACACGAACCCGTGGGTCGCACCATATATTTTGGGGATTAATGTGGCTCTGGAAGAGAGCGGTAACGACGATACAGATGAGGCAGTAACCTCAATCAAAACAGGGTTAATGGGACCAGTGGCAGGCCTTGGAGACAGTCTCTTTGTAGTTATTCCTTGGACCATCTTCGGTGCGATTGCAGCAAATATGGCCTTGCAAGGCAGCCCTGTTGGAATCTTCCTTTGGATTGCGGTTAGTGTTGCGCTGAAGATGTTAAGCGTGCCATTATTCAATATGGGCTATACGTCTGGAACGCGTTTAATCAGTACGATTGAAAAGAGTCTCAAAACGTTGACAGAGAGCACTGCAGTGCTTGGCTTAATGGTAGTTGGGGCTTTGATTCCGTCAGTAGTAAAAGCCACGGTTGCTTTGAACTTTTCACAAGGAAAATTCAACATGAAAGGTCAGGCAATTTTGGACCAAATCATGCCAGGGTTGATACCTGCCGCCCTCGTGGGTGTTGTTTACTGGTTGCTGAAGAAAAATGTTAAGCCAATCTGGCTGATTTTAGGCGTGATGGTATTTGCAGTATTAATGCATGTCTTAGGAATTCTAAAGTAAAAAGAGGAAAAACACATGAAGATGCTAGGTATCAAGAATATTAGAATTGATGATCGTTTGATCCATGGTCAGGTAGCCACGATGTGGAGCAACCGGTTGAATGTCACTCGGCTGATGGTCGTTAACGATCAAGTCGCAAGTAACGATGTGCAGAAGCAGGTTTTACGAATGGCCACACCTGCCGGCATTGCTTCGTCGATAATTTCCACTGAGAAAGCATTAACCAACATCAAAGCGAATAAATACGAAGGCCAGAACGTGTTACTCATTGTTAAATCACCAATGGATCTTTTACCTTTCGTAGATGCAGGCTTTGACTTGCCTACAGTCAATGTTGGCAACATGTCTAATCGTCCAGGGACCGAAGTACTTCGGCCCAACATCAGCGTGACTCCAGATGAAAAGAAGGCCTTTGAGACTTTGTTAGGGGATGGCATTGAGATCACCACAATTATGACTCCCGATGACAAAAAGACCTATTTGAAAGATATCTTGAAATGAAGGATGGGAACATTATGCCAGCGATTATCTTGATGAGCCATGGGCATTTAGCTTCACAGGTGAAGGCATCAGCAGAAATGATTTTAGGTCAATCCTTGCCTTATCCAACAGTCGATATGGCCCCAGATGATGGTATTGAAGGGACCATGGCCAAACTGGATGACTGTCTTGCGACATATCAAAACCAAAAGAGAGTTACAATCATCGCGGACTTACTCGGTGGGACCCCTTGCAACACGGCACTTTTAAAAGCCAGTGAAGATCAGCGAATTCGGGTAGTCACAGGGCTAAATTTAGGGATGATATTGGAATCAACAACGCTTCAGGATAACGATGTTTTGGTTTCGACACTGGTGAGTGCAGGTAAAACAGGAATCACTGAACCTGATACAAAATCTTCTGTGATAAGCGATGACGATGAATGATGTGAGTTTTAGATCATGGAACAATTATAAGGTAAAGGATTGGTAGCAATGGTCATGGAAACAAATATTAGCCAGGTCCGGGAGACCAATGAGCGTAGGGTACTTCAAGAGGTATTCAATGCAGGGCCAATTTCTAGAAGCCAAATATCCAGAAATCTTCGGCTTAATAAGGTTACCGTTTCCGATATCGTTGCGAGTTTGATCAATAAAAAGTACCTAGTTGAAACCGGATTTGGTACGAGCTCTAAAAGCGGTGGAAGAAAGCCAACATTTGTTTCTTTTAACAAGAGACTAGGAAATGTGGCAGCTTTTGAAATGGGGTACGAAACATTGAAGTACCTTTTAACCTCGATAGAAGGTAAGGCCCTCTATCATCAAGAGTTTGCAGTCAAGAGCTTGGGTATCCGTCAGCGTCTTGCGATCATTCAAAAATGTTTTGAGGAGGCAAACCGTTCGCAATCGGTGCCGGTACTAGGGCTAGCAATTGCCATACACGGCATTGTTGACCAGAATCAAGTGCTTTATACTCCTTTTGTTGAGCTCGAGGGGTTGGATTTAGTTTATGAACTTGAGACTAGACTCAATGTTCCGGTTGTGTTAGAAAACGAAGCTAATCTTTCAGCTATTTATGAACGTGACTTTGAAAATAATAACAATGTTGGGAATCTTGTTTGTATTAGTATCCACAAGGGTATTGGCGCTGGCATTATCATAAAGAACCAACTGTATACTGGGCATCATGGAGAAGCAGGTGAAATTGGCCAAACAACGGTATACGACCCAAAAGTTAATGACGATAATTTGCCAAGAACGATAGAATCTATTTGCTCTGAGGACTCAATGGTGAACCAAATCCGTCAGCAGAAAGCAGACTTTCAGCTATCTCGTTCTGACATTGTTAACATGTATCGAGATGGTGATGCCGTAACCCAGAAGGTAATCAACAATGCGTGTTTCTATATAGCCAATATTCTGTACAACACGATCGTGACCTTGGATCCCACAAGGGTGAGCATAAACTCACCGTTAATTCGCGAACTGCCAGAATTATTAGATCAAATCACAAATGCAGTCCCTCATGTTACTGGTGAGAGAACCAAGATTGATTTGATTGAAAATGTTGATGATGCAACTTTATTAGGCGGCTGTTCCAAGATCATCCACCATATATTGGATTTACGTAGCGGTGTGCTCAATTTTAACGGCAAGAAGAACTAACGTGGGACGATGAAGAAGAGGAGCAATCCTCTTTTCTTTTTACCAAAAACGAACTTTACTCATAATTTTTTAGGGGACAGTATGACAAAGGAATATTTTCCAGAAATTAGCACCATTCAATATGTTGGGAATTCTAGAGTACCTGATGGCCTCTCATTTACTTAATACAATGCTGATGAGGAGATTGGTGGCCGTAAAATGCGGGACTGGTTGAAATTTTCTGTTGCTTCTTGGCACACGTTTGGCCAAGAACTAAACGATATTTTTGGTGACAGTACAGCAGTTCGTCCATGGCAAGGCTTGAAGAACATGGAGTTGGCAAAGACAAAAGTAAATGCGGCTTTTGAGTTTTTCAAAAAGCTAGGGGTTGACTATTATGCTTTTCATGACCGGGATGTTTCCTTTGAAGGAAACACACTACGCGAAACTAATGAGAACTTGGATGAAATCACCGACTTGTTTGTTCTGAAACAGAAGGCTTCTGGACTGAAGGTACTTTGGAACACAGCTAACATGTTTACCAACCCTCGCTTTATGCAAGGTGCAGCCTCTTCACCGTCAGTGGACATTTTTGCATACGCTGCAGGCCAAGTTAAACAAGGCATAGACACGGCAAAAAAGGTCGGAGCGGCAAATCATGCGATCGCGGCTCCAACGAGGCCCACAATCGCATGATTAGACGTGACTACCCAAAAGGCGAGTCGCTGGATGATGTTAGTCCCAGCCAGGTGCTGGCTACCCAAGACCGTCTTAACGGGCTTCCCCGGAGAAAGCTAGACTACCGTAGCCCCCAGGAGTGTTTTGAGACCGAAGTGCGCCGGACTCGGCGTTCAGCACAACACGTAAGCTAAACAATGAACCACTCATAAGATAACAGACTGTTCTTGGGAGTGTCTCAACACCCCGGCTAACTTGTTCTTGCAATTTGGGATAATAAATCTTCAGCATTTGCCTCAGTAACACGAGTGATGGTGATCGCCATGGCATTGGGCCTCCTTAAATTTGCCTTGAGCTTACCTTGCTGACGACGGTATTGCAAGACCACGAATTCTTTCCTTACATTAGCTAAAACTTCGACTATAATTATTTTGGAGGCGATTACATGTTTTTAGATCATCGAACCATTCGCAAATTTTCCACGCAACAAGTTGACCCGCAATGCTTGAACCGCCTGATCACTGTGGCCCAACATACTGCAACCTCACATTTCTTGCAGTCTTTTAGCATTATTCATATCACCGATTCCGCACTGCGTTCACAAATCGCCGCCATCAGCCACCAAACTTATGTCGATGGCAATGGTGAATTATTGATTTTCGTGGCGGATCAATACCGCGCAGACCTATGCGCCGACCACCCTAACCAACTCAGCTCAACGGATAAATTTATCCAAGCCGCATCGGATACTTTATTGGCGGCAGAAAACCTCGTCGATGCCGCTGAAAATCAAGGGTTAGGAACCGTGATTTTAGGCAGTATCCTCAATGATCCAAAACAATTGATCTCCCTGCTTCACCTACCGAACCTCACCTTCCCGATTTGTGGCGTGATTGTCGGCTATCCCGATCAAAAACCAAACTTCAAGCCGCGCATGCCGCAAAGCTTAATGAGCTTCGACAATACTTATCACTTACCTGACGACTGGAAAACGCAACTAACAGATTACGACCACGTGATTCAGCATTACTATGCGACCCGCGATACCAATCAGCGCGAAGAAACCTTCTCCCATTTGTTAGCTAACGGTGCCGCCCATACGCCGAAAAAGCGCAGCGAACTACTCGATGCCTTGCATCAACAAGGGTTCTGTTTGAAATAACAGGATAATAAATCGATTCATCTTTTAATTTTAATTTGTGTCTTGTCAAGTGTCATGCGACAATCATCTCTAGGCAGCTGCCTCCAAAGGGGGTGTTGTCTTTGTTGAAGGATCTATTCACAGTCGTTGTCGGCCCTGTGGTGGTCGGGGTTATCATTGAGTTGATCAAACGTTGGCTGGACTTGCGACAACTTTTGCGACTGCCGTTGCTGTTTGAGGATACTACCGATTGTGGGTTGCATAGGGGACCTTCTTTCATAATGCCAAGTTTATTTGCTTTTAGCCACTAGGGTATACCCTAGTGGCCTTTTTTGGTTTCAATATATACTGCAAATTATGCATGTTCATTATAGCTATCCAAAAAGGAGCACAAAAAAGCTAAAATCGGCTGTGATTGCTGGTAAGAATGTAAATAGGACTGATAAATAACAAAAATGAAATTGCTGGTTGCCATAATTATCTCCCCTTTAGAGATATACCGTTTAGGCACAGACTTTTGAAATATTTCTTTAAAATGGGAATTTTTTAGTTTTTAGTTGAAATATAATTTCACCGAGTTTATAGTCATCTTGTAAGCGATAACAATATTTTGGGAGGGAAGAACATGAAACATCAGCACTTGTTTTTAGCTTCATTATTGATAGGGACGTTTGCTTTAGCATTAGGCATTGGTCACCCAGTATCGGCACAGGCAGCGACAGCTAAGGTAACGCCTAATCTTAGCTCAGTCGTTACTAGTACGGTTTATTCCAAGAAATTGCATCTCGACTGGAATTATGATGTCTATTTGCCAGCAGGGTACGATCCAAGTTCTAGCAAGCGGTATCCTGTTCTTTATATGTTGCATGGGTTATATGGAAACCACCGGAATTTGCTTGAACGGTTTAACTCTCAGCAGATGCTCGATGGTATTGAGCATCGAACTAATAAAGCCATGATTGTTGTTTTTGTTGACGGTTTTAATAGTTTCTATGTCAACCAGAAAGGTGGACCTCAAGTCGAATCGGCCATTATTCATGATCTCATACCAACCATCAACAAGAATTACAAAATATCCAATAGCGTTTCTAAGCACGCTATTGGTGGTATTTCAATGGGCGGATCTGGTGCCGCAAGAATTGCATTGAAATATCCTAATCTTTTCTCTAAGGCTGTTTTAATCTCTCCAGCCGTCTGGTATAGCCTGCCAAAAGACAATCCAATTAGAATGAATATGCATGCCTTCACTGATGGTAATGTATCCTGGTCAACAAAACGCTACAAAGCTTTGTTCCCAACCCAATACATGAATGATGCGTCCAAAGGCGTTAAGCTATACATCGAATCAACGAGCTCTGATACCACTGTGCCCATTAAGAATGTGACACATTTCGTCAAAGATGCTAAAGCTGCAGGCAATAGTACGAAGTTCATTAGAGATTCTGGCGATAATCATAACTGGGTCTATTGGGCAAAAGCTGCACCAAAGGCTTACACCTGGGCCATTAACGAGATGAACTAAGGAGGGGTTGAAATGAATAACGCAGATATTGCAAAAAAAATTCTGGATAAAGTTGGAGGCAAAGAGAACGTATTTAGCAACGTGGCCTGTATGACACGACTTCGTATCGGTATTCGCGATGATTCTAAAGTCAACATTGATCAATTGAAACGTGTTAACGGCGTACTTGCAGTTGTTGAAGCCGATACCCTGCAGGTTGTGTTGGGCCCAGGGAAAGTTAACAAGGTGGCAGAACCATTTGCTGAATTAACTGGCTACCCATTAGGCTCAGCCGATGAAGATGAAGACACAATAAGTACAGATACTAAGCAAGCCAACTTGCAAGAACTTAAGAGCATGGCTTCTCAAAACAAGGCAGCAAATAAAGCAAAACATGATAAGCCTATTCAACGCGGACTACAGCACATTGCGAATGTCTTTATTCCACTACTTCCAGGGATTATTGCTGCCGGTTTGATAAATGGCCTGACAAACGTTATTGACTATCAAACAGGTTCGGCATTTAACAATGACTGGTGGTATATGGCAATTAAGACGATAGGTTGGGGCCTGTTTACTTTCCTGCCAATTTTTGTTGGTATGAACGCAACACGTGAATTTAAAGGGAGCGCAATTCTTGGTGGTATCGGCGGCGTATTTTGCCTAAATGCTTCAATTGTCGGTTTTCCAATGGCATCACAGGCGCTCTCAATGCCTATCTCTAACACCCCATACGTCACAGGTGTTGGCGGTCTGTTGACTGCGCTATTCTTGGGAATCTTTCTTGCTTGGTTGGAGCGTAGCATTCGCAAGTTTATGCCAAGTGTTCTGGATACTTTCTTTACACCATTACTGACATTGATTGTGGGTTGCTTGATTGCCGTTGTTTTCCTTCAGCCAGTTGGACTTTGGTTGACCAACGCCATCTATATTGCAATGGATTTTGTTTACGGTAAGCTCAGCTGGTTTGGTGGTTATATTCTGTCTTCCACATTTTTAGGGCTGGTATCAGTTGGGCTGCATCAAGCGTTGACTCCAATCCATGTTATGTTGAACGACCCGACTGGTCCAACTCATGGTATCAACTATCTTCTTCCGATTTTGATGACCGCCGGTGGCGGTCAAGTTGGTGCAGGGCTTGCACTGTTCTTTAAGAGCAACAACAAACGATTTAAGAAAATGGTAATGAGTTCAATTCCAGTCGCCATTCTTGGAGTTGGTGAACCTCTGATGTATGCTGTTACCTTGCCATTAGGTCGTTCATTCATCACTGCATGTATTGGTGCTGGATTTGGTGGCATAGCGGCTTCTCTGTTCAAATTAGGAACTGTATCCCAAGGAGTTTCTGGCTTGTTCGGCTTACTCATCATGCAACCGGGACAACAACTTCTTTACCTGCTTGCAATGCTAATCGCCTACATAGGTGGATTCATCTGCACCTGGTTCTTTGGTGTTGATGAAGATCGTATCGATGAAATCTTCCCAGAATAAGAAAGGTACACCATGAAATTAGGTTTTTCTGTATTTCTTCATGATTCGATAAACAAGCAAGACGAAATTCGAATTCAGCAATATGCAAATAGTGGCTTTTCAGGGATTTTCACTTCACTGAATCTACCAGAAGATGACCCAGCAACACTCACGCATAACCTCGCAGCTTTAGGGAGATGTGCCAAAGAAAACAATTTGGAACTCACGGTCGATATTTCTGCTTCTGCTTATAAACGACTAGAGCTTGATGTCTATGATCCAACTCCTCTAATCAGTCTTGGCGTTAACAGACTGCGTATCGATGACGGGATTGATATGGAGAGCATTGCTACCTTGTCCAATCGGTTATCGATTGCGCTAAATGCCAGTACTATTTCAGAAATCGACATCAGTCGCCTGCTTCAAAATGGAGCAGACTTCAAACATCTCGAAGCTTGGCATAACTATTATCCAAGAGAAGCAACGGGGCTTGACCTCGATTGGTTCGACAAAAAGAATCGCTGGTTGCAAGCAGCCGGATTTTCAGTGATGGCCTTTATACCAGGAAACTCGATTCTACGAGGACCAGTATTTGCTACGTTGCCAACACTTGAAAAACACCGATTTGCAAGCCCATTTTCGGCCGCGGTTGAGCTAACTCAGCTTCACGTTGATGATATCTATCTCGGTGATCCTGGCGTGACTTATAAAACGCTGACACAATTTGCGTGTCTACAAAAGGAACAATGTATCTTAATTAGAGCAAGACTTAAGTCGAACGCGCCAAAGTATTTGAGTGAAGTCTTTCATCAGCGAGCCGATGTGGCTCGTGATTGCATTAGATTAACAGAAGGACGCCAACTCGCTACTGAAAAAGTTGAAGTGGCTAATGCAACGGTACGGAATGCAGGGGCTATTACACTTGATAATTACCTTTCAGGACGTTACATGGGCGAACTCGAAATCATTAAGAAATCGTTACCACCTGACCGGACAGTAAATGTAATTGGGTGTGTGATTGAAGAGGATCTTGCGCTTCTACAAATGATTAAACCAAATCAAAAATTAAAGATTGAGAAAGTTAGTGATGAATAATGGATCTCACCAGACTAGAGACTGAACAGCAGAACTCTAGAACAATGAATCTTGACGAAATGAGTACGCTCGAAATTGTTCGAGCAATGAATAAAGAAGATCACTATGTACCTGAAGCAATTAGCCAAAAACTCCCCGTCATTGCTAATTGTATAGATGTTATAGCAAGGCAATTTAAAAAAGGTGGCCGACTCTTCTATATTGGAGCCGGTACTAGCGGACGACTGGGCGTTCTCGATGCGGCTGAATGTGTACCGACATTCGGTACTGACCCAGAGATGGTTCAAGGATTGATCGCTGGTGGCATGCCCGCCATGACATTAGCCGTAGAAGGAGCAGAAGACGATGTAGGCCTTGGTCAACAATACCTAGTAGATCGAAAGCTCTCCCCTGATGATGTGGTTGTCGGAATAGCAGCTAGTGGTAGAACACCTTATGTTATTGGCGGACTAGATTATGCTAAGCAGAATCATACGCCTACCATTGCTTTCTCATGCAATAAAGATGCTGAAATCTCTAACCATGCTGATATTGCAATTGAGATTTCAGCTGGGCCTGAAGTGCTCTCAGGGTCTACAAGGTTAAAAGCAGGGAGTGTTCAGAAAATGGTGCTAAACATGCTCTCTACTGCTTCAATGGTCCGTATTGGGAAGACTTACGGAAACTTGATGGTTGACGTTCGACAAACCAACGGTAAGCTTATCGAAAGGGCGATCGAAATGATTCAGACCGTCACTGGTGTAAGCCATGACAAAGCCAAATCTACGCTTGGTTTAGCTGATCACAGTGTCAAGGTCGCCATCGTCATGATTTTGAAAAATGTTGATGCTAATCAAGCAAAGGCACGACTAGAAAATGCGGACGGTTTCGTAAGAGGTGCGATACAATAGCGATAGAGGTGATTGGGTATGGCAGAGACAATTCTAACAACTATTCATGATCAAATAGATCGAATGTCAGCTGCCCTACAAAAATTAGGGCAATACATTCTGACTCATGTTCACGATGTGCCTAAGATGAATGTCTCTGTCTTAGCAGAAAAAAGCGAAGTTAGTCAGGCAACAGTGGTTCGTTTTGCCAAGGCACTTGGTTATGAGGGCTTTACCGAATTTCGTCTACAACTGGCAAGCGAGAATGTGGTCGTCAACGCTGAAGACGCTAACTTGTTCTCTGAGATTTCACCTCACGATACGGCTGAAGAACTCAAAGTGAAGCTTTCATCACGAGTAGAGAATGCCATCACCACCACTTCTAGACGTCTTCCAGCCAAGACTCTCGATAGTGCCGCCAACTTGCTTTCTTGGGCAAATGTTATGAGCGTATTTGGAATCGGCGCTTCGTCAGTCGTCGCAAATGACTTCTATCAGAAATTTAGTCGATTGGGCAAGCCAGTTCTCAACCCTCCTGATGTACATCAAGCAATGACGAATATCGTGACACAAAATATGAACCATGTCATGGTTTTAATCTCAAATTCAGGATTAACTCAAGAAGTTATCAAACTTGCTAAGGCCAGTAAAGAAAACGACGTTCCTACTATTGTGCTCACAGCGGAGCAAGCAGGCCAGCTTAGTAAAACAGCAACACTTGTCATCCCAACAGATGAAGGTAAAAGTCCCGACCACCTTCGTACAGCTGCAACAACATCACTTCTATCACAGCTATACGTTGTCGACTTAATATTCTATAGATATCTACAACTGCATTTTAACGAAAATGTCTCAGCGCTATCAGACTCCTACAAGATCATCAAACAGTTTCTGAAGTAGAGACACAGCTTTATTGATTAGAGGTGAATAAATATTGTTCAAATTCTTCAAAAAGAATCCCATCTGGGCGTCAAATTCAATTCTTGCGCCAAGTGATGGCACTGCCGTTCCCATCAACACGATTGAAGATCCCGTCTTCTCACAGGGAGCAATGGGAATTGGCGTAGCCGTCAATCCTAGTTCAGATAACGTCTACGCACCCGTTAGTGGTAACGTCACAATGGTTGCAGCAACGAAGCATGGTATCGGAATCAGCACCGCAGAGGGGCGTGATATTCTTATCCACATGGGTGTCGATACCGTCGAACTTAAGGGTAAACCCTTTAAGGTGCTGGTAAATTCAGGCGATGAAGTAAAGGCTGGGGAAAAAATAGCCGTTATGAACCGGCAAGAAGTTGAAGCGAATGGTAAGCTTTCTACTATCATAGTCGTGGAGACGAACAGCGCTGAGCGTAAGGATAAGCTGAACTTAGTCAAAACCGGGACTGTTAAGCATGGCACTGACCTTGCCAAGTTTTCTTATTGATTTTAATCATATACCGCAGTACGGAACTCAAGCAAAAGTATATTTTCATTTAAAAAAGAGCTTCTCGAGAAATTGATCTCGAGGAGCTCTTTTCCATAAATCACGGGTCTACACTTTCTAGTGTTGAGAAATAATCAATGCTAAAAAAGTGAATCTTTTCGTGTCTTCGGGGGTGATAACTTAATTATGCAATCAAGGATTCAAACGGCTCTTATGTTGTAGTTACGGACACAATTAATTTGTGCGTTCATTGACGGTTCATTAATCAATTTAAAATGAGTTTCTTCCTATTATATACACGGATATGCCAATCAAGAATGAAACTGGTTAGACTTTTACGGGGATTAAATTAACTAAACAGTTTAAATGTCAAAGACATGCAAAAAAACTGACCACCGTCCCTTGCTGAATTCAATTTCCAGAGTGTCTTCGGGTCACTTATATGTAACTAACAATACTCTCCGTTCACATTAGTTACACTAGGGTACAATCTAACGGATCAATTTTTGAAAGTTTATCAGTTAGTAATCATTGAGCCACAAGCTGTAGCCATGTTGTCAATATCGCCGTCCCAATCATTAACAGTATCTTGCTGAGAATCCAGCGTTTCTCTCCTGCAGTATTCTCTACTGGAGAAATATTAGACAGAGGAAAAGCCAACAATTTTTTGTGCCGAAATTCTAGCATCATCTGCACAATGGTTAAGATAACAAACAAGACAATTGATGTCCACAAAATCATTACACGGACACTATCGTCCAAAGAAATTATCAGAAAATCGTTTATTGAATAGACTATCCAGCCACCTAAGAAAAACACCAATGATAAAATCTTTGTTGTGCTTTCCAATTTGACTAATTGGTTCACCTTCTTAAATAAAGTTGGATTTTCACCCAGATATTTAGCTACTTCTATATAGGCTTCACTACGCTTTTGATGCGCAGCTTGTCGCCGTACCAATATTGTCAAAAAAAGAGAACTTAATAACACTGTGAATCCAAGCACACCAAGCATTAATTGTAACAACCCCAATTAATCGCCTCCTTAAAAGCTAAGCAGCAATGAATGTCGCTGGTAATAGTTTAGCAGCCGTTCCAACAAGCGTATCCGCTACTTCTGGAGCCATAATAATTGTTGCTATTAATACAACAGCTCCTGCCGCCCAAGGAATCCACTCCAGGTTTGGTTCATGTTCAGAAACGGGAACATAAATTGGTTTATAATCCTCAGCTGGGATCCCCAATCCATTTGGTTTAGTGTATATCTCAATACTCAATGAGTCGATCTGATGCAAATATTCCAAAAAGAGCATTTAATCAGCTCCTTTAAATCGCTAAAAATTCCAAAACTCATTGCCACCAGCTACCATGTATCTATCTAACCATTTTGAGAAAGAGAGATCAAAGCATTGGCTGGCCTGCATCCCTGGATATGTTAAATACGGTTTACCTAGTCTGCGCTGTTCCTCGTTAATATACATGTCACCAACATCTCTAATATGCATAATCGGAATCATATTATTAAAACTTTTGGGCAATGCCTTCCGCTCAGCAATCACTTTGTCAATTGAATACACTTCACTGGCATATCCCATCGGGAAACCTGAGATTTCTGTGTAAAATAGAAACATTCCGTTCGAAATTGAAAGAAACTCAATATAATCTGTTGGCAAGTTAAGGTTCTTTAGTCTTGCTAACTCAACAACGTTCGCTGATTCCTCAAATTTAAAAGAAACATTTTGTACATAACCTTGTAACTGAATGATTGAGATTGTTTTTTTGCCATTATCCGTCAGTTTCTTTAGTGATTGCATCCTTCGTCGAATTAATGATTCCAAACATGCTCCCCCTAATAATTATTAAACCATGACGTAATTAGCCTATGATTTGGTGCTAATATCGGCATCAAATTGTTAAATTCATTGCTACCACCAACTAACGGTCTTTTCAAGTCTGTTCTTCGGATCACTTCCTGTATGGGGATCATGGACATCATTTACAAGTACAGCACACGTCTCAAAGCCCTCATATATCTAATATATCTACTATATCTGATATATTAGATATGCTGGGTATATTTAGTATACCTAAACGCTTGCGCGTCTTCGAGGTACACGCCAAGCACACCTGCTATACACAATATACAGAATATATTGTATATATCGCGTATAGCGCGTGTGCTCTGTATATTGCGTATAGCAGATATATTTATTGAGCCTAACGTGCTACTTCTTCAATTTAACATCATAACGTTCAAGCTCTGCTGCTGTGAGTGTATGCTGTAAGGCAGCAATAGCTAACCTTGCTACTTCATACATCGGTATGTCCATCGCATAGGCCACACCATGAAATTTCTGTAGCACATCCGCATCTACTTGTATTGGCCGCCGTTTTTTCGACATAGACTTTTTACCAGCTATGTTCGTTTTTACGTCGTCCGTAATTTTAATATTTTCTGCAGTCAGATGCTTTCTTGCTTCCTTGCTACTTGGTAGTAATGCCATTAATCTCTATCTCCTTTCCTTTTGGAAGAACCTTGTTTTGGACAGCATCCGAGTATTGAGGCGTAT
Organism: Lacticaseibacillus sp. 30; assembly: GCF_053819265.1. Taxonomy (NCBI): domain Bacteria; kingdom Bacillati; phylum Bacillota; class Bacilli; order Lactobacillales; family Lactobacillaceae; genus Lacticaseibacillus; species Lacticaseibacillus sp. 30. The sequence continues at coordinate 48,763 of NZ_JBSOQX010000020.1, forward strand.
AGGAAAATCCTTCCATATCGCCGGTTGACTCGTAATAAGCTATCCGGTCATTCATCTCACAAAAAATATCTGCGAAAACACTCCACATACGCCTATCAACATAATCGTTCAACTGTATGCCCGTTTCCCCGAATAGTTCAAGTCGGTCAGAAGACTTGATTGGCGTAGCAAAAATGTTCTCCTCGCCATACTTGGTATACAAGTCATTATAATGATTCATCTGTAAATCACGGCGTCGTGACCAAAGCACAGGAATTATACCCAATATTTGAACTCGGGACTCTTCTGCATAGGAGGTGACTATCGGCATCAAAACTTCATTGATAAACTTGCTTGTTGATTCCATGGCGAAGGCTTTCAATTCTTGGAGAGGAATCACATAATCAGCAGCTGTAAGCACAGCATCAACAACATGATCGGTGCTTGGTGGACAATCAAAAAGAATTAAATCGAACTGTTGGCGCAACTTGTTTAGTGGATCGACAAAAGCTAGATGTTGTGAATATTCGTCTTTGTAAGTATCTTTCAACCAGTCGTTCAATTCTTTTGAGGTTATGCTCGTTGGCATAATGTACAAATTTTGACTAACCTGTGTTATGCCGGACTCAAAATCTTTAACCATAACAGCCTTAGCAAACGATCGTTCAAAAACAGGAACGTCGAATGTCCTCGAGATATTTGCCGTTGTGTTTCCCTGTTGGTCATAATCAATTAGGAGAACTTTCTTTCCAAACATCTGAGATGCAACAACCGCCAATAGGTCGTTGTCGGTTGTTTTCCCTATGCCACCCTTCATATTGGTTAAGACCACCACTCGACCATCATGTTTTTCTTCCATTTCAATCACTCCAGTTCCTCTGTGTTCGTTATATCAAATATATCTGATATATTTGATATATCCTATATTTGTGATATTCCGAATATAGCGAGTATATTGCCTATACGTGATATATCAAATATATCTGATAATGCTAGTATAGCACTAATATCAACAATCGCACAATATATATTTCCGCAAAACGCTTGATTTAAATTTAGGAGATTTGTACAATGACTGTAATAGAAGTTTTGTGCAACCACTTACAAAGCTTTTTGACATAAAAAAAGCCCCTATCCATCAGGATCGGGGATCACGGTAGCTTGTACCAGCTACCCACTAAAGACAATCCGACTTGGCGGAAGAATTATCTTTAGCAATCAAGTTTCAGCTTGTGACATCATTTTAGCAACTTTCTTGCTAAATTTCAATGTACAGGCACGAGGACTGGATAGCTGGTAGAAGCTGTTCAGTCTTTTTTTGTGACTGAACAAATAAACCAGCAAAGACGGAGGTACATACCATGGCTCAAGACTCATTTAAGTTCTACAAAGCAGATAGCGTTTACGGTAATCTCTTTTTCCAATTTCCAAAAGTATTAATGTACGGTAGCCAATATTCCAAATTAAGTAGTGATACCAAACTAGCTTACATGGTGTTAAAGGATCGGCTCGAATATTCTCTCAAGAATCACCTAGTAGACGAAGAGAATCATGTATATTTTATATTTACTAACGAGGAACTAAAGAGCTTATTCAATTGTTCTAACACCAAAGTTGCTAAAATTAAGAAGGAGCTTGAGACCGCTCATCTTTTACTTCAAAAGCGGATGGGTTTTCAGCCTAGTGCTGGTCGTCAATTACCAAACCGTCTATATTTAGCTGACCTGTCCGTTAATCCACAAGATCGTTATTTACGCTCACAAGAAACTAGTGAAACAGCGCAAACCCTTGATAAAAGCAGACTTCCGAAAATCAGAAGTCAGTATGAGACCGCTCAAAGCCTTGGTAACAAAAGACTTCCGAAAATCAGAAGTCAGTATGAGTTCGCTACTAACATGTCTCAAACCCTTGATAAAAGCAGACTTCCGAAAATAGGTCACGATCTATATAAAGACTTAGACATAAATACTAGAGACAATAAAGAGACAGAAAAACTGGACTTTTCCACAAATCGATATTCACCTGAGATCATTAAAAAGCAAAATCAAGATCTCGTAAAAAATGCCAGAAACTATCTGCCTGAATCAATAACAGGTGGCCTCTTTCTCAACAAAGAAGGCGTGGAACTACTTAGTCTTTGGTGCCAATCACCACAACAAATGCACAGGTTCCTCGGTATTATTCTAAATGCCAAAAAGGCTGTAGAAAGGGAACATGAAGGAACGACAATCGTACTTGATGATCCGCAGTGCCAAGAAATGATCAACAAGACTATGCGGCGCTTTTTCAACATCCTACGTTCTGACAGTAAAAAAATTAACAACGTCGAAAATTACTTGTTTGGTGCTATGAAAGAGACCTTGGTGGCATACTGGAATAAATCACTCATGACAGCTAATGGAGGCGACCCTAATGAGTTCTAAAGAGTTTAATCAACGGAAACGTGAAGCCTTTCCGGAAGAGGTGGCGCTCAAAAACCTCAAAGAGCTAACTGAGGCAGAACGTGCCGGTCTGCACTTGCTTATGATTCAAACCAGTGATCCGTATGAACGTGAGGATATTCTGGCAGAGGCACAGAAAACTGCTAATCAGCGTGCCGAGGAAGCTAAAAAGCACAGCTATGCCGCCATTAAAAAGCGTTTGACCCAGGAACAAACAAAAACTGATACTGAGTTAAATGCCTTTACACAGCATCGCAATCGTCACGTCAAGGTGCTGGGGAAAGTCACCATAATGGCAGGCTATTTCATGACGCCCAAGCGCATTCGACCGACCAAATACTATTGGCTAGTCCCTGATGATTTAGAACCTGTCTAGTATCTTTTAAGAACTATCTTCAGGAAGGCCAATACAACTATTTGAAGACTGCTGTTAAGGGCACGTTCACAGTTTTTCCAAAGTCGCCGACATTTGTCTAGCCAACTCCATGAACGTTCAACGATCTATCGTTGCGGTAATTCACGCCATTGGCACCCTGTAGTAAGCGAGTAAAGGATGGCATTGAATACGTCAT